>NZ_ASSC01000239.1 GCF_000520735.1 Paenibacillus forsythiae T98
TGCCGCTGCCGCTTTGGCCGTGTCCATATGCCACGACTGCGGGATGCCAAACGGAGACATATGCTCATCCGCCGTCTGCTCCCGAATTATAGCTTTCTTCCCCACTTCCGCTTCAATTATAGAGATTAAATCCCTAATGGTTACAGAGCCTTGGGAGCACGCGTTGACCGGTCCCGTCACATTGGAGCAGCCTAGCCACAGCAGGAAATCCGCAGCTTCATCCGAACGGATAAAGGAAATGCGTGCTTCCGGGTTCGGGATTCCCATTGTCTCCACGCGGCGGACATGCTCGATATGAAAATGCAGTCTTTTCGTGTAATCATCCTTGCCCAGCACAATCGGAAACCGGACGGCAGCCACAGGAAACGCTGCCTGCTGAATGAACACCGCTTCGGCCAGCCTTTTTCCCTCCGGATAGGAGAAATCCTCTCTTCCTCCGGCTTGTGGCGGGTAAACAGCAGGATCAAACCTGTCTTCTGTCAATATTTCCGGCCTCGGGTCATAGACGGACAGACTGGAGGTCAGGATATACCGCTTCGCGGTGTCTTTAAATATCCGGCATGCGGCTGCGGCTTCATCCGGCGAATAACAAATATTATCATAGACGATATCCCAGACTTGATCCCCAACCGCTGAAGCCAGCATTTCGGGGTGGGTGCGGTCGGCATGGACGCGGCGGAGCCGATCTCCCCACAGATCGGGCGCATGGCCCCGCGTCAGCATCGTAACCTCGTTATCCACATTCTCCAGCAATCGTTCCACCAGCCTTTTGCCAAAAAAACGGGTACCTCCAAGCACCAGAATCTTCTTCAATTCTCTCACTCCTCCCTCAGTATAATTTCAGTGTAACATACAAGGTGGAAGGAAAAGACCGTACACCCTGTTTCCTGTTATAATTTAGGCTATATAAAAACGGAGGAGGCAACCAAGATGGCTGATTCACAAACTGCGCTCATTCTGGTCGATGTTCAGGAGGCGATGTTCTCCTATCCAGGGATAAAGCTGCATGACGAAGAAGGAGTAATGGAACGGATCGTATCGCTTCTCGGCAGGGCGCGAAGGAGTGGGACAACGGTGATTTTTATACAACATACGGAGGATCAGGAATACACCAAGGGATTGCCTACATGGCAGATCAGCTCCAGAGTTACTCCGCTGCCCGGGGAAAAGATTATTGAGAAGCCGACCTGGGATGCCTTTCATCTTACGGAACTTCACGAAGAATTGCAGCGTCAGGGGATTACCCATCTGATTATCGCGGGCATGCAAAGCGAATTTTGTCTCGACTCGACATGCCGCCGGGCATTCAGCCTTGGCTACTCTACGGTTCTTGTCCAGGATGCCCACAGCACATTTGACAATGGACGGCTCTCCGGCGAAGAAATCGTGCGCCATCATAACGGAGTGCTCGGAGGACGCTTCGTTACATTGAAGCCCGCGAGCGAGGTGATATTCTGAGGTGGCCGGGACCCATTCGGCTGTGCAGCCCGGGAAACGTTCCAGTGTGCGTCTTCTTGCGGGCAAACAGTATTTTAGCACCTTTTTGATGTTCACATTTCCTTGGATAGAGATACCCTGTTCGGGTTATAACATAAAAATAGCTTGAACAAAACATTCTTCCAAAGGAGTAAATTCCAGCATGAAAGCAGTTACCTACCAGGGCAAGAAGAGAGTGAAAGTCAAGGATGTCGCCGACGCCAAGCTTGAAAAAAAGGACGATATTCTCGTCCGGGTCACCTCAACCGCTATTTGCGGTTCGGACCTGCATATCTACAACGGGAATATCCCGGGGATGTATGACAATTACGTAATCGGGCATGAGCCGATGGGCATTGTCGAGGAAGCCGGTCCCGAGGTAACCAAGGTAAAAAAAGGCGACCGCGTTATCATTCCGTTTACTGTGGCGTGCGGCCAGTGTTATTTTTGCAAGCATGAAATGGAGAGCCAGTGCGATCACGCGAATGACGCGAAGGATACAGGCGGATATCTCGGATATTCGGAGACGTACGGCGGTTATGCCGGCGGACAGGCTGAGCTGCTGCGGGTGCCTTACGGGAACTTTGGCCCTTTTGTCGTGCCGGAGGATGCGGAGATGGAGGACGAGAAGCTGCTCTTCCTCTCGGATATTCTCCCGACCGCCTGGTGGAGCGTCGAGAATGCGGGCGTCAAGCCCGGAGATTCCGTTATTGTTCTGGGGTGCGGCCCTGTCGGCCTGCTGACCCAGAAGTTTGCCTGGATGAAGGGCGCTTCCCGCGTTATCGCGGTGGACAACGTTCCGTACCGGCTTAAGCACGCGCAGCGAACGAACAATGTAGAGGCATTCAACTTTGACGAAGTGAAGGATCTGGTCACTCATTTGAAGGAAATTACACGCGGCGGGGCGGACGTGGTCATTGACTGTGTCGGTCTTGACGCCAAGAAGTCCGTACTTGAAGCGGTTGAAACGGCGCTGAAGCTTCAGGGCGGCTCGCTGAACGCCGTTAATATCGCATCAAAGGTTGTCCGGAAATCCGGAACGATCCAGTTGACCGGTGTATACGGATTAACGTACAACATGTTCCCGCTGGGGCATCTGTTCGAGCGCAACATTACGCTGAGAATGGGACAGGCTCCCGTTATTCACTACATGCCCCTGCTGTACCGAATGATCAAGGAGAACAAGTTCGACCCGGCCGAGATCATCACCCATCGCGTTCCGCTGGATCATGCAGCCCATGCTTACCAGGTGTTCAGCGAGAAGGAGGAGGATTGCATCAAGGTTGTGCTGAAACCGTGAAGCCGGGAAGACGGAGATAAATCTTTCGGATTTTCAAAAAAAAGGCTGATTTTTTCCGCTGTCTGCGTTAAATTATTCAGAAGTGCTATATTCACCCGACGCAAATGGAAAGGAAAGCTGCCTCATGAATACGAAAAAACCGCCAATCCCCGTACCTCTGCTTATGCTGACCGGGATTGTTGCCATCTCTTTTTCCGCCATTTTTATCAAATGGTCCTCGGCTCCGGCTTCCGTGCAGGGAATGTACCGGCTGCTGTTCACCTCGCTCCTGATGGTTCCCTTCGTCCGTCCGTACAGCGGAGCGGCGTCGGCCCTGAGCCTGAAGGACTGGCTGCTGCTGACGGCCTCCGGCTGCATGCTGGCCCTCCATTTTTTACTGTGGATGGGGTCGCTGGAGTACACTTCCGTCGCCAGCTCCACGATGATTATGGCGCTTGAGCCTGTGTTTATTATGATCGGGTCCTACATCCTGTACAAAGAGCGCAGCGCGGCGGCCGCCATTGCCGGACTCGGCGTGGCGATTGCCGGCGTCGTCTTGATCGGCTGGGGAGACATCGGATTGTCCTCGGACAACCTGAAGGGCGACCTGCTGTCCATATTCGGCACGGTGGCGGTGGCCGTACATTTGCTCATTGGCAAAAAGCTGGTGGTCCGGATGCCGTCATACCTGTACAGCCTGTTTGTCTTCATCATCGCCGCAGCCGTGTTCGCTCTGTATAATCTGGCGGCGGGCATCGCTTTCTTTGACTATCCGCCAGGGGAATGGGGCATCTTCACACTGCTTGCCATTGTGCCGACCGTATTCGGGCATATCCTGTTCAATTGGCTGCTGCAGTATACATCGGCTACTACCGTGTCCATGAATATTCTTGGAGAACCGGTAGGGGCGTGCATTCTGGCCTATTTGCTGCTGGGAGAGCGCCTGTCCGGTCAGCAATGGTTCGGCGGTGTGCTTGTGCTCGGCGGTCTTGCCTTTTATCTGTATATGGGGGCGAGGAGTGCGGCCAGGGAGGCAAGGCGGAGAGACAGCCGCGAACAGGAAGCCCGGACTTTGCCGGAAAACGCTTCTTGAACCGGTCAGTTCACCGGTACTTGGATATTAATTGAGAAACGACGCGAAGGAGCATTATGTAATGTATGACAGTCATAAGGATGGCAAGAAACCCGATTCGGAGGTGACTTCCTCCATCAGCGAAGAGCTGTGGAACGAGGATACATACAGCGCGTGGACGAGCCGGTTTGGAACGGCGAAGGAAGCAGCGGCCAAGCTGAGGAATAATCCCTCCGCCAAGCTCAGTCCGCTTATGGATTATTTCGGGGAAGTGGGCGGTAAGAAAATAATGAACCTGATGGGCTCGAACGGAGTAAAGGCGGTGGCGCTCGGACTGCTTGGAGCCGAAGTGTCCGTGGCCGACTTCTCCGAAGGCAATGCGCGTTACGCATCCGAGCTGGCGGAAGCTGCGGGAGTGCGGCTGGATTATACGGTTTCCGACGTATTAAAACTGCCGGGGACGGTTCCGCTGGGTGCGTACGATATTGTGTTTGCCGAGCTTGGGATCGTGCACTATTTTACTGACCTTAAACCGTTCATGGATACGGCGCATTCGCTGCTTGCTCCGGGAGGGCGGTTTGTCCTCCGGGATTTTCATCCCGTATCGACCAAGCTGATTTCCTCCAGAGGCTCCACCGCCAAAATCCGCAAGCATAAGGTGACAGGGGATTACTTCGATACGTCGCTTGAAGAGAAAAGGGTGTCCTACGCCAAATATTCGCCGGAAGGCGGAGAGAGCGGGGAGCATGCGGACATCGTATATTGGCGCAAATGGACGCTCGGCGAGATTGTGACCGCGGCCGCAGGCAGCGGCCTGCATATCCACAAGCTGGTGGAAGAACCGAATCTGTCCTCGGACGTGTTCGACAAGGGGATTCCGAAGACGTTTGTGCTGGTGGCGGAGAAGCCGAAGCTTTAAGACGAAAATAAGCCATTCCTTTAGGTGCCGGGCTGCAATCAGCCTGGCTTTTTCTTGCTATGAGAGGTTCTCCTTAGTGAATCAACCTGTCCGCCAAAGCCTGCTGAATCTCGGTCAGCGCATGATCTTTCCGCCACGCTAAATAAAAACCGGCCCGTTCCGGCATAATACCCGGAAGAGGACGATATTCCAGGCTGCCCGCTTCAAGCTCCGCCGCAATGCCGATTCTGGAAAAAACGGCGAGCGCGTTGCCCTGGATGACCCATTGCTTGACCGCCTCCGCGCTGTCCGTCTCCGCCCTGTTCCACAGACGCGCACCGTTCAGCTGGGTCCAGCGGTCGGCCAATTCGCGCAGAGCGCTTCCCGGTGCATGCTGAATCCACGGCTCCCGTGAAATCGTCTCCGGCCGGATATGATCCTTGGCTGCAAAAGGGTGTCCCGGTGCAAAGATAAGCACCGCTTCGTCATCCGCAAACCTGGTTATCCGCAAGGATTCGTCCGCTTGCTCATAGCCGTGGAGGACGGCCAGCTCAAGCTGGCGGCCCCGCAGCCGCTCGCGCAAGACGCGGTTATCCGCCACCGCCACCGTTGTTTCCGTCTCGGGATACTGTGCGGTGAGTCCGGACAAAGCTGCCGGAAGCAGGTATGAGGCCGAAACCGCTGACGCTCCGATGGACAGCTTGATCCTGGAGCGGGAGACGGTCTGCTTGACCGTTCTTTCGGCTTCGGACGCCAGCGCAACGATGCGAACAGCATATTGGTGGAGCGCATAGCCGGCTTCGGTCAGCAGCACGCGCCCGCTTCGGCTCTGAAACAGCGGGGTGCCCAGTTCATTCTCCAGCGATTTCATATGAAATGAAACGGTGGGCTGCTTCAGGCCAAGCTCTGCGGCAACATCCGTCACTTTTTTATATTTTTCAATAAGAACTACGATTTGCAGCTTTAATATATTCATGGATAACTCCCCCGATTTGACAAAATCCACTGGCTTTTTCAATTTATTATAGATGATTTCTATAGCGTTATACATATTTTATTTCCTTTTTTATCGTTCGTTTTACACAAGTAGGCGGTTTAACTAACGAAGGGATTTTACAATTAACATGTCAGGGGCGAACGAGCCTAATTATTATCACAAATTGTAGGAGGAGACAAACAATAATGCGCTCTAAGAAATCCTGGATCATGGCACTGGCTTTAACAAGTGTCCTTGCACTTTCGGCTTGCGGCAACAACGGGGGAAATAACACAGCGGGCAGCAACGCGCCTACAGAGACAAGCGGTGCAGAGCTCAGCGGTTCGATTCTTGCTTCCGGCTCCACGGCTCTTCAGCCGCTTGTGGAACAGGTTGCGGAGAAATTTATGGAACAGAACAATGGCGTGGACATTCAAGTACAAGGCGGAGGAAGCGGTACGGGCCTGACGCAAGTAGCTGAGAAACAAGTGGATATCGGCAACTCCGACGTGTTCGCGGAAGAGAAGCTGAAGGATGCGGACGAGGACAAAGCGAAAGCGCTCGTCGACCATCAGGTGGCGGTTGTCGCGATTGCGGCCGTTGCCCATCCGGATGCAGGAGTCGACAATCTGACGAAGCAGCAGCTGGTTGATATTTTCACCGGCAAAGTAACGAACTGGAAAGAAGTTGGCGGCGCGGATCAGAAGATCCAGATCATCAACCGTCCGGCAAGCTCGGGAACACGCGCCACTTTCGAGAAATTTGCGCTTGGCACGAAGACGGAAGACCTGAAAGGCTCCATCCAGGAGGATTCCTCGGGCACAGTCAAGAAGATGATCGGCGAAACGCCGGGAGCCATCGGATACCTGGCCCTGTCCTACCTCGACGATTCGGTTAAAACCTTGAACTATGACAGCGTTGAGCCTTCCGTGGACAACGTCGTCAGCGGAAAATATCCGGTATGGGCGTATGAGCATATGTACACCAACGGCGAACCGAATGAAATGGTCAAAGCATTCCTGGACTATTTCTTGACCGATGAAGTTCAAAACGGCGACGTAACCGATCTTGGCTATATTCCGGCCAGCAAAATGCAGGTTTCCCGCGACGTCGCAGGCAACGTGACGAACAAGTAATTCAGATAATTTCACCAAAATTTCCATAGAATCAGAGGCGGAATTCTTCTGCCTCTCTTTTCACTTTAAAGAGAAGGGACATAATTTGAAGTGCAGAACAACGAAACTATGCGAGTGCAGGACCGCAAATCGCGTATAGAAAAACATCATATCGAAGACCTTATCGGGCGCTCCTACATGTCCTTATGCGTGCTTCTGTTGATCATCTCCATCGTATCCATGGTGTATTTTGTGACGTCCAAAGGAATTTCAACATTTGCCATCGATAAGGTAAGCCTTGCGGATTTCTTTTTTGGGACCAAATGGTCCCCTGAAGGAGATAACCCCACTTTTGGAGCGCTGCCGTTTATCGCGGGATCTTTTATCACGACTCTCCTGGCCGCGTTAATCGCCAGTCCTTTGAGCATTTGCGCCGCATTGTTCATGACCGAAATCGTACCGGGATGGGGGAAAAAGCTGCTTCAGCCGGTCATCGAGCTGCTGTCGGGCATTCCTTCCGTCGTCTACGGCTTTGTCGGACTCAGCGTCATCGTTCCATTCCTGCGGAATGTCTTCCCGGGGCAGGGCATCGGCGTTGCGGCCGGAGCGCTTGTGCTGTCGGTCATGATCCTGCCGACGATTACCAGTGTGGCGGCGGACGCGCTGTCCGCGCTTCCACGGAATCTGAAGGAATCTTCATTTGCGCTTGGCGCAACCCGCTGGCAGACGATCTCGCGCGTTATTCTTCCGACCACGCTTCCCGCGATTCTGACCGGCGTCGTGCTCGGCATGGCCCGCGCCTTCGGCGAAGCGCTTGCGGTTCAGATGGTTATCGGTAATGCTCCGTTCATTCCCAAATCGCTGTTTGAGTCGGCATCTACGCTGACCAGTGTCATTACGCTCGGTATGGGCAATACGACAATGCGTTCACCGCATAATAACGCGCTGTGGAGTATGGCGCTTGTTCTCATGCTGATGACCTTCTTATTCGTATTCATTGTCCGTCTGCTGGAGAAGAGGAGGTCGATCTGATGAAAGCAAGAGCCGTCGACAAGATCGCCACTATTGTTATCGTAACCTTGGCTCTGTTGATCGTCGCCGTGCTGGCCGGTCTGCTGGGATATATTCTGTTTCGGGGAATGAGCCACATCAGCTGGGACTTCCTCACATCGGCTCCGCGTAAAATCCGCGAGGGCGGCGGTATAGGGCCTCAGCTGTTCAACTCGTTGTTTCTGCTCATCCTGACGCTGCTGATTACCGTGCCTTTGGGCCTTGGGGCCGGCATCTATATGGCCGAGTATGCGCGTCCGGGGAGAATCACCGGCTTCATCCGCCTGATCGTTGAGGTTCTGTCTTCCTTTCCGTCAATCGTCGTCGGCTTGTTCGGGCTATTGTTGATCGTTAATATTTTCGGCCTCGGCTTCTCCCTGGTTTCGGGGGCGCTGGCCCTGACCGTTTTCAATCTGCCGCTGATGGTGCGGATTACCGAGCAGGCGTTCCGCAGCGTTCCCGCCCAGCAGAAGGAAGCCGGGTTCGCGCTAGGGTTGTCCAAATGGAAGATCGTCACAACGGTTCTGTTCCCGGTGGCGCTGCCCGCCATTATTACCGGAACGATTCTGTCCGCCGGCCGGGTATTCGGCGAAGCCGCTGCCCTGATGTTCACGGCGGGGATGAGCAGCCCGCGTCTGGACTTCGGCAACTGGAATCCGCTGAGTCCGTCCTCGCCGCTGAATCCGTTCCGCCCGGCAGAGACGCTGGCCGTGCATATCTGGAAGATTAACAGCGAAGGGCTTGCGCCCGATGCGGCCCAGATTGCCGCCGGAGCCTCAGCCGTTCTGGTCATCACAGTTCTCATCTTCAATCTGGTTGCACGCTACGTAGGCCGATTGATCTACCGGAAACTGACCGCATCCCGAAGAATGAATTAATCAGGAGGAGAAGAAGATTATGGAAGCGACACTTACAGCCCCGCAGATTTTGAAGGCGCCGAAGATGGAAAGGGATTTTCGGACCGAGAATTTAAGTATATTTTACGGCACTTATGAAGCGGTAAAAGGCATCAGCCTGCCGTTTCCCGAGAAGTCGGTTACCGCGCTTATCGGACCTTCCGGCTGCGGAAAATCGACCTTTCTGCGGTCGCTCAACCGGATGAATGATGAGATTTCCGGTTCGACCAGCAAGGGTAGCATCTGGATTGACGGCGTTGACATCAACGCGCCGGGCACGGATGTCATTAAGCTGAGGCAGAAGATCGGGATGGTATGGCAGAAGCCGAATCCTTTTTACAAATCGATTTACGAGAATATCGCCTTTGGCCCGAAATACCACGGGGTCAAGGGAAAGAAAGCGCTGGATGAAATTGTGGAAAGCAGCCTGCGTCGCGCCGCATTGTGGGACGAGGTAAAGGATCGCCTGAAGGATTCAGCCCTGGCACTTTCCGGCGGGCAGCAGCAGCGGCTCTGCATTGCGCGGGCGCTGTCGGTCAATCCGCAAATTTTGCTGCTGGATGAGCCGGCGTCGGCGCTTGACCCGGTGTCCACCGGAAAGGTCGAAGAGCTTATTAAAGAACTGAAAGAGCAGCTGCGCATCGTCATTGTGACGCATAATATGCAGCAGGCGGCCCGTGTTTCCGATTTTACGGCTTATTTTTATCTCGGCCAGCTGATTGAATACGGCATGACGGAAAAAGTATTTACGAACCCGGAGAATACGATGACTCAGGAATATATTATGGGCCGTTTTGGCTGAGGCATGGAACACTGTCCGTGAGGGCGGTGTTTTTGCGTTCTTGTGCAATGTGATTTCACTCTGTCCCGAAGGCTGCTCAGGTTTGCCAAATGGGCAAAAATCCGCTAAGATAATTGATAATTATTCTCATTAAATCCGAGCTGGAGGTAATGCCTATGAAGCCTGTATCTGATAGTCCGGCCGCCGTGGCCGCCGCCATTAGGGAACGGCGCTCCATCAAGCAATTCAAGCCCGATCCGCTTCCTGAAGGAGTGCTGGAAGAACTGCTGAATATCGCCGTGTGGGCGCCGAATCATGGTCTGAGAGAGCCGTGGCGGTTTATCGCTTTTCAGGGCGATGGCAGCAGGTTTCTCGCCGAGGCGGCTTTTTCATTCGTGAAACGCGCTTTCGCCGACCCCGAGGTTGCCGCAAAGCGTAAGGAGTATATCTCGAACATTCCGCTGACGCTGCTTGTGGTCATGCCGGAAGATCCGCGCCAGCGGGAATGGGATGAGGATTACGCAGCGGTGTCGGCGCTTGTGCAGAACTTTCAGTTGGCCGCCTGGGAGAAGGGGATCGGGACCATCTGGAAGACGGACCCTTATCTCTATGCTCCGGAGTTCCGCAGCAAGGTCGGGGTGAAGCTCGGTGAGAAAATCGTCGCCATGCTCCATGCCGGTTATCCGGAAATCATCCCGGACAGCCGCCCCCGCACCGATGCCGCCGCCCGGCTGCAGATCGTCGCCCATTACCCGGAGGACGGCATTATAGACTAAGCTTGCAGCTGGAGGGAGGGTGTCCCGTAAGCCATGGAAATGGCTTCGGCGGCGCCCTTTAGGTTTGAGGCGGGAATCAGGCGGGGGGAATACGGGGGATGGTCCGCTACGGGGAATCCGGGTGCCGGGGATGATGCGGATGATGATGCGGGTCAGGAAGAAAGCCTGAAATTGTGCACCTTTTGGCCGCGTGAGAACACCCGTTGCATCACGCACCTGCGGAGATACAGTTTTTTCCTCCACTCCGTCTTGTATTCAGCTCATGCGGCCTCAAATTCCTGCATAAATTCAGGCTTTCTCGATATATGAAGGATTCGGATTTGAAAAACCTGCACTTTAGCTCCTTTCCCAGACGCTGAACTTCAATCCCAACAATGCGAACGCTCCAGCGGCCCAGGTTGCTGCTCCAGCTTTTCGGACAACTCCATGCCAACAGGTTTAGTCTATTACAGCCGGGATAACGCATTCCTTAATCAGTGTCCACCGATCACGGGCATTCAAGGCGAATTCGGATGCAATGGCAATGACCAGATTCTTATCCGGGATACAGCAAATGACATTGCCGCCATCGCCCAGTGCCAAGTAGGCACAAACTCCGTCCTCCTCACGCAGCCACCACAGATAACCGTAATGATGGGGGTTCATCGCTGTCGTTTCGTCAATCCATGTCCCCGGAATAATCTGGCTGTTGTCCCAGATGCCATGGTTCAGATATAGCACACCAAAACGCGCCATATCGCGGGGGGTGAGTGTCAGTCCCCATCCTCCTGTGGAGTTGCCGCCAGGATCTTTGACCCATCCTTTCACAGCTTTCCCGAATAAATCCTCAAACCCGAAGGAGTTCATTTCATAATCCGGGATTTCCTTCATGCCGACCGGTTTAAATAAGCGTTCGTTGGCAAATTCACGGGCGCTTGTCCCTGTGCTGCGGGTGATGATGGCTGAAAGGAGGTGCGCCCCTGCGGTGGAATACTTGAAGGCTCCGATACTTCCCTGTTGACCAAGCATATCCAGAGTATATTTTACCCAGTCAGGCTCTATACACAGCTTGTCCAGCGGTTCGTGCCAGTCCTCAAATGGATAGGGAGCGGTCATCGTGAGTAGATGCCGTATGGTGATTTCCCGTTTCTGCCTGTCCGCAGTAGCCGGAACATATTCGGGGAAGAAATCGAGCACCTTCTGGTCGGTGCTTTTGATATATTTTGCATCTATGGCAATGCCAATGAGGGCGGAGATTATACTTTTCGTGACAGAGGCTACATGGTGCGGATCATCCGGTCCATAGCCATGATTATATTTTTCATAAGCAATATATCCGTTTCTTGCAACAACAATACCGTTTATATTGCTGTACTCCGATTGTATGACAGGTTCAAGCTCGGAAAGCAGCTCAGCGTCCATTCCCAGAGCCGCCGGGTCGGCAGATAGCCACTCTTTAGTTGGCCAATAGTTTCTTTGCATCATAGGTCCCTCTCTAAATAGACTTTTGTACAGGAAAATATACCTTGGTAACCAAATCCTCAGAAACGGTCACCTGATTGGGGTCGGTTACATATACCTCATATGGCGATTCCACCAGCTTATAGCCTTCATTTTCAACCCATTCCCTCAGCTTGGCGTATACCGATGTCAACTCTGAATAGGAACCCTTTAACACCGACCGCGCACAAAGGCCCCCAGGCAGCGCTCTCGTTCCCTGTACAGCCTCTTTAATCGGGATAGCAAACTCTGTATCATTGCCGGCAGGATTGTATTCAGGACTGTGAAAAATAGTCATTGGCGTACCAAGCAAGGTTAGCTTCTCAGTAGCAATCTTAGTATACAGCCCGCTAAAATACTTTCCGTATCCTTTGGCGTAATCGTCGCTGCTCATCATCAGACGGATAAAGAGGAGGTTCATTGGCCGGGTTTCAACAAGCTGCACTTCTATCGTGTCAAGGCGTGACATCATGGGTATGCCCTTCTCCAAATTCGAAATATCATTACTCATTTGCTTCAGGGTATAGTCCAAAGCCTTAATCTGCTGCTCTATTTCCCGCCTCTTGCGGCTAAGGGCAGAATACAGCTTCTCACCCGATTGATCCTCTTCCAATTCCAGAATGGCTTTGATTTCTTCCAGAGAGAATTGGTAAGATTTCAAGCGGTTGATAAAGAGCATCTTTTTTAGCTGGCTGATGGAATAATACCTGTACCCGTTGTCAGCATTAATCTCATCCGGATGAATTAATCCGATTTCATCATAATATCGAAGCGTTTTTGCAGATACTTCGCATATCTTCGAGAATTCTCCAATCGACAGCAAAAGTTCGCCTCCATTCTTCATCTTTTTATACGGACTACATGCTTTAAGTAAGGATACTTTGTTCAGCTCTACTGTAGACCTTACCCCAAGGGCAAAGTCAACGGATAAAAACTGTTGATTTACTAATATCATTAGTTTAAAATATAACTAATAACATTAGTTTTCCTGGAGGGGATATGATGAGAGTAACGCGTAACGGCCAGCTGCTTCAACTGACCTGGATGCCGCGTCTGTTTCCGGTGAACTGCTATATTGTAGAAGAGGAAAAGGATCTGACGCTGATAGATGCAGGGATGCCTTTCAGTCTGGAGGGCATTCTCCGCACCGCCGAGTCGCTTCGCAAGCCGCTGGCCCGAATCGTGCTGACCCATGCGCATGACGATCACGTCGGGGCGGTGGATGCTTTGAAGCAGCGTCTTCCCCAGGTGGACCTGTATATATCCGAGAGGGACTCGGCGCTGCTGCGCGGCGACCGCACGCTGCGGCCAGGCGAGCCGGAAACTCCGGTCCGGGGCGGGGTGCCGAGGAACGTAACGAGCGTCCCCGATCAGTTAACTAGTGATGGCGACGAAATCGGTTCGCTGACGGCGATTGCCACACCGGGTCATACTCCCGGATCGATGTCCTTCTTCGACCGCAGAAGCGGGGCCGTTATCGCGGGCGATGCGATGCAGACCTTCCGCGGCGTTGCTGTATCCGGAATACGGGTGCCGCTGTTTCCGTTTCCAGCGATGGCAACCTGGAATAAAGAAACCGCACTGGAGAGCGCCGTCAGGATAGAGAAGCTGAATCCTTCGGTGCTGGCGGTGGGACATGGAAATCTGCTTGAACAGCCGGGAGAACGGCTGCGCGCCGCGATTGCGAAAGCCCAGCAGCACATTTCACAAGAAAAAAGGAGGCTCAATCATGTCGCCAAGAGTGGGACTAGGTAGTAACAAAATTGTCATGGCGGCCGCGGAAATTGCCGACGAGCAGGGAATGGAGGGGGTAACGCTGGCTGCTCTGGCCGCCAGGCTGGGCGTACGCCCCCCCTCGTTGTATAATCACATTGACGGACTGGCCGGGCTGCGTACGCAGCTTGCCGTACACGGTCTGAAGCAGCTCTATGAGGCGATGTCTTCAGCATCGCAGGGATTAAGCGGCAGCGACGCTGTGCTTGCGATGGGGAAGGGCTATGCCGCATTTGCCAAGCAGCATCCCGGGCTGTATGAGATGACGCTTCAGGCCCCGGATGCGGATAACGCCGAGCTGATCGAAGAAGGGGACCGTGTGCTGAAGCTGATCACCTGCGTACTTGAACCCTACAGGCTTGGCGAGCAGGGAGAACTGCATGCCGTAAGGGGACTTCGCAGCATCCTGCACGGCTTCGCATCACTGGAGCAGAAGGGAGGCTTTAGTATTTCGCTTGATTTAAACGTCAGCCTGTCCGCGACAATTCATGCTTTTCTGGCGGGCATTGACCAGTTCAGGGAATGAAATGAAGACAACGACTGAGGAGAGGATATTATTGGAAAATGAAACCAAAGCGGCAGCGCCTTTTACATTCGGCGATGCCGCTGAACTTGTGGCGAACATCGGGCTACTGCCGCTTGCGCCCCTTATTCCGGAGCATCCTTCGCTTAAAGGACTGACCAGAGAAGAGGACTGGCATACCGATACGGAGCTTGATCCGTGGAAGTGGCGCGTCCGGTTCCCGGGAGAAGGCACAGCGGCTTACGGTAAGTTTTTGAAGAAAAAGGCGGTGCTGGTGGCCAGGGAGTGGTTTCCCTATTTTGCCGCCGCGTTCGGAAGTGCTCTTACGCTTAAAGAACGGTATGACAACGGCTTGTCCGGCAGAGAAGCGCTTACAATCCTTGAAATCATTGAGGAAAATGAAGGCATAGAGACGCGTCAGCTTCGGGCATCCGCAGAAATGAAAGCCAAGGAGAAGAAGACCGCTTTTGACAATGCCTTAAACGAGCTTCAAGGCTCTGTGGATATCGTCATTTCCGGCGTCCGTCCCCGGCTTAATGCCGACGGCGAGAAGAACGGCTGGAACAGCACGTCGTTTGAGACAGCTGCCCACTGGATGCGCGAGAGCGGAATGGCACCGTTCGCCGGGGACAAGGAAGAAGCCATTGCCTGGCTGAAGGCCCGGATCGAACCGGTCTGGACACCGGCAGCGGCAACATGGATTCAGAAAATATGGGCCAAGACAACAAAATAAAACGGCTGTTTCACCGCACCGTAAAGAGATCCGGGAGTAGCCGTAAGCGTTTTCGAATTTTATTAGTGAAAAAAGGAAGGTCATTCGAACATCGGAAGAATAAAAGCAACCAAAAAGTACAGGAAACCGAAAAACAGCATGACGTAAGCCGTATATTTGACCGCGTTGGCGGCCTTATTGCGATTCTCGTAAATAGGCTCATCATCCTGTTCATCCACTTCGACCCGTTCGACCTCACTCGAATGCGGATCTTTCATCATTGCAACCGCCTCCTTGGAATAAGTGATTTCCACATCTCTATTGTGACATTTTCGTGAATTAAAATCAACAATTTTGTGTCTATAAATTGAACAAAATTCGAAAATAGACTCTGACCAGGTATGAAACAGGGTAGAGCAGAAGATTGGCATCTGCCCAAAGCGCGCAAATAGCCCGGTTCCCGCCTCGCTTTGGAGGAGGAACCGGGCCTATGCCCGGGTGATCTGGAAGGTGTCTGGCCTTTGAATCCGGGAAGCTCACACTACGGGCTATTTATGCCCATCCGCCATTCCGGAAGATCGGCTCGGCCGTGCCATCCTCCAAAATGCCGTCAATGTTCATTTCGGGCGAGCCCATCATGAAATCGACATGAATGAGGCTCTGGTTCATCCCGCGCTCTATGAGCTGCTCCGTCGTAAGCGCCGTGCCGCCCTCCAGCGTGAAGGCGTACGAGGCGCCCAGCGCCAGATGGCAGGAGGCATTCTCGTCGAACAGGGTGGTGTAATAGAGAATGCCGC
The DNA here is from genome assembly GCF_000520735.1 of Paenibacillus forsythiae T98. Classification (GTDB taxonomy): domain Bacteria; phylum Bacillota; class Bacilli; order Paenibacillales; family Paenibacillaceae; genus Paenibacillus_AQ; species Paenibacillus_AQ forsythiae. The sequence goes on from NZ_ASSC01000239.1 coordinate 15,604, forward strand.
TTTCCGAGATCGGGGAGCGGTGGGGAACCAGCGCCACCTCCCCGAGCGATACCGCCCCTTCATCCATGGACAATAACGATTCCAGCTTATCCTGCCCGACTTCTGCGGTAAAATCCGTTACTTTACCGTCCTTAAAGGTCAGCGTAAAGCCGTCAATAATGCTTCCGGCATAGCTGAGAGGCTTGGTGCTGCGGACGGTGCCGTTCGTTCCATCCCGATGCGGAACCGAGAATACTTCCTCCGTCGGGATATTCGCCAGAAAAGGAACGCCCTTTCCGTTTACCGTACCCGCCTGGCACCAGATGTGGCCTTCGGGCAGCTCAACGGTCAAGTCGGTGCCCGGCGCCATGTAATGGAGCTTGCGGTACTTGCGCTCATTCAGCTTGTCGCAGCGGCGCTTCAGCCCGTCCAGATGCGCCCGCCAGGCTTCAACCGGGTTCTCCGCATCCGCGCGGACCGCGCGGAAAATCGCGTCCCACAACAGATTGATCCGCTCTTCCTCGGGCGCATCCGGGAATACTTTGGCTGCCCAGGAAGCCGAAGGATAAGCGACGCCGCTCCAGCTGGCGTGATTACCCATCAGCAGCTTACGGTAGCCGGCCATCTCCTCGGCCATGACCCGCTGGTGCGTGCTGATCCGCTTGGGCTCGACGCCCTTCAGCAGATTGGGATCAGTCGAAACGATGGTCAGGAAGCAGGCGTTGCTTCGGGCCAGCTCTTCCATCTCTTCGGCGAAGCGCTTCGGAGGCTCAAGGAAGGATTCCTCCGGCGCGAGGTCATAGCGCGTCCGCGTCACAACTTCATCCGAATAATTGACTTTGACCAGCTTGGCGCCCGCCTCATAGGCTTTGCGGACGACCAGGCGGACCAGCTCCGCCGATGCAATGTCCGCATTGACGACCAGCGTCTGTCCGGGCTGAATATTGACGCCAACCTTTACGGCAAGCAGCGCGTAATTTTCCAGCTTTTGCTTGAAATCCAAATTCCGTACCCCCTCAGTTAAAACGCCCAATTCCCGTTCAGAAATACGGGTTCTTCCGCTCCGTCGCCAGTGATGCCATAGATATTCATCTCCGCGGAACCGATCATGAAATCGACATGCGTCACACTGGTGTTGAGACCCCGCTCTTGCAGCTGCTCCTTCGTCATATTCTTGCCGCCTTCCAGACAGAATGCGTACGCGGTGCCGATGGCAAGATGATTCGAAGCATTCTCATCGAACAGGGTATTGTAATATAAAATATTCGATTCCGAAATCGGCGAGTGATGGGGGACGAGCGCCACTTCGCCCAAATAGCGGGCTCCTTCGTCCAGGCCGATCAAATGCTCCAGCGTGTCCTGTCCCTTCTCGGCGGAAACCGAGACAATCTTTCCGTTCTCGAACGTTAGCGAGAAGCCGTCGATGATATTTCCGCCGTGGCTTAACGGCTTCGTGCTGCGGACGGTCCCGTTGACGCCGGTCTTCAGCGGCGCCGTGAACACTTCTTCGGTAGGCATGTTGGCGACGAAGGCGTGGCCCTTGGCGTTAATACTGTCCCCTTGCGCCCATAAGTGGCCTTCCGGCAGCTCGACGGTCAGGTCCGTCCCCGGAGCGACATAGTGAAGCTTCTTGTATTTCTTCGCATTCAGCACAGCCGCCTTCTCATCCAGCGTTCTCAGGTGCTCCTGCCACGCCGCCACGGGGTCTTCGCGATCCAGACGAACGGTATGGAAAATCGCCTCCCACAGCTTGCCTACCCGCTCTTCCTCCGGGACATCCGGAAATACCTTGTCGGCCCAGGCCTTGGAGGGGATGGCCACGATGCTCCAGCTGATTTTGTCCGACATGATAAATTCATAATATTTCGTTAGCGCCAGTCCCCGGGTCTTCTGGTATTCGGCAATCCGCGACGGATCAATCCCTTTCAGCGCATCCGGGTCTTCGGCGATGACCGACAAGACGGCCGCGCCGTTCTCGGCAAATTCGATAAGTTCTCCGGCATACCAGGTCGGCGCTTTGGAGAAGACCTCCGGGGCGGCATGCTCGAACTGCAAACGGGCAATGCGTTCGTCGCTCCAGTTCACTTTGACCTGGCTGGCGCCGGCCTCATACGCCTTGGCCGCAATCAGGCGGACGAATTCCGCAGCGATGATGGGCGCATTGACGACCAGCGCCTGTCCCGGCTGTACATTTACGCCGATTTTCAAGGCCAGGTCGGCGTATTTGGAGAGCTTTGCTTCAAATTCAGTCATAACAATTCCTCCATATATTTCCAAATTAAACTTGTCGAGTGTTATAACAAATTATTAACCGCCGGATGAAAAAAGTCAATCCGGGCTGTTAGCAGGATTTGGGCGGGCAACAATGTTATACTGAAAAAGGATTGCGAAGCTGTCGCAGGCAGGTGGTCCGCATATCCCTGAATGAATGAAAGGAAGGAAGCAGCATGAGCGTAGTCGTTACGGAAGCGGCCATGCGCCGCGATGAGGAAGGAAGCTATGTGGGGAGGACCGTATTCAGCGTGGAGGGCCACGCGGCCCGCTATGAAATTACGTTCTACAGCAAAAGGGGCAAGGAATGGGATTACAGCCTCAGCTTTGCGGGCGAGCCCGGCAGCGAGGAGCAGTTCCTTGCGCTGGATGCCATGCTGGAAGAGGATGACGAGCTGTTCGATCAGCTGCTGGACGCGGCTCTGGACGCCGGGGATACCGGCAGCGGCGAAGAGGGATAGTGCCGTCACAATGCCGAAATGGACAAGCGCGCACAAGCAAGAACGGCGGTTCACCCGCCGTCCTCATGCTTAACCGATCATAAGATGTCCTTCGGGATGGCGGTACAGCTCCTTGCCCTTGGTCGGTCTGAGGGCGTATGCCAGCGTCAGCGGCCCGGTCCGTCCCATGAACATGAGAATAATAATGAGAAGCTTCCCGATGGTTGTAAGCTCCGTCGTCAGACCCATGGTAAGCCCGGAGGTGCCGAACGCGGACACCGCCTCGAACATGACGGCAAGGAAACCGGCTTGCTCGGTTATGGAGAGGAGCATCGTGGCGCACACCACCAGGAGCAGAGAGAGCAGTGTCATGGTTATGGCCCGGTAGACGTTCTCCTTGGACAGCCGGTGCCGGAACAAGACGACATCCTCTCTGCCCCGAATGCGCGAGTACACGGCGGCGATGAGCAGGGCGAATGTCGTCAGCTTGATCCCCCCTCCGGTCGAGCCGGGAGCCGCGCCGATGAACATCAATAGAATAATCAGGAATTGAGTGGATTCCCTAAGCTTATATATATCTATAGTCGTGACCCCGCCGGAACGGGGAGTAAGTGCTTGCAGGAACGAAGCCATCACTTTTCCCCCGGGATTGAGCGGCTTCAGCGTATGATAGATTTCCAGCCAGAAAAATATTGCCGCTCCGGCCGCGATCAGAATAAGGGAAGTCGACAGTACCACCTTGGAGTGAAGGGTAAGCCGCCTCCGTTTGCGGAAGTCGACTACATCGGACAACACAATAAAGCCGATGCCGCCCAGAAAAATAAGCAGAATCGCCGTGATATTCACGACCGGATCTTCCACGTAGCGCGTCAAACCGCTGAACGGTCCGTGCACATCGCCAAAGAGATCGAAGCCGGCGTTATTAAAAATCGAAATGCTGTGGAATATCCCGTAGTATATCGCTTTGCCTGCGGGCATGTCCTCCAGAAACCGGAGGGCCAGCACGGACGCTCCCGCAAGCTGGATCGCAAGCGAATAAATCAGAACCCGGCGGATGAGGCGCACGATTCCCTGCATGGAGTTCTGGTTCATCGACTCCTGCAGCAGCAGCCTCTCCTTAAGCGAGATCCGTCGGTTGAGAACAAGCGTGACCAGCGTAGCCATCGTTACGAAGCCAAGGCCCCCGAACTGGAACAGCACGAGCAGCACGATCTGGCCGAAGGTCGTAAGTCCCGTGCCGGTATCGACAACAGCCAGCCCGGTCACGCACGTGGCGGAGGTCGCCATGAACAGCGCGTCAATCCAGGAAATCCGGCCGTGGGCCGATGAGATGGGAAGAGACAGCAGCACGGTGCCTGCGGCGATTAACAGAATAAAGCCTAGTGAAAGAATTTTGGGCGGAGTAAGGCGCAGCCCGCCGTAGGATAAGTTGGCCATAGGTCATTCTCCCGGTATCAGTAGTTGGTCCATGCATTGTGACAAATTATATCATATTAATATGCGGTTCCCCTAAACAATCGGCAGGAAATGACAGCAATATTTCATCTGGCAAGCTTTTTAAGAAATATCTCTAGGATGACAGATATGGATTGGATAGGAAGTGTGACACAAATGGAAGTGGCTTTCAGGGAACTGCTTCCCGGCGATGCCGGGGAGCTTCTTCGTCTGCAGCACAGCCTGGACACAGAAACAGCCTTTATGCTGCTGGAGCCGGGCGAGCGGCAAACCAATGTACAACAGGTTCAGGAAATGATCGAAGGGTTCGCCCGGTCTGAAACCTCCACCCTGATCGGAGCCGAAGTGGACGGACAGCTGGCGGGCTATGTTTCAGCCAGAGGAGGCAGCGTAAACCGCAACCGCCACAGCGCTTATCTCGTCATGGGACTGCTGAAGCGCTATCAGGGAATGGGCGTTGGAAGCGGTCTGCTTCGGGGGCTTATAGCCTGGGCGGAAAAGAGTGGTCTCGTACGCCTGGAGCTGACGGTAATGCAGCATAACGAGCGGGCTATTGCCTTGTACACCAAATGCGGCTTCACCCCCGAGGGGACCAAAGTGAAGTCGCTTAAGGTAGACGGGGACTGGGTGGATGAGCTCTATATGAGTAAAATTATTGACGGATAATCAGAAAGCGGCCCGCTCTGCATGTGAGAACGGGCCGCGTTTGTCATTGCGTAAGTGATTCCTCCAGCGTCTCCTCGCGGCTTGGCCGGATCGAGATTTCCACCTTGCTGATGCGGTGACGGTTCATTTCGCGGACGATAAGCGTCGTCTGGTCCTGGACAATTTCCTTGCCCACCGCAGGCTCTTCAAGATGGCTGTACAGCCATCCGCCGATCGTTGTCACTTCGTCATCGTCAAGCTCCAGGCCAGTCAGCTTGCGCACCTCGGGAAGAGATACCTTGCCGTCAACCAGGTAGCGGGATTCGCTGAGCTTCTCCACATTTTTGCGTTCATCAGCATCAAATTCATCCCGGATTTCGCCGACAATCTCTTCCAGAATGTCCTCGATCGTAATCAGTCCGGAGGTTCCGCCGTATTCGTCCAGCAGCAGGGCAATGTGCACTTGCTCCCTCTGCATGCGCGTCAGAAGCGTCTTGACCGGCGTCACCTCGGAAACGGTCAGGACAGGATGAACAAGATCCTTGAAATTGAAACCGGGGTTATTGTCATATTCCAGATACATCTGCTTCGTATTGACCATCCCGACGATATTGTCCTTGTTGCCTTCGGCCACCGGGAAACGGGTGTACTGCTCTTTACGGATAATGTCCAGATTCTCTTGAAGCGAATTATTGGTATACAGGCATATCATGTCGGTACGCGGAACCATGATTTCACGGGCCAGCATTTCATCAAAAGCAAAAATGCGGTTGACATAGCCGTATTCGGCTTTGTTGATCTTGCCGCTCTCATAGCTCTCGGAGAGGATCAGACGGATTTCTTCCTCCGAGTGCGCCTCTTCATGCTCGCTGGCCGGCTTCATCCCGAACAGGCGGACGAGAAGGTTGGCGGAGCCGTTAAGCAGCCAGATTAAAGGATACAGGATGCGATAGAACCAGATGATAGGTTTGGCGGTCAGGAGACTGATTTCTTCGGCTTTGTTGATGGCTGCGGTCTTGGGAGCAAGCTCCCCTACAACGACATGCAGAAAGGTTGCGACAAAGAACGCAAGCACGAATGACAGGCCATGGCTGAATTCGCTGCTGATGCCGATCCAGTGGAAGATCGGATAGAGAAGCTGCTCAAAAGCGGGCTCCGCGAGGGCGCCGATGCCCAGAGCAGTGATGGTAATGCCAAGCTGGCAGGCCGACAGATAGCCGTCCAGATTAGCGGAAACCTTTTGAACGGCAAGCGCATTTTTGCGTCCTTCGAGCACCATTTGGCTGATTCGGCTTCCCCGCAGCCGCACCACTGCAAATTCCGTAGCTACAAAAAAAGCTGTGAAAACAATCAAAACCCCCACCAACGTCAAACTAAGTCCTATACCCATATAATCGGTACCATCCCTTTCCTTCGTAAAATAGGTTATACTCAAAATACGAGTTCATATGAACTTATTTTACGAACTTTTCGGCAATAATTCAAATTTCCTGTGTTAAGGTTGACAACCGATGATTAAAAGGAGGACTGACAGCTATGGAATCCTTTACATTAACCCGCGCGGAGATGTCCTCGCTGCTGCTTTCGCTTACCGGAACGTCCGGTCAAACTCCGCTGCATATTTTGCAGGAAGCATGGGCAAAGCTTCATCAACGGGAGATGAGAGAGGGATCATCGCTAAACGCGTTCTTGTCCACCCAAATTCCTCCCATCCTGCAAAAAATAATTAAAGGCGGAAAGGCGAAGGGGCTGTCCCTCCAGGAAATTGCCGCGCTTGGAGCGCTAATAGAGTATTCCACAATTTCCATTACCGCTATGCAGAACTGGGTGAAACGAGATTTCAAGGAATATCTGGGCTCTCCGCTTGAAGGGAAAAAGTATTCGATCAACCAGGCCGCGATGCTGTTCATGATTGATGATCTGAAGTCCTCGCTCGACTTCCGGAGCATTAACCGGCTCTTCCGCATGCTGTTTCTAAGACCGGAGCGGGACGACGACGATCTGCTTGAGCCTGTTCAACTATACGGCGCATACACCTTAATGTTCGAACAGAACAGGGTCAATGAAGAACACCGGCAGGACAGGCTCACGGGGCGGGAGAGATTGGCCCAGGCGGCCGAGACGGCTGTAAAACGGCTGGCCCACCTGAACTGTCCGCAGAGGGAAACGGTGCAAAACTCGCTTCTGGTCGCCGCAGTCTCGGTCCAGGCCTGTTATTTTCAGGCGCTGGCCAGGCAGTATTTCAATGCGTCGCTGTTTCTGGATTTCTAGCCGAATTATATACAACTACGCAGACGGAATAGAGGAGGATAACAACATGGGAGCAAATACATTGCTAAAGAGCCCGAAGCAGCGCAAGCTGCTCTTCAGCGCGGGCCTGAGCTGGATGTTCGACGCCATGGACGTCGGGATGGTTTCTTTTGTCGTTGCGGCGCTGGCCAAGGAGTGGAGTCTTGAATCGGATCAGATCGGCCTGCTGACCAGCATCAACTCGCTCGG
>NZ_ASSC01000240.1 GCF_000520735.1 Paenibacillus forsythiae T98
CGCGAACGAGGGGCTTGAGCTGATTATGCGGCGCGCGGCCGAAGCCGCCGTCCGCCGGGCGAAAGGCTTGGCCAAATGACCGTATGGACGGCTGATGCAGCGATTTCATCAGGAAGTGAAGCCTGCGCGAAAGAGAAGGACCCCGAGGCAATAAAGGCTGCGCGGGGTCCTTTTTTGAGTCCGATGGCCTTGCGGGAACACTTTTCCCGATTACCGGAATAGACCGTTCGCTAGTTCTCTTTGGCCTGTTCCGCGCTTTCCGACAGCTCCAGAATCTCCCTGCGCAGACGCAGCATTTTCTTGTCCAGCTCGTCGGCGGCGCGTGCGGCGCTCTTCAGCTCTTCGGCCACATGCGGAGGAAGCTGCTGGTCGAATTTGTAGTAGAGAATATGCTCCATGCTTGCCCAGAAGTCCATAGCCAGCGTGCGCAGCTGGATCTCGGCCTTCACCCAGCGGGTCCCTTCCAGCAGAATGAGCGGCACGGCGACAATCACATGCAGGCTCTGATACCCGTTCGGCTTCGGATGGGCGATGTAATCCTTGATTTCCAGCACGCGGATATCCTCCCGGGCGTTGAAATGATCCGCCAGGCGGTATATATCCTTGACAAAGGCGCATACAATCCGCATACCGGCAATATCGTGAATATGTCTTTCAATATTTTCGAAGCTGAAGGCGTGGCCCTTGCGTTCCAACTTTTGCAGGATGCTCTTCGGCTCCTTGATCCGGCGCTTGATATGTTCGATCGGACTGTAACCGTCTCTCATTTTCCATTCGGTACTTAGTGTTTCAATTTTATTCTCCAGCTCGTTCAGGGCGAGGCGGTAGAGGGCGGGCATTTTCTTGAATTCGCCAAGCTGTCTGGACAGGTCTTCATTTAATTCCCAGTGGCCCAAATCCTGCACATGTACCTGCAGTTGCTCCAGTGTCAGCGACTTGCCAATTTGATCTTTCACGGATACTCTCCCGAATGTGCGTATTTATAATCCCCTTTCATTTTAACTGAAGTGATGGGCCGGAAGCAAAAGACGCCAGCTGCATCCAGCCGCAATCCGCCTGGCAACCCGGATTATTTCAGTAATGTACATAAGGCGACAAATAATGAATCTGGCCGTCACATTTGGTATGATAGAGTCATAGTTTCAGGCGGCGCCGGATGCGGCTGCTAATAAGGCATATATGCCCTGGTGGAAACGGATACCTTCCTTAAGGGACGGTGCTGCCGTTTCTTCTTGGCCGGTGCCTCTGTTTTGGCTCACCCATGAGAAGGAGGAACTATCGATGAATCTGTTGCAGCGAATTAAAGACGGGGCCAACCGGGTTAGCGAAAAAGCGCAGAACTCTGTGGAGATCGGCAAGCTGAACAGCGGGATCTCCGATATTGAACGCGAAATGGAAATGGAATTTATGAAGATGGGCAAGCTTTTTTATGAAGGCTACCGTTCCAGGGATTTGACGCTGGCCGAAGGCAAGATGATTGAGCACTCCCGCGCCTGCCTTAGACTTCAGGATAAAATCGACGCTCTGCGCTCGCGCATCGCCGAACTCAAAAATGAACGGCTCTGCAAATGCGGATATATCGTGCCCCTGGACGCCAATTTCTGCCAGCACTGCGGACGCAAGCTGGAACCGGCCGCGGGCGCTGCGGCTCCGGCCTTCCATGAGGAACCGCAGGCGGCCGAGCCGGAGGCGCCGGAGGCGGGCCCCGAGCGGGCGCCGGAAGAGCCTTATGGCTATATGTATATGGAGAGCGAGGAGGAGGAGCTGCCGATTCCGCTGGAGGAATACGCCGGAAACGTGCAGCACTCGAAGAATGAACGCCGAATCGCCGATGAACTGGAGCGGGAGCGGGAAAGGCAGCTTGAGCTTGACCGGCGCATCCGGGATTGGCGCTCGAAGGAGCAGGAAGAAACGGACAGCGATGCCGGCCCGCGCGAGATGATAAAATGCCAGATTTGCCGTGCGGATCTGCCCAAAGGCTCCATGTGGTGTCCCCGCTGCGGATCGGAACAGATTTAGCTTTGGATTCAGCCGGCCTTGGGAGGGGAGAGAGGTATGGAACAATTGCTGCTGCATCTGCGCAGTCTGGGCTTTACGGAAATGGAGTCCAAAATCATGGTGGAGCTGGCGGCGATCGGACAATCTTCCGGATACGAGGTGGCGAAGCGGCTTGGCGTCTCGCGGTCGAATGTGTATGCCGCGCTCCAGCGCCTGACCCAGCAGGGCTATGTGCGCTGCGGCGACGGGGAGCCCGCAAGGTACAGCGTTCTGGCACCGGAAGAGCTGGCCAAGATGATTTCCGGCCGGGTTCAGGCGTCTCTCGCCTTCGTGGAGAGCGAAATGCCGCGCGGCGGCTCGGTCAGCACCACCTTCTATAATGTGGAAGGCGAACGCAATGTGATGGATGCGCTGATCCGCCAGCTGAATGCGGCGGAGCATGAGATCATCGTCGATGTGTGGCGGGAGGAGGCCTCGCTGCTGCGCAGCGAGCTGGAACAGGCCGAGCGCCGGGGCGTGCGGCTGCTGTGGGCGTTCGACGGCGGCAATGCCGCAGGCCCTGGGCTGCCGTGGCCGCCTCTTATGGAGCGTGAGGAAGCCGAGGGGCGGAAATTCTCCTTCGTGGTTGACCGCAGATGGTGCATGCTCGGCATGCGCGGCGGCGAAGGAGAAGGGGCGGCCCAGGCCGTCGTTACGGAGCACCGGGTGCTGGTGGAGCTTCTGCTGGGCCATTTTACTCAGGAAATGGTGCTGTTCGAGCTGGAGCAGGATATGGGGCCCGAGCTGGAACGGCGCTACGGCCACCGCTACGGGAGCATCTACCGCAAATATATCGGCAG
>NZ_ASSC01000241.1 GCF_000520735.1 Paenibacillus forsythiae T98
AATTCTTCGGAAACCTGGCGGATGCCGAGATTCGTCAGGCGAATCGTGGGCGGAATGGCGAATATAATCGAAGCGATCACGCCAGGAACCACGCCCAGCGAGAAGAAAGACACCGCCGGAAGCAGGTAGACGAAGGCGGGCATCGTCTGCATGAAGTCCAGCACAGGCGTAATGATATTTCTTGCCTTTCCACTCTGCGCGCACAGAATGCCGATGGGCACGCCGATCAGCACCGCCAGGACGGATGCCGCCAGCACGAGCGCCAGCGACTGCATCGAGGGCCCCCACAGCCCGAGATTGTCAATGAGCAGCAGCCCGATCAGCGCGAACAGCGCAAGCCGCCATTTTCCGATCCAGTAGGCCAGCGCCGTAATGAGCAGAATGACCACCAGTGCGGGCAGAACGGTGAGTGCGGCTTCAATCCCCTCTACCATCCCTCCGATGACGGAATGGATAAAGTCAAAGACCGGACCGAAATACAAGGTCAGCCATTCCTCCAGCTTCTCCACCATGCTGCCGAGCGGCAGTTTCGGAATATTCATCAGGCAAGCCCTCCTTCCGGCACCGCATTGCCTGCGAGGGCGGACAGCACGGCTCCTTTAATGACAATGCCGTTCAGCCGGCCCTGTTCATCGACCACGGCGAGC
>NZ_ASSC01000242.1 GCF_000520735.1 Paenibacillus forsythiae T98
TCAGGGTGTCGAAGGTTCGAGTCCTTCATGGCTCACTTTTAAGTAACTTGCGCGTGTGGCGGAATTGGCAGACGCACTAGACTTAGGATCTAGCGTCTTTGACGTGGGGGTTCAAGTCCCTCCACGCGCACCATTTATTTGCGGACGTGGCTCAGCGGTAGAGCATCGCCTTGCCAAGGCGAGGGTCGCGGGTTCGATTCCCGTCGTCCGCTCCATAAGAATGCGCCCTTAGCTCAGCTGGATAGAGCGTTTGACTACGAATCAAAAGGTCGGGAGTTCGAATCTCTCAGGGCGCGCCATTTATATTAACGGGATGTAGCTCAGCTTGGTAGAGCACCTGGTTTGGGACCAGGGGGTCGCATGTTCGAATCGTGTCATCCCGATTCTTCACCTGCGGGTGTAGTTCAATGGTAGAACTTCAGCCTTCCAAGCTGATAGCGTGGGTTCGATTCCCATCACCCGCTCCATTCTTAAATAACTACATAAGCAATTGTTTATTAAGAACAGAAACTCTTACTTTAGTAAGAGTTTTTTTGTCTGCCCCACTATATACGGCAATATGAGCAACCATTTTATTTTTACGTGAACTGAATACAATGGGAATGTACGTTTGGTTCAAGGGTCCAAAAAAGAACCGACCTCCGGCGGGATGCCTAAACGCGAATAATAGCTTTCCAGTGATTCATCCTGTTCGGGAGAGGTCGCGGCAGTCAACAGCAGAACTGCAAACCGATTCGCCTGACGTTCCAGCTTGCCCGGGGCGAAATAAGAGCTCTCTTCTAAAAAGAACCGGTTAATGCCTTTATGCAGCCGGTCATGACCCAGTTCATGGGCACAGACAAATCGCTGCCATTCCAAGGACAGTTCATTATGAATGACAATAAATTTTCTTCGAAGCTTGCTATAATATAACCCTTTGGTTCCTTCACCCAGGTTCATAAATCGGACATGGATACCTAGAGCCCGGCATAGCTCAAACGGACAGTTGGTTTTATATTTTTTAATAAGCTGATTGACCAGTTCATCCATTTTTCTTCACCTGCAGCATTAGGTATTGGTTAAGAGCATCAATCCCCCGAGTTGTCTGGTTTGGGAGTGGGCTTCCGTTTATTCATCTGTTTGGCTTCCCAGAATAGCCCTGTCAGTACGTCTTTTATTCGTTGTCTGTCCTCTTGTTTCAGCGGAATTCCGTCGAACATCAGCTCTCCGTCATCCTCCAGCATTTTTTTGAAATCCCGCTTGTCCTTGCTGGTCGCCCATTCCGGTATCGCTTCAGCCATCTGTTCATACTCCTGTAAATAGCCTGCCCGTTCCATAAGCTCCTCGTATGAGACATTCATGGCCTCTGCAAGTCTGCGCAGGGTTGCCGGTTTGGGGACGCCGCGCAGCCCGTTTTCAATGCGTGAGATTTGTGAACCGCTGATCCCGGCAGCGACAGCCAATTGGCTGAGGGTAAGACCTTTGCTCTCGCGCAGCCGCTTTAAATACAATCCAAACTCGTGTTCCATCCCGTAACACTCCTTGTCATGCGTTTACCTGCTGCCATTACTATAATCTATTTTTGCCAAAAGGTAAATAATTCATTAATTATTTTGTCATAAGGCAAGGAAACGGGAGTTATTATGCGATTATGGTTGTGAAATGGCTGAATACCGGATTTTACGCGATTCACGGCAGGTGGTATATTATAGAAAAATACGAACAAGATGCGAACACAAAACATTTTATCACATTCCAATCAGCATCTGAAGCATTCTAGAAACCCATTAAAGGAGCGCTATACTAATGATGAATCTGTCTTCCCTGCCTGAACTGGATCGGCGCCAAACTCAAATAGCCATGGAAAGCATGCTTGAGAAATACCGGATATTCAAGACGATTACTTTTGAGGCGAGAGAGGCTTCCATTACGTATTCTTACATGGAACGGTTTCATGGACCGACGCATGTTATTTCAGACCCGACCGCTTCGCTTGCTGCGCATAATGTGGACGTGCCTGCCGCCAGGAGAGCATACTGTGCCGCTGTGGAATCGGTGGTAGAGAGGCTGGACAGCCGGGAACAGCAGCTGGTTCGCGAAAGATATTTGAAAAGAGACGAGGTATTCGATTATACGGTCTACAATCATGTGTTCGACCCGCCCATTAGCAAGGATACTTATGTAAAAATCCGGACACGAGCTTTTTATAAAATGGCTCTGGCTTTCAAGGAGCTGAACATGCTGTCGCTGGGCCCGTTGCTCAAAGCGTCGTCCAAAACGAATAAGGAAAAAAACGGTGTGCTTTCGAATAGCTGATAATACAAAGTGAGCAGGAGATTGTCCGAATGGACGGTCTCTTTTTTTGTCCTCCGAAAAAGCGCCCTTTTTCGTCTCAATCTTCTTCCAAGCTTCGCCCGAATGCCGTCTTCATGCGCTAAAAAAGGAGATATGATTATACCATGGCAAATGAAGCGAAAGAACACCGCAGGAGCATGAATGCTTCAGCCAAAGCCGCAGCTAACCTGCGGGCCAATCAAGCGGTGAAAGCTTCTTTCGGTCATTGGCCAACCAAACGGATGTTATCCAAAGGGATGATGTCCGTTTTGCTTGTTCGGGAAAGACAGGAGGGGATGGACACACAGATAGCATGGAATGACAGAACGGGCAGGGAACCGGCCTGTGACGGCAGATCAAGAAAGGAAGGCAATGATGTCAGTACAGCATTTGCGGAGCTGCATTAAGGGTGCGCTGGAGCAGCGTTTTGCGGACATTCCCGTCATTTCAAGCGACGATGAGGCGCAGACGCCGGGCCTCCGGCTGTTTCTGCTATCATCGGCGTATGACCGGCAGCGGGAAGACCGTTATGCGGCGGTGTACCGGTTCGGTGTCCGCTATGAAGGCGCTACGGTATCGGAGTCGGAGGTTATGGCAGACGCCTTACGCGATGTGCTTGCCCTCGTCGAAGCTGACGGGGTGAGCTACCGAAGTGTACGGCAGACCTGGACGGCCGGAGCGGAAGGGGAAGCGGCTCTGTTCACGGCAGAGTATTCACTGTACCTGCACAGCGAGCGTCCTGAAACGGTAAGAATGGGTCAATTGACAGAGGAAGGAAGAGTGAAATGAGCACAATGAGTGAGAACAAGATCGTATTCGGCAAAGCCCAAATTCTGGAGTCGGGGATTTTTGCGCCAAGGGAAAAGGATGTGCTTGACGCAATTTTGCAGCAGGATCAGAGCTATACGTTGGAACAGGCGAGACAAGAGCTGGCGCTCTTTTTAACGAAGGAGGTCATTTAATGGCTGGAGGAACATGGACAACGCAAAACAAGGTGCGTCCGGGGGTATATGTGAATGTGTCATCCCAATCGGGTGCAATCGGAAAAATGGGAGATCGCGGTACGGCCGCACTGGCTCTGGCGCTCTCCTGGGGACCTGCCGGTGAAATCATCCGCATTGCGTCTCAGGACGATATCGTCAAGCTGCTCGGGTATGATTGGGCGAATGAGGAGCTGCTTCCGGTGCGCGAAGCGCTCAAGCGGGCGGGTAGACTTCTGCTCTACCGTCTGAATACCGGCGTCAAGGCCGAGGCAACGGCCAGCGGATTGAAGGCAACCGCTCAATATGGCGGTGAACGCGGCAATGATCTGTCGGTCGTGATTGCAAGCAATATCGAGGACCCGTCCAAGTTCGATATAAAGACGCTGCTTGACGGGACGGAGGTGGACAGACAGACGGCCTTGGCCGCAGCCGATTTGCTGGATAACGCCTATGTAACGTTCGAGGCGAACGGTTCGGAAGGACTCCAGGCATCTGCCGGAATTCCGCTTACAGGAGGAAGCAACGGGACGGTGACCAATCAGAACCACAGCGATTTTCTGGCCGAGCTGGAGGTGCAGGATTTTCAAACGGTCGGGCTGATCTCGCAGGACAACTCGCTTAAAGCCCTCTACACCTCCTATGTCACACGGCTGCGCGATTCCGAGGGCAAGAAGGTGCAGGCTGTTGTGTCCGATTACGCCGCCGCCGATTATGAAGGGGTCATCAGTGTGAAGAACGGTGTTATCCTTAGCGACGGCACTGTAGTGGACAAGACGAATGCGGTGGCCTGGACAGCGGGAGCGACAGCAGCGGCTACGGCAAATGAATCGCTGACCTATCAGGCTTATGACGATGCGGTGGATGTCGATGTCCGTTTAAGTCATTCCGAGACGGTGGCGGCGCTGCTAAGCGGTGAACTGCTCTTTACTTACAGCGGCGCAAAGGCGGTGGTCGAGCAGGATATCAATACGCTCACGGCGTTCACACCGGCGAAAGGCAAGGCTTTCTCGAAAAACCGGGTTCTCCGCGTGCTGGACGGCATTGCCGTTGATTTGAAGCGTATTTTTGAAACCTACTTTGTTGGAAAAGTATCCAATAATGAGGATGGCCGGGCGCTGTTCTGGTCGCAGTGCGCCGCTTACATGAACGATCTGCAGAATATCGGAGCCATCGAGAGCTTCAATGCGCAGACCGATATTTCCGTCGTTGCCGGCGCCGATAGCGATAGCGTGGTGCTGGAAACGGTTGTGAAGCCGGTGGATTCGGTAGAAAAAGTATATCTGAAAGTGAAGGTGGTCTAAGATGGCGTTCTTGAAAGCCAGCGATACGATTTCCGGTCAGGAGGGCCGCGCTTATGCGGTGATTGGCACCCAAATCGAAGAGATGTTCTATGTGAAAAAGCTGGAGGCTACGGTCGAGAAGCAAAAGGCGGAAGTCAAAACGCTGGGCCGCCGCGGCGTCCAGCATAAAGCGACGGGGTGGTCGGGCAGCGGTTCGATGACCATTTTTTATATGACCAGCCGTTTCCGTCAAATGATGCTCGATTATATGAATACGGGAGTTGACCAGTATTTCGATATCGAAGTCATCAACGAGGACCCTTCGTCCAGCATCGGCGCCCAGCGGATCACGCTGAAAGGAGTCAACCTGGACAGCGTTATTATGGCTTCGCTCGATACCGAGTCGGACGCGCTGGAGGAAGAGGTCAGCTTCACGTTCGAGGATGTAGAGATGGGCAAGCCGTTCGGTTCGGCGTCTTAAGCTGAGATTTAAGCGCATCGAGTCAGTTTGCTCGCGGGGGAGGACGGCGCTATAGCGCCGGCTCCTGCCTGCGGCGGGCTACAATAATCATTAGGAGGATTAACGAATGAGCGAATTCAGTTTGTTTTTTGCCCAAAATGTAAGCTGTGACACGACCGAGGAGTTTGTCGTATCCACGCGCTTTAAAGATAAGGACGGTAAGCCGGCAGCCTGGAAGCTGCGCAGCATGACGGAGGACGAGAATCAGGAATGCCGTAAGGCGGCTACCCGGAAGATTAAAGGCAAGCACGGTGCATACACGCCGGAAATCGACGCCAATGATTATATGGCCAAGCTGATGACGGCGAGCGTCGTGTATCCCGATCTGAAAAACGCGGAGCTTCAGCGTTCTTACGGCGTGCTGGGCGCGGAGGCGCTGCTGCGCAAAATGCTTCTGCCCGGCGAATTCGCCGCCCTCGGCGAGCGGGTGCAGGCGCTTAACGGCTTCGGCGCGGATATGAACGAGCTGGTGGACGACGTAAAAAACTGATTAACGAGGGCGACGGGGAGGCTAATCTGGCCTACTACGCCCTCCATGAGCTGCATATTTTGCCTCATGAGCTGATGGCGCTCTCCGTCCGCGAACGGGCCGCCATCTATGCAATGATCGCCGTCCGGGTGGATAAGGAAAAGCGGGAGCGCTCAAGGGCCGGGGGAAGAAAGAGATGAAGGGGGTGGATAAATGAATAACGGGGAAACAAGCACCGCCGCATTTGTACCGGTACGCGCGCTGACGGTCTGGCGCAATCTGAACGCGGAATGCGAACGGTTCAATCAGAACCTGGAAAAAGTCTCATCTACGCTGGACGGCCTTCAAAAAATACTGGAGCAGATCGAAGAAAAGAACAAGTCTTTAGTGGAAAGCTTTATGCAGGCCCAGGAAGCGGCGGGAAAGCTCTCCGAACAATCGGGAAGCGCGGACGGCGAGGCGGCGAAGGCGAAAAAAGGCTTCATGGACAAGCTCGGCGATGTACTGGATATCCTGAACATTAACACGTTCGAGGTAGCCAAATATTTTGGCGAAAAGGCCGCAGCCCGGCTTTTTTCCAGAAAACAGACTGCCTCGGGGGGATCAGCAGGTGGAGCTGAGGGAGGCGCCGCTACAGCCGGAGGAGCGGTCACATCGAAGGGGCCGGAGAAAAAGGGCGGCTTCATGTCCAAAACGGTCGACGCTCTGAAGGGTCTGGATGTGGCTTCAGTCTTTGACAAGGCGAAATCGCTGGGCGAGAAAGCGCTCGAGGGTGCGGCCAGCGATAAAGACAAGGAGAATTGGAAAACGCTCCAGGATAATATAGACGGAGCTTATGCCTTGATGGGGCAGAAGGCCATTGTGGCGCTGCGGCCCGCGCTTGATGCCCTGAACAATGCCTTTAAATCGGGTCAGATGACGGCTGCGATCAATCTGATGGCGAATCTCTTCCTGGTCGCGGCAACCGCTATCTCGATGGTAGTGGATGGCCTGATTTATATGGGCGGCGTTATCCAGCAGAACTGGTCGGTCATCGGTCCGATCTTGGCGGCAATCGCCTTTGTCTATCTGGCTGCCATGATTGTTCAGGTGTATTCGCTCCCCGCGGC
>NZ_ASSC01000243.1 GCF_000520735.1 Paenibacillus forsythiae T98
ATGCGGACCATAACACCGGACATTTGAAGAGGCGCTGCTCCGTACCGGAACAGCGCCTCTTTAATCCGCAGCTTTTTTATAAATTCACTCATTCTTTTTCCCGCTGCCACCCTTGATAAACTTCCGCATACCGAGCAGGCAGCCGACCATTCCAAGTCCAAGCAGAATCTGCTGCAGGGCGCCCAGCATTTTCGATTCATCCGAAGGAATCTGGCTGCTGATGATAATAAGGATAATGGAGACGGCAACCATAATGCCGGTTCTGTTCTTCACTGTGACCCTCCTAAAATGGATTTCTGTAGGGCATTAGCACGACCAGCCGGATCATATGCTTCATCCCCTTAATCATTAAAACCCTTAATCCATCATCAGCTTGATGAATCAAGGGTTTATCTTTCAAGAATCCGCCGAGCTTCCCTTGGCTTCAAGGAGCTGATTCAGCAGGCTCTCAAGCTCCCGCGCCGGCAGGGCGTCCAGAAGGACCGACTGAACGGTTGCATACGCCCGGTCCACCTTCTCCTGACCGATCGGAGTCAACGATGTGTAGACGCTTCTGCGATCCTCTTCGCAAATATGCCGTTTCAGCGCCCCGCAGCCCTTGGCCTCGAACCGGCTGACCAGCCGCGACATGGCGCTCTGGCTCAGGCCAACCATCGATTCGAGCTGCTGCAGACGGAGCTTCTTCCCGGGCGCTTCCGACAAGAACAACAGCAAATAAAACTCCTTCAGGGACATCCGGTGTCTTTCTTGCAGCGCCTGCTCCAGCCTTCCCGCCGTATTCGACTGAATATGGGTCAGCGCCAGCCAGCCGGCGATAAGTCCGTTAGATTCGGCAAATTCCATATAGTAAATTCCCTTTCGTCTGAGGCTGACTATATTATATCATCCGCGCATTCTTTTCACACAGCATGGCAGGCTGCTTATTTTTTATCCGAAACGGGAGTTCCCTTGTCCTTCTGCTTCCCCAGCTCCTTCGCTGCCGCCAGAGTTGTGCCCCGGGAAACCGGCAGGAGATGGCTCTTGGAGGTTCCGATGAGCTGGGAGGTATAGATGCCCGTATGGCCCGAGAACAGATAGCTGACAAGACAGGCAATGAACATGTATACCGCCGCGTCCGACCCGAACAGCTCAATTCCCATCAGAAAGCAGGCAATCGGGGTGTTGGCCGCGCCGCAGAATACGGAGATGAATCCGAGGGCCGCCAAAAAAGGAGCGTACAAATGCAAAAATCCGGACAGCGCGTTCCCCAGAGCAGCTCCAATCGCGAACAAAGGGGTCACCTCGCCCCCCTGAAATCCGGCTCCCAGAGTAAGAGAAGTGAAGACCAGCTTGCCCAAAAAAGCGAATGGAGAGACGCTCTCCGTAAAAGAGCTATGAATCAGCGGGATGCCCAGCCCCAAATAATCGCGGGTTCCGAGCACATAGACCAGACCGATGATAACGACGCCGCCGACCGCGCTTTTCAGCACAGGATTGCTGAAAAGCCTGGTGTACCCTTTTTTCAGCGCATGAGTCATTTCACTGAATAGAATACTGGTCAGCCCGAACAGAACAGAGGCGAATACGACCTTGAGGACGACCATCCATGTTAAACTGGGCACAGCGCCGATGTGATAATGAATATGGGAAACGCCCCAGAACGATGTCGCGACCAGATTGCCTGTAAAAGCGGCCACAAAAGCCGGAATCAGCGCTTCGTGGCTGATCAGGCCGAGCGCCAGAACCTCAAGACCGAATACCGTGCCCGCCAGAGGTGTTCCGAAAACCGAGCCGAATCCGCCGCTTATGCCGCAGATCAGCAGGATTTTGCGGTCAACAGACCGGACGCGGAGAATTCTGCCGAACCCTTCGGCCAGGCTGCCGCCCATCTGCACGGCTGTACCCTCGCGGCCCGCCGACCCTCCGAACAAATGCGTGACCAAGGTTCCGAATAGAACCAGCGGCGCCATCCGCAGCGGAATCGTCTCATTGCCGTTATTAATCTGTTCCAGGATCAGGTTGTTGCCCTTCGCGCTGTTCTTGCCGACCTTCAGGTAGAGGAAGCTGACGAGCGCCCCGCCGAGCGGAAGCAGAAACAGCAGCCATGGATTAGCCATTCTTACATCGGTCACGTAGTCCAGACTTTTCAGGAAGAACGCGGAGGCCGTGCCGGACAGTATGCCAACGCCGCTCCCGAGCGCCACCCATTTAAGCAGCGTAACCGCAAGCGCGGCAAACCTCCATTTTTCTCCCCACAGCGCCCACTTTTGTCTTACAGCATTCATCTTCTTCTTTCCCTTCCTAATTAAAGATATTCATAAAAAAAACAGACTCCTACCAGGGAATGAAAATCCTCTGGTAGGAGTCATCAGCCTTTCGGCGGTTACGGCGAACTCCATCGCCTGTATGAATAGGTCGATTCTAATTCATTTTGCAAAACTCGTCAATGAGATAACTCATACAGAACTTATCGTCTTTAGCAAAACCATTTCGCTTTCGCTCAGTCTAACTATATAATACCAATTTACAAGGTGATGAACTTATGGCAATACGTAAAAACACGCTCCTCTCCATTCTGGCTCTGTCCTTGCTGTACTCAGCCTCCGCCCATGCGGAGGAAGCGGCCAGGCCGGGCGCCCGGCAAGCAGACACGGCTTTCCGGACCACCGGGACCGTTCAGGCGGCGGCTCCGGATGTCCAGGCGGTTCGGGATGCCCAGGCCGCTCAGCCGTCCCAACCGTCTCCCGCGCCGACATCCATCTACCTGGACGGCTCGCCGCTCCAGACCGAGACGGATCCGGTGAACGTGAACGGCACGCTGCTTGTCCCCATGCGCCGCCTGTTTGAAGTACAAGGGGCCAAGCTCGCCTGGAACAATGCGGACAAGACCGTTACCGCCACGAAGGGCGCCACGACGCTGGTCTACCGCATTGGGGACCTCACAGCCATGGTGAACGACCGGACGGTGCAGTTGGATGCGCCCGGGCAAGTATCAGAGGGCTATACGATGGTTCCGCTGCGCTTCATCAGTGAAGCACTGGGCAGCACTGTTACCTGGGACCAGGCGGCCCGCGCCGTCCAGATCTTTACGTTCACCTTTGAAACGTCCATCCGCTGGGGCGTCAATCTGCGTAGCTCGCCGGACCCGGGCAGCGGCTTGCCGGATGCGGAAGGCCCTTCGCTGACGCTGACCAAGACTGGCCGTTCGCCGGTTGCCGGCGGTGGTTCGACAGATGCGGGCGGCAACTCAGCCATCCTGAAGCTGCTGCCCGCGAAATCGAAGGTCCATGTCGTGCGTGAAGTGGACGCCTTCTGGCTGGAGGTGCGGACCCCGGATAACCTGACGGGATACATATCCGCGAAGCCAAAGTACAGCGACTATACCAGCCCGTCCCTGACCGGCCTGCAGACGGACGAGCTGATCGCCTACGGCGACACCTTCCTTGGCACGCCTTACGAATTCGGAGCTTCGCCGGACCAGACAGGCAGCTTCGATTGCTCTTCCTTCGTCAAGCGCGTCTTCCAGGATACGCTCGCGATTGACCTTCCCCGCGTATCCTACGACCAGGCCAAGGCGGGCAAGGAGGTCGGGCTGGACGAGCTGCGCAGGGGCGACCTGCTGTTCTTCGGCACGCGGGATTTGAACATCGGGCATGTCGCCATCTATGCGGGAGACAACAAGCTGCTGCATACCTATTCGGAGAAATACGGCGTCCGCAATGAAGCCTTCAGCGACTATTGGAAGAAACGGTTCGTGACAGCGCGGCGGGTGTTCTAGGTTAGGCTTGGGGCGCTCTAGGGAACTTCAATCGTGAAAGGAACGGTGACAATCCGGCCGCCCCGTTTGAATTGTCCCCACATTTTGTAGATCCCGCTCTCCGGAAAGGCAGCCGAAAAGACGGCTTGCGGGCCGGAGGAGCCCCAGTTCAGCGGATGAACATGGAGGAACGTTCTCGCCGTGCTGTCGACGATCATGACATGGCCGACCGCCCCCAGGTATAGATCCAAATCGCGGATGGGCTTGCCCGTCCTTGAGTCCTTGAAGGTGAAAGTCATCATGGTGCTCATCCTGGCCATCAGATGATCGTAATGCAGAGAAACCTCCATGCCCTCAAACTCGCCGCTCAGTTGTGCGCTAGGCTTGAGCGGCTGCGGCGCAGGCGCCTCGCCGGAAACTTCCACGATTGTGCTGCGAGTCAATGCGCCATACCCGCTTGGCGTAAAATCAGCGAACAACGTATACGGGCCGCCGCTTGGAAAAGCAATGCCAATCTCAAAGCTCCCGTCACCGATATAATCGGGGTGGACATGCTGGAACTGCCGCAGGTCGCCGCTTACGGCAACAAGGTGTAGACGCTGTTCATGGACGATATCGAGCTTGGTCAGCGGCTTCCCGGCTCCGTCCGCAAGCTGTAGCCTTAGCTTGGCCGGTCTGCCCGCCTCCGGCTTGCCTTCCGGCCACGACCAGCTCGCCTTGATGCCCTTCTCGGCAGGCGTTTCGGCTCCGGAGCCGCCATGGGCATGCCCCATGGACAAGGACATCGGGTCCAGATACGGGTCCGCAAGCTTCTCCTCCTTGGCGGCTGCCCCGCATCCGGAAAGCATGACCGCAATGACAAGGATGAATACGGACATACGGCTGCGCTTCAGCTTCATTTCCTTTCCCTCCACTGCATCAATATTCAGATAAGGAGGCAGATCTCGCCCTAATAGACAGAGACTACCCCCTTGAGGCTGCAAGTATTATTTCTTCGTTTCGCTTACCGACGGTGCAGGCAGGGCGAGCG
>NZ_ASSC01000244.1 GCF_000520735.1 Paenibacillus forsythiae T98
GCAGATGGCGACTTACATCCCCATAGCTAAAGCGAGAGGTTTTACGTCGCAAACTATAAAGTCGCTGTCAGCCATACCTGAATTTCGTTTCCGTCTCCAATTGAGGCGCGTGCCTTCCCGACACAAAAAGATTCAGCGGAAGTCTTCCTCCTGCGCGCCGAATCGCATAATAAACTTCATATGCCAGCCAACTGCCCATACTATGTCCGAATAATGCATAGCCGCCATCCTCTATGTATCCCTTGATTTGCCGGTTAACGCGTCGCATAATTCCCTCCCGACACCTCAACAAATTTCTTGAACAAATCCAGGCAATCCATCCATTCTATCGTACCTGGATGATTAGGGCTTTCAGAGCATAATGTGGCCTTATATTGCGGGGAGATTTCGAACGCTTTGAAATAGCAATCCGGTTCTTGTACGAGGCAGCCGTCTTGTTCCGACAGCTCTATATGGTCGTCGTCAATCCGGATCGAGAACGAATTGAGCGGCATTGACAAGCCGTTCCCTCTGAACTTGATATAGCTCTCCTTGGCGGTCCACAATTGATAGAAATAACCGATACGCCTGTCTTTGGGTATCTCCCGAATTTGCCGGTTCTCCGCGCCGGAAAAGAAGCGGTCGGCGATAGTCAGGTCTATAGGCTTGATCTCCTCGACATCGATTCCTGATGGACGCGAGTCAACCGCGCAAAGCACATAGTCTCCCGAATGCGACAGATTATAATGATAGTCCGGATAGGCGGCAAGCGAGGGCTTGCCGTATGAATTCACCGTGAACCGGAGAGATTCGTTGTCGACTTGATGATCCCGAAGAAACAATGTTCGAACCAAGGCTTCCGCTATGACGCTTCTAATTCGGTCATCCTTTCTTACAAAGCGCAGTGTACGGTTTCTCCGCTCTTCCGACAGACGGTTCAGTGCCTCGTGATAATTGACTCCTGGTGACTTGGGGATTTTCACGCCATAAATACGGACCAGTACCCTCATCTCCTTAAAAATACAGAAAAAAATTATTATAATTTTTCCTGTTTTTTCAAATCTGCCCCCATTATAAATTATGTATTTCGGGCTGTCCACCACGTAAATCAACTTTGGCGCTGCCGGCTGGACAACCTAGAGAAAGCTTGTCTCCTGTGCCGAAGGCTCGGAGCGCTTGGCCGATTTAATGGAGACCATCACCGTCATGAGAACAATCAGTCCGGACCCCAAAATCTGGAAATAATTAAAGGGTACGGACAACCAGAGTACAGAGGAGATGATGGCCGAAATTGGCTCGGTGCAGGAGAGAAGGCTGGCTTCATGGGGCTCAATGTAGCGGAGACTGCCGATGTACAGGTAGAACGCGGCAAGTGTCCCCAGCAGTACCACGAATAGAATAGAACCGATAATAGAGGGAGACCAGTTGATTGCAGGAACAGACCAAACCGGATGAATCAAATTCATCCCCGCCCCGCCAATGAGCATCCCCCATCCCATAATGACCTGAATACTGTAATTTTTAAGCAGCGGGCCGGAATACAGCGTATAGAAAGCTAATGAAATTCCCGACATGATTCCCCAAATGAATCCCCTCAGAGAAACCGTCAATTGTGATGGATCCCCGCCGGTCAGCAATAAATAGGTTCCGGCCAGCGCCAGGAAGGCGCCGATGAAATCCATAGCAAACAACCGCGTTTTTTTCCAAATAACCGTATAAAGGAGTATGAAGAGCGGAGCCAGGTACTGAAGCAAAGTGGCAATCGCCGCATTGCCGGCCTCAATGGACGCAAAATAGGTAAACTGGACGCCAAGCATGCCGAGCAGTCCGAAGATCAGCATCTTACCTAAGAACCTTCCATCCTGCCAGATCCTCCAGACCTTTGAGCCTTCTCGCCTTAGACAAAGCAGCAAAAATACGGCCCCTGAAATGATTAGTCTTAATGTTACCAGCCAAGCGGCAGGTATATGTACCTGTTGAAACAGATGCTGAGCCACTGTGCCGGAAACTCCCCATAACAAAGCTCCGCCCGAAGCCATAATCAAACCTTTTGCGCGTCCCAATTCTTATATCTCCCCTCTGGCTCTATCGAATCAGACAGCATTCAACCCAATAATCAAGCTCAGAATTTGGATTAAATTATAATAATATTCCTTATTTGGGTCTGATACAAATGTCATAGTCATTTGCTTAATATTTGCTGATAATAACTTTTGATTTCATAAAAGGATATTTTTTACTTTTATTAAAAAAAATTCATACTTTGAAAGGGTGTATAAGGTGACGGAATCCGGGGACCAAAATTTATTGATCCGTTTGCAAAGTTTAGAACCTCTGATTGGCAATACACCGCTCATCCATCTGAACAGCGAATCAATGAATTTGTTCACCAAACTGGAATATCAAAATCTAACAGGCAGCGTCAAAGCAAGACCTGCTTACTATGTTCTAAAAAAAGCAATTGAAAGAGGGGATATCCACAGCCACACAACAGTCATTGAATCCTCTTCCGGTAATTTCGCACTGGCGTTGGCAACTTTTTGCAATTATCTTGGACTTCGTTTTATCCCTGTCATTGACCCAAATATCAATCCGATTTATGAAGCCAATCTCAGACTCTTGACTTCCTGTGTAGAAAAAGTGACAGAACGGGACGTCACACAAGGTTATCTGTTATCCAGGCTGGACCGGGTATCTCATTTAAGAAACACGCTGAAGCATTGCTTCTGGACAAATCAGTACGCGAATCCCGATTGTGTGGCTAGCCATTACTACGGATTGGGCGAAGAAATTGCCAATGCCTTTACTCAATTAGACTATGCATTTATTGGTGTAGGTTCAGGCGGCACCATAGCCGGCACATCCAAAAAATTAAAAGAAAAATTCAAGAACATTAAAATTATCGCTATTGACACTGAAGGGTCAGTTATTTTCGGCGGATGTCCTCAAAAAAGGTACATTCCAGGAATTGGTTCCAGCATAGTCCCTGCCAACTTGAGCGAGGCTCTGATCGACGAAATATTGATGATCTCTGAACGGGATGCAGTCCGAGGCTGCGAGGAGCTTCTGAACAAGCATTCCATTTTCGCGGGAGGTTCGACAGGAAGCGTATACTCTGCGATTACCGGGTATTTTACCCGCAACGTTCCGAAAAACGATCCTAATGTTGTATTTATTTGCGCAGACTCTGGCATGCCCTATCTCCAAACCGTATATAACACAGAATGGCAGGACAATCTGCGGACGGCCGTAAAATCCTGAGAGCAGATCAGCAAAATAAAAGGAGAAATAGAAATGATATATCTTAATACAAACAGCTTGAATGAAATGGGAATCGATTGGAACCAAACTACTCAGGTCATTAATTATACAGTCAGCGCGTTGGAAAAAGGAAATTATTCGCAGCCCATTAAGCCTTATTTGCGTTTCAATGATCCGGTCAATAGAATTATAGCGATGCCGGCCTATGTGGGCGGAGATATTAACATGGCGGGAATCAAGTGGATTGCCAGCTTTCCCGGGAATATTAAACATGGAGTAAAAAGAGCCCATTCCGTAACGGTCTTAAATCATCCTGACAACGGCATTCCGGTATGCATTATTAATTCAGCTCTGATTAGCGGAATCCGTACCGCATCCGTTAGCGGTGTAATGATTCAGAAATACATCAGCTTATCCGATTTGAACGGTTTCAATATCGGAATTACAGGCTTTGGGCCTATTGGTCGTCTTCACCTGCAAATGCTCTATGCATTACTCGGAGAACGGATCAATCAAGTCTGCTTATATGATATTGCCGCAGTGGAACTCCATTATGTTCCGGCTGGCTTAAAAGACAAAGTAAGGGTTGTTTCTCATTGGTCCGATGCCTACCTCGAGGCTGATATTTTTATTACCTGTACCGTATCCAAAGAAAGATACATTGACCAAAAGCCAAAAGAAGGCGCCTTGCTGCTCAACGTGTCTTTAAGAGACTTTACCCAGGATATCTTAAGCTTCGATCCTTTAATTATTGTTGATGACTGGGACGAAGTATGCAGGGAAAATACGGATATTGAACTCTTCCATCAGCAAAAGGGTCTGAAAAAATCAGACACCATTGCGATCTCCGATTCACGGATTGACGAGAAATTAACTCAAAAAGCCAAAGCGCGTCCTATGATGTTCAACCCGATGGGCATGGCCGTTTTTGATGTTGCTATTGCTTCGCTATATTATGAAAAAGCGCTGAGAGAAGGAGTCGGTCTGCTTGAATAATACGAAACGGGCACTTTTTCTTATTACGGAAGAGAGCTTTCATCCGACCTACTTAATCGTGGATTGGCTGCTGGCCTCATCCGGCTCTCCGGAATTTCGAGGTATTCTGATCCGAGGGCAGCATTCTGAAGAAAAAGATAGGGTTCATCGAAGCCTCGCCTCCAAAACCCTGTCAAATGAAGACAAGATTCAATTACTTCGAGGCGTATACGGACGGATCAGTGATGCGGAACAGGAAATGATTGATTTGAAGGGCTTCCCCAAACCTTTTGATTCCTTCAATTCTTCAATAAAATATATAGGATATGATATAAACGCCTTATCTATACAATCATGGGTTGAACAGCAAACCGGATACTATGATGAGATAACCTTCTTTATTTTTTTGGATGTCATCATGGCTCCCTGGTGGCTAAGCAACGATAAAGTGTCTGTGATCAATGCGCATTCTGCCGTTCTTCCATTCGCCAGAGGAATGAATGCGATTGAGAATATGGCTTATTTAGGTGATTCTTATAAATTCCAGGAAGCAGCGGGTGCATCTATTCATTACATCGACCACAACATAGATACGGGTCCGTTAATACAAACCGCGCGGCTTAACAACAGTCTATCCTATCATTCGATCGGGCAAGTTAAAGCGGCCAGTTATTTTGCGGCATTCGATCTACTTATATCACATGCCAAGCTAATGGCCCGGAATACACATTTATCTTTCGTCGGAATCACACCGAATCATACCGGTCCTCTGTTTCTGCAAAAAAACTATACCGCCGAAGTTGAAAGCCGTGCCAAAAAAAATTATCTCAAAATGAAGCAAGAGCATAGTAACAAAGCAGCCTTACGGCAAAATCTTACAATAAAAAAATAAACAACAAACCCGCAAGAACAGCCTTCGGCAAGGCTTCTTCTTGCGGGTTGTCCATGCTTCGTCCTTTCACTGCGCAATCTGCTCCTTGATGCTCTGCAAAATCTTCTTCTCCAGCCGGGACACCTGGACCTGGGAAATGCCCAGGCGGCTGGCCACCTCGGATTGGGTCTGGTCGCGGTAGTAGCGCAGGTAGACGATCAGCCGTTCGCGCTCGGTCAGGGAGCCGATGGCTTCGTTCAGCGCCAGCTTGTCGAACCATTTCTCCTGGGATTCGTCGGCAATCTGGTCGATCAGGGTAATCGGGTCGCCGTCATTCTCGAACACGGTCTCGTGGATCGAGGTCGGCGGCTTGTTGGCCTCCTGGGCGAAGACGACTTCTTCAGGCGTGACGCCCAGCGCCTCCGCCACCTCGCCGATGGTCGGCAGACGGCCCTGCGTTTTGGACATCTCATCCTTGATTTTGCGCACCTTGTTAGCCATTTCCTTAAGCGACCGGCTGACCTTCAGGGTGCCGTCATCGCGCAGGAAACGCTGGATTTCGCCGATAATCATCGGCACGGCGTAGGTTGAGAACTTGACATCGTAGCTGAGATCGAACTTGTCCACGGACTTCAGCAGACCGATACAGCCGATCTGGAACAGGTCGTCAGGCTCGTACCCCCGGTTCATAAACCGCTGAACCACCGACCAGACAAGCCGGATATTGCAGCCGACCAGCGTGTCGCGGGCGGTTGTGTCCCCGGCCTGGCTGAGCGCGATCAGCCGTTTGACCTCCGCATCGTCCAAATAGGTCTGCGGAGCTTTTTTTGATTCTGCATCCATGGCTCCATCCCCTAATTATATAAAGCTTTTTTTGAGACGATTGTCTTCTTCATCCGGATTGAGGTCCCTTGACCTGGCTCGCTGACAACTTCAAATTCATCCATGAAATTCTCCATGATGGTAAAGCCCATGCCCGAACGCTCAAGCTCCGGCTTGGAGGTGTACAGCGGCTGCTGCGCCAGCTCCAGGTCGTCGATGCCTTTACCCTTGTCCTCAATCACAAGATGCACCGTCTCGCCTTCGATCACCGCAGAGATGTATACAATGCCAGACGGATCGCTGTCATAGCCGTGAATAATGCAGTTGGTGACCGCCTCCGACACCACCGTCTTCAGATCGTTCAGCTCATCGAGGGTCGGGTCGAGCCTGGAGACGAACGCGCCGACGACAACGCGCGCGAATGACTCATTTTCCGACAGCGCGGCAAACTGGACATTCATGTAATTTCTCGCTTGTTCCTGTGTCATAACGCGACCTCCAAATTCGAAAGCGCTGCGCTCTCATTCTCATACAGCGGCATGATTTTCAGCAGACCCGACATTTCCAGAAGCCGCTTGACCGGCGGGGGGGGGT
>NZ_ASSC01000245.1 GCF_000520735.1 Paenibacillus forsythiae T98
GCTGCTTCCACTTGACGCCCTTCAGCGGCGCGGGCAATTCCAAATCTATGTCTCCGGGGACGAACCTGCGGCAAGATAAATACAACAGAGCGGCATCGAACCAAGCAATATAGCCCCATGCTCCGCTTTTGCCGGAGAATGGGGCTTTTTTTCTAGCAGATGCGGCATAAATGCCTGATCCAATCCGCAGTCCAATTAGACGCTCATTTTGCTGTCATGATTTCTATCGTTTGTCTCTAACCTTCCGGTTGCTCCGCCACATCGACAAGCCGAGCGGCAGCATTCCGAACCATCTTTGGCTCCAGGGCTGTCTGCCGCCCTGATGCCGGGCGCGGCTGTCGCGGGGGCTTTCCATGTAAACGACCACTTTTTCAGTAATATATTTGACCAGTTCTTCACCATCCGAGGCCACTACACTCACCTCCTCCTGTAATCCTCTCCTATTGGATAGTGTGCACCGTTTGCCTTCGCTCTAAACGGGCCTGATCCGCATAAATCTGACTATTGAAGCGCAATCTAACCAGGAAGAAACGCCGAGCGGCGGCCTTAAGAGGACGCAAATGAAAAAGGAAGACCTCGAAGCAAAGACAATTGACCACTTCCAGATTCAAGCTTACACAGGGGAGGTTTATCTCTTGATTCTGACCAACCAATGGAGAGCGGCTTCCCGGGGGCTGCTTGCCCTGCTCCTCACGGGAACACTGCTGGCGGGTAATGCCCGCCCTTCTTTCGCCTCACCGGACAAACAGCATGAGCAGCATGCAACACTGATCGGGCATGGCCACCGCATCATACTGATTGACGCGGGCCATGGGGGCATTGACGGCGGCACCTCGCACGGAGACATACTGGAAAAGGATTTGACGCTCGCCATTTCCCGCAAGCTGTTCCTTCTGCTGAGAGCGGACGGCTTTGACGCCGTTCTGAACCGGTTCGGCGATTATGCCCCCAGCGAGGAGAACCAGTGGCTTCGCAGCCGCTCCCGCCATCTGCGCGATCTCGCTCAGCGCAAAGAGCTTGCCGAGACGCTCCCCGCCGCTGTCGTCGTCAGTGTCCATATCAACTGGGCGCCCTCTCCGTCCAAGCACGGACCGATTGTGCTCTACCGCCAGGAAGGCCGCAGCTACATGCTGGCCAAAGCAATTCAGGATCAGCTGAACGTGCTGTATGGGGTGGATTTCGACATGCGCTCCGGAAAGCCGTTCTATCTGCTTAATAAAATAACCGCCCCCACGGTTATCGTAGAGGCGGGTTTTATAAGCAGTCCGCTGGACCGGGCCATGCTGACGACATCGAAAGGCCAGGAGAAAATCGCCGAGGCGATATCAAACGGCATCGCCGTCTATCTTATGGAAATGTAGGCCGGGGATTCCACTTCCACTCCTGCTTGACCAGATCTGAAATGCCGACAAACAGCACACGGCTCTTTAAATCATTGATGCCGCCGCGAATTCCAGCGGCGGTCTCTTTGCCTTGAATACCGACATGACCGATCGTTACGCAGTAATGATGGTCCAGCGCCCATTTTCCCGCCAGCTGCAATTGACGGGTAACGTGACCGGCGGTATGGGTGTCGTCCAGAAAGACATGATTCTCCACTCGCGGCAGGCCCATCTGCTCGGCCATCCGCCCGGCCACCGAACGGTAGTTGGTATGGCTGTCCACAAAGAACAGTCCCCTTTCTTTGCATACGGACAGCACAATTCCCATCACCCGCTCGTCCCCGGTCACTTTGGAGCCCATATGATTGTTGATGCCGACCGCATAAGGCACCTGGTCCACCGCCGCCTCCACACGCTTGCGGATTTCCTGGTCGCTTAAGCCGGACAGAACCGCTCCCGGACCGAGCCATTGCGGCTTGCCGTTACG
>NZ_ASSC01000246.1 GCF_000520735.1 Paenibacillus forsythiae T98
GTTCAGGGCAGTGAAATATGGGAAACGCATGGAAGCTGGATACGGAAGGAGCAGCCAACCTTCGCGCCGGATATTGCCGCCCGCTTTAAGCTGGCGGAGGAGCTTCACAGCCGCGATCTTGCAGCCGCTGTGTCGTTCCGGGAGGAAGTTGCCGCCCGGCTCCGTAATCTGCTTGGCGAGACCGGCGCGCTGGTGATTCCGACCGTGCCCGGTCCCGCGCCATTGGCCGGCGGCGATAGGGCGCAGCTGGAGTCTGACCGCACCGGCGCCATGCTGCTCTGCTGCATCGCCGGCTTGGCCGGTCTTCC
>NZ_ASSC01000247.1 GCF_000520735.1 Paenibacillus forsythiae T98
ATTCCTTGTCGCGGGGCTCCCCGATTACAAGAAAGCGAATGTCCGGACGCCGCTGCGCCAGGAGTATGGCCATGTCGATGAAATGCTCCAGCCCTTTTTCCCGGATAATATATGAAGAGATGTAGCCGACGAGCGGATTTGCGGGCTTTACGCGAAGCTCGCGCCGCCGTTCTCCCCTCAGCTTGCTCCACGCCGCCGTCATCATCTCCTTGTCTTCCCAGGTAGGCGGAAGCAGCGCGATTTTGCTTGCCCGCATTTCCTCTGTAAAAGAAAGAGCCGCCGTTTGCGATATGCAGACAATCTGGTCGCTGTACCGGTGAATCACATGGATGCTCAGC
This sequence comes from Paenibacillus forsythiae T98, assembly GCF_000520735.1. Taxonomy (GTDB): domain Bacteria; phylum Bacillota; class Bacilli; order Paenibacillales; family Paenibacillaceae; genus Paenibacillus_AQ; species Paenibacillus_AQ forsythiae. The sequence goes on from NZ_ASSC01000247.1 coordinate 339, forward strand.
GGAGTATGCTCGTTTGAGGTAATGATCTCGCTGATCTTCCATACCACCGGTATGCCCAGCGATTTGGCGGCTATGGCCGGCAGAACATGGACACAGGTGCTCGTTACGATGAAGGCGGGACGCCGTTGGTCCAGCCATTTCTTCAGTTCCTTGAACTCTCTGCCTTTCTGAAACGTCTTGATGTCCTCTTCGAGTCCCGCATAGGGAGTATACATGCCGTATACAAGCGGAATCGGCAGCAGCTCCACCGCTATTCCGCTGCGGCGGGCCTGCCTCGT
>NZ_ASSC01000248.1 GCF_000520735.1 Paenibacillus forsythiae T98
TAATATAGATCAGCTTCAAATCAAGTCCGGTATATGCTGTGCTCTCCAGCGGACTGTCGATCAAGGAAAGTGCGGCAAAGGCAATCAGATTCTCGGCATAAGGCAGCAGACGGTTCAGCTTCTTGCGCAGAGGGGAGCTTGTCCTTGGTCCGGGGGTTCGCCCGGATTTCTCGTCCTTCTTCTCGGCTTTCCAGCTGAAGGTTCTATGCAGCCCTTCCCGCAGAGAGTATTTGGGAGCCCAATCGAGAGCATGCATGATTCGGCTGTTGTCCAGCGCTGAATAGCGAACCTCGCCCTCACGCGGGGAAGAATAGGTGATGCCCGCAGCGCCGCCTTGCACAATCTGAAGCTCATCGATCAGCCCGTTAATCGAAATCTCCCGGCCCGCCGATAAATTATAGACGCCGCCGATCGGGGAGTAGGAGGCCCTGAATATCGCGTCGGCCACATCCTCTACATAGATGAAGTCGCGGGTCTGATTCCCGTCTCCGTATACGGTTAACCCCTGTCCTTGCATCAATTGGTTCATGAAAATGGAAACCACGCCGCCCTTGCCCTTATTCCCCTGACGCGGGCCGTATACATTAGAGAGGCGGAAGCACACGGTATCCAGTCCGTATAGCTCCTTCCATTTGGCGCAGTAGGTTTCCCCTATCATTTTATTGATGCCGTAAAGGGAAGAGGGGGCAAGGGGAGCGGTTTCAAGTATAGGAACATCTTCATTGCTTCCGTAGACCGCCGCCGAGGACGCGAAGATAAATTTCTCTACGCCATGGCGGCTCGCCATAGTCAGCATGTTGGACAAACCGAGAACATTGGACTCCGTATCCTGAAGGGGAGACTCCATGGAAGCGGCGGCATCGATCTGCGCGGCCAGGTGGATCACGGCGTCGAACCTGTTGCTGCGGAACACTTCCTCGCATTTGGGATCATGAATGGAAAGAATGTACCCTTTGTGCGCAAATTGGATATTGGGTTTGCTTCCCGAGGATAAATCATCAATAATGTAGACATCGTAGCCTTCCTTGTGAAAGCGGTCGGATACATGGGAGCCGATAAAGCCGTAACCGCCTGTTACTAACACCTTCATAATGCTTCTCCGTTCTATCCAAAAAATAATAGACTTTATGACTGCTTGGGATTCCAATATTATACATCCTAAAGACCTAGTTTGACTAGTTCTCCAGTATGAGAAAATATGAATGAAGACGAAATTTTGCGAACCATTGTTCATTATAATCAAAGCGAGGAATAATTGCATGAAAAAAAAGAAACCCATCTTCACGGCGGCGGGCCTGATTGTAACATGCGCCGCTCTATTGTTATTGTGCGGCGGAGCAACGAACGGCAGCCGGAAGCCCGTCATGGCCGTCCGCTATCCGGTCGAAACCGGAGCCGTGCTGCATAATCCGTATACCGGATTTACAGCGGACGCGCGGGACCCGGACCATGTGCTGCAGCCGGTCACGCTTGTGCATGCCAATCTGAGCTGGAGGGAGCTTGAGCCGGAACCGGGAGCCTACGATTTCGAAGGACTGGAAGAGACCTTCCACTTTCAATACTGGAAAGAGCAGGGTGTCCGGTTCGTGCTTCGGGTGGTGCTTGATTATCCCCGGGAGGACCGTCATCTCGACATTCCCGATTGGCTGTACAAGGAAACCGGAGAGAAGGGGAGGTGGTATGATCTTCCCTACGGAAAAGGCTTTAGCCCGGATTACTCCAGCCCCGTGCTGATCGCTTCGCACCGGAAGCTGATTGAAGCTCTTGCCCTGCGCTATGGCAACGATCCTGCCGTTGCCTTTATTCAGCTTGGAAGCATTGGCCACTGGGGAGAGTGGCACACGATGAACTCCGGGACGGGCCGCATTCCCTTTCCGGCGCGCAGCATTACCGACCAATACATAGAGCCTTATGTTCAATATTTCAGCGGCAAGCCGCTGCTGATGCGCCGGCCGACAGCGGCTGGGGGGCG
>NZ_ASSC01000249.1 GCF_000520735.1 Paenibacillus forsythiae T98
ATATCCTCGACGGCCAGCTCCCTGACGGGGGTTCCCATTCGCGCTCTCTCCGACATAATGCCGCCGTAGCTGTTGAAGCCGCCGAGCTGAATCCCCAGCGCTCCGGCGACCGCAGCCTCGGGAATGCCGCTGTTCGGGCTGGGATGCCCCGAGGCATCGCGCCGCATGGTCTGCCAGGCCCTTCCGGCATTCAGCCCCTTGGTCAGAAGCGCGGCAGCCAGAATCAGCAGCCCCGTTATTCTCGCGGGAATATAGTTCAGCACATCATCAAGCCGGGCGGAAGCCCAGCCGAAGTACCGGTACTTATCGTTCTTGTAGCCGACCATCGAATCGAGAGTATTTACCGCGCGGTACAGCAAAGCCAGGGGAGCCCCGCCGATCAGCGCGTAGAACAGGGGAGACACGACGGCATCGACAATATTCTCGGCCACCGTCTCCACGGTGGCTCTCGTCACTTCCCGTTCGGATAAAGCATGCGTCTCCCTGCCCACAATGTAGCCGACCTTGGTTCTGGCGCTGTCCAAATCTCCCTTGACCAGAGGACGGAATACATGCATGGCCGCGTCACCCAAGCCT
>NZ_ASSC01000250.1 GCF_000520735.1 Paenibacillus forsythiae T98
GCCGTTAGCGTCCTCCCGGGTTACCAATCCGGCGTAGAAGGCGGTTGTAATCCATTTTTCCTTCGCGAATATGGCCATCGGCGTGTAGCCTGCGGCGGAAAGCTTCTTGGCGGCGTCGGCCAGCTGGTCGACCGTTTTGATCGGCGTCTGAATACCGGCCTTTTGGAAAATCTCCTTGTTATAGTACAGGAGCTGGAACTCAATTCCCGTGTATGGGAAAGCGTACACATGTCCGTCCGGAGCGGTCAGCCGGGATTCGAGACCCGTGTTCAGCTTGGATTTGAAATCGGCGGTCGCCGAATAGCTGTCGAGCAGCTCCACATTCTTCGATTTGGCAAAGGTTTGGAGCGTCGTCCAGTCCGTCTCGTAAATATCGGGCATGTTACCGGTTGCTGCATACGTTTTCAATTTCTGATAGCCGTCCTGCACCGCCTCATCCAGCTTGATTTCCACATTCGGCATTTCTTTCTTCAGCTCTTCCACCGCATAATCGAAAGGCTTGGCAGTATCTTCGTCAAAATGCTGGGCATACACCTTGATCTGAACTTTTTTCGTTCCGTCATCCGCGCCGCCGCTGTTTCCGGAGGAGGCTGAATTGTTCGAATTATTCCCTCCGCAAGCCGTCAGCGAGATCGTCAGGGACAGGGCAGCAAGCGCACTAAGCGCTTTCATATATTTCCATTTCATAATGAATCCCCTTTCTTTTCTTCGTATCCAAATTTATTCTCTTTCTGAAACCGCTATTTGTTAGCGCTTCCAGTCAGGTGATGTCTCTTATTATAGTGAAGCCCGCTGGCACCGGTAAGGGTGAAACCGGGCATAATCGGTAATTTCCGGGACAATAGCGGCCCCGAATATCCGGAATGCTTAGAGAATAGGGGGGGGCTGCTTCCAATTCGTAATTCAGCGGAGAATGGCAAAAAGCGGTCCATTGCGGACCGCTTCATCATGCCTCGACTCTGCCTTCAGACAACTATTCTCCGGTATGCCGAATGCGGATTTCCCGCTGCTCGAACTCCGACGGCGGTATGCCGTAATGCTTTTTAAAGCTTTTGCTGAAATAGTTCGGGTCGGCATAGCCCACTCTTTCAGCGATTTCGGCCAGCTTGACGTTGCCGTCGGCCAGCAGCTCCTTGGCCCGCTTCATTCGGGTATAGGTAATGTAATCCAGGACGGCAATGGCCCCTTCCTTGCGGAATACCTTGCGCAAATAGCTCGAATCGACATACATGCCGCTTGCCACCTGATCCACCGTCAGCTCCGGATCGGAATAGTGCCTGTGAATATAACCTTTAGCCGCCAGAAACAAATTATAAGATTTGGACGGACGGGCATCCGGCCTGTACCCGATAACTTTATCGTACATCCCGGCAATCCAGTCCTCGGCCTCCTCCCAGGAGGCCATCCCCCGAAGACGCTGCTCCGGCGAAGCCGCCGGAGCCCACAGGCTCTCCGGGTTCATGCCGATTTCGCCCGCATGGGACAGACACAGCGAGACATAGCTCATCAGCACGGTGAAAGCGAACCGGTCCCCGGCGCCCCGAAGCCGGAACAGAGCGAGGGTCCGGCCGATTTCGTCCGCAGCGGCCTCATGATCGCGCATCTTCAGCGCCATCAGCAGCGTTTCGTGGGTGCCCGGATGAAGCTCATGCCGGACGGGCGCCGCCCCTTGCTCGAAGGACTCGGAGGATTCATTAAAGAGCGCCCGGACCTTCTGCGTCGCCTGCTCCTCCATGCTGCGCGAGGTCCCCTCATTCCAGCCTGTTTCACGCTTAAGCAGAGTAGCTTCGTCCCGGCGGCGCAGCGTTTCCCTTACCTTGCCCATCATGGCGGTGAACTCCCGCTGGTCAAACGGCTTGAGCAGGTAATCATGAACACCCAGCCTGACCGCCTTCTGGGCATATTCAAATTCGTTATGGCCGGTTACGAAGACAATCAGCAGTCCCGGCACATTGACCTTCAGCTTCTCGGCCAGCTCCAGACCGTTCATATACGGCATGCTGATGTCGATCAGCGCCAAATCGGGCAAGTACCGTTTCGCCTCCTCCAGCGCTTCCCGCCCGTTGGCTGCTTCGCAGCAGATCGTGAAGCCGTGTCCGCTCCAGTCCAGCTTGCTGCGCATGTAATAACGGAACAGCGGCTCATCATCGGCTATCATCACCTTATACATTGCCTTCCATCCCTTCCCCTGGCACCTTGATTTCCATTATCGTCCCTTCTCCCGGCCGGCTCCGTACCGTCAGTCCGTACGGCTCGCCGAAATAGAGCTTGATCCGCTCGTGTACGCTATAGATTCCGATGGATGCGGGCCTGATGCTGCCGGAGGCAAATTGCGTGACCCGCAGCACCTGCTCCGGCGACATCCCGACTCCGTTGTCTTCCACGGAAATCGCCGCGTCTCCGCCCTCTCTCCTTGCCCGGATGACGATCACTCCCTGGCTTCCCTTCGTTTTCAACCCATGGTAGATGGCATTCTCCACGAGCGGCTGCAGCGACAGCTTGGGAACGAGCACGCCCTCCAGCTCTTCGAGGATCTCGATTTCATAGCGCAGCACGTCCGGATTGCGAACCTGCATAATGTTAAGATAATCCCGGACATTGCCAATCTCGCCGGACAGCGGGATCAGCTCATTGCCCTTGCTCAGCACCACCCGGTAGAAATCGGCCAGCGCCTTGGTCGTATCCCGCGCCTCCTCGTTCAGTCCCAGATCGTTAAGAACATAAATCGTATCCAGCGTGTTATATAAAAAATGGGGCCTGATCTGCGCGTGAATCAACGCCAGCTCATACTCCCGCTTGCGGCCCTGCTCCTCGGTTATCGCTTCAAGCAGCTCCTTGATCTGCCGCACCATGGAATTGAAGACCGTGGCGATCAGACCCGTTTCGTCCTGCGTCGTCACCGGCGAGGCGATATTCAGGTCGCCTTCCTTCACCTTCCGCATCGCCTTGGTTACTTGAAGCAAGGGGCTCACAATAATCTTGGACAGCTTCCCCGCGAGCAGCAGCGACAGCAGCAGACATAAGGCGCCGAACGCGAAGGTCAGGGCAAAGTTCCGGCGGATATCACCGTTAAGCGTTTGCAGAGAAACAATGTTCACCAGCCTCCAGTTCAACCTGTCATAAGCGATAACCGTTGCCAGCCTGCTCCCTCCTCCCGAGCCGACAATGTCGGAAACCGGGGTTTTACGCTCCAGAAGACCCGGAGATACGTTTGCCGAGAACGGTTTCAGAAGAAGCTGTTCATTTGGCGAAGAGACGATTCTGCCGGCGCCGTCCACAATATAATATTGCTTGGAGGACGAGTTCTCGCCCATGACCCGCAGAATCGAAGCGAAG
>NZ_ASSC01000251.1 GCF_000520735.1 Paenibacillus forsythiae T98
CGCGACAAGCAGGCAGTCAAAGTAGGAGGACAGTTCCCGGGCGAAGAACAGCAGCAGCTTCTCGGCGCCGGTAATGCTGTTGTCATTGGCCACATGGGAAAAAAGGACAACGGCAGCTTTATCAGCCATTGGCGTATTGGCGCTTCCGAATGGATGACTTCGGAGCGGCCGCTCACCTCCCTGTCAGGTATGCAATGCCCGGGCGGAAGAGGGAACCTCCAGCCGGTTCCGCCGCCCGAAATAAGAAAGACTCCCCCGCCGCAATCCAAGGCTCCGCAACAAGAGCAAGAGGTCCCGGCAATAGTCCCGCGTTTATCCCTGGATTCGCCTTGGCTTATCGTATGAGAGCGGGGGCGGAAGCGGACGTGACAAACGCCCCCCGGCAGGAGCACAAATCGTCAGGGCGGAGCCAGGCGGATATTATCCGAATATAGTGGATAACAGCTGGTTGACCCGCTTCGGATACGTATGCTCCCGGAGTGTCCGCTCCAGCCCCTTCAGCGCAATGGCCTGGCGTTCCTCCTCATGCGTCAGGTAGTAACGGATTTTGTCAATCATCTCCTGCGGGTTGCTGAACGTTACAATCTCCTCTTCCGGCTTGTAGAAGGAGGCCAAGTCATCGCGGGCATCGCTAAGCTGCAGCGTACCGCTGGCTGCAATCTCGAATGTCCGCGGATTCGGCGAAGCCGCCGAAATCGCTAGCGTATTGTTGTTGGCTACATCATCGACATGGGAACGGTGCAGATTGATCACGATTTTCGAACTGCTGTACGCGGCTGCCGTCTCCTGCGGAGACATCCACTTCCCGATCTCGATCCGGTCGCCGTACAGTGAAGCCTCCGGAAGACGGTCCCACCAGATTCCATTGATAACCGTATTGAATTCCATCAGCTGCGGCATGATTTCCCGGAAGAAATTGACCCGGTTCCAGTACGCGGAGCCGATGAAGCTTACCTCGCGCGCATTCTGCGTGCGGGAGATCGTGGGCCGGTAATGCGGACGATATGCCGCGAATGGCAGATAATGCACCTCCGTGCAGCCAAGCTGCCGGTAATATTCGACGCAATTTCGTTCCAGTGTGAATACATAATCATAGTGATTCACGATGCCCAGCGTAAAATCGGTGTAATAGGGATCGTCCGTCAGCCAGATTGCCGTACGGATGCCCATTCCCCGTATCCGGTCGATTTGCGCAAGCGGCAGATCCATCCCGTCCAGCACCAGGACCAGATTCGGCCGTTTGGCGGCGGCCAGCTCCAGCAGGTTCTGGCGCACATCCGTTACCGTCACTTCCTTCGTCAGGCCCTGCAGCGATGTCAGGACCGCATCGTCCAGCGGGGAATAGGGATAGCCTTTGCCGGAAGCGACATACATGACATGAATATCGCGTACGGGCAGCGGCTCTTCCGGGCGTCCGTCCAGAATGGCCAGGCGTCCGCGCAGGTAGCCTTCCGCATAGCCGTTCTTGAAGCCGTTAAGCCTTCCCTGCAGCTTCGCTTGCTCAGCCGGCGTGAGGGGCAGCGGCGGGACCGGAAGAATGAAGTCTTTGCTCATCGTACATTCGCTCCTTTACATAATTAATGTCTCGTTCGCGCCTCGTCGATCACATCAAGCAGCCTTGGCAGCCGGGCGGCAAAGGTATGGTTCAGAAGTGTGGTCCGCAGGGCTCTCAAGGCGAAATTCCGCCGCTTCTCCTCATGTTTCAGATAATATTCGATTTTGGACTCCAGCTCCTCGGGAGAGCCGAAGGTCTCCAGGTCATAGCCCGGCCGGTAGTGGTTCGCCAGATCCTCCCGGACATCGGTAATCTGCATCGCGCCGCAGGCGCTGATCTCATAGGTGCGCGGATTGATGGACCTCGCAGGAATCTGGTATGAATTGCGGTTATCCTGCCCCGCATCCCAGGGCCGATGAATATTAATGACAATCTTCGCGCCGCTGTAATAGCATGCCGTATCCTCCGGCGGAATAAAGCCCTTGTGGATGAACGGCGACAGCGTGTCAAAGCTTTTCAGCCGCTCCCAGAATCCGCCGACGATAAGGGTGCGGTGCCGGATTAACATGGGAGCCAGTCGGTCGAACAGCTCGGTCCGGTTAAAGAAAGCATTTCCGATAAAAACGATGTCATAGCCATATCCCGGCGGGGTACGGCGGGGGTTGAACATTCCCGGATTGACGCAAAGCGGCAAATAATGCACCGACTCCGCTCCAAGGGACCGGTAAAATTCCAGGCATCCAAGCTCGTGCGTGAACACATGATCGTAATGCCGGCACAGAACAGCCGTATCCTCCGTAAAATAGGGGTCGTCGACAAACCAGATGGCGGTTGAAATGCCCCGTCTGCGGATTCCCTCGATCTGCTCCAAATGATTATCCGGAAATACATGCAGCCCGTTCATGACCAGCACCGCTTCCGGAGATTCCCGGGCGGCGGTCTCCAGCATAGCATGCGACGGGCATACGATCAGCTCGGTGACGAGACCGGCCAGCGCTTCCGTTACCCCGGCATCGATCGCATCGAAGCCCTGCGGGACATACATCAGCTTTAAGGGACGCCTAACGCCCGCCGTGCCCGGATTCAGCCGTTTCACGGCTTCGCACAGGCCAAGATGATAGCCCTGGCGGTAGCCGTCACGGTAGCCCTGCTTGCGCTCCTGCTTTATTTTCGCTTTCACAGCCTCACCCTGCTCTGTCGTAATCTGATGACAGTATAGTTATATGCTTTGGAGATATCCGCCTCATAGACACCTGTCCGTCATCGCAATAAATTGGCAGATGCCCTCTGGCAACCGTACAAGCTGCGCGTATAGGTCTGGACTTGGACTTTGGGAACTCCTGATGATAGAGTGGAAGATACGTACGGGCCGGGAGGGAGCTTGATTGCGGCTCGAAGCATCCTTGCGGGGAGGAACATATTAGTGGATAACGACAAGCTGTATTTACGCCATACGGAGCTGCTTCGGGACAAAGTTCCATCCTTCGGCTCCTATCCTTTTCCCCTGCCGGTGATCCGTTCATTGAAGCGGCTGGTGTTCAGGAAGCCGGTCACTTTTCTGGTGGGAGAGAACGGCAGCGGCAAATCGACCCTGCTGGAGGGGATCGCCGCTGCCTGGGGGTTTAATCCTGAAGGGGGAACGCTGAATTTTTCGTTCAATACCCGTTCCTCGCACTCCATCCTGTATGAATATCTGCGGCTAGCAAGAGGGGTTAAACGACCGAAAGACGGGTTCTTTCTGCGTGCGGAAAGCTATTATAATGTGGCCTCATATATCGACGAGCTGGATGAACAGCCCTTGTCCGGACGCAGGCTTAGGGACTCTTACGGGGGTAAATCGCTGCATGAGCAGTCGCATGGCGAGTCCTTCTTCGCCGCTTTCATGCACCGTTTCGGCGGTCGCGGCCTGTACATCCTGGACGAGCCCGAGGCGGCCCTGTCGCCTTTGCGGCAAATGTCGCTGCTGGCCCGGATGAATGAGCTGGTGCGCAGCGACTCCCAGTTCGTCATCGCCACCCACTCGCCGATTCTGATGTCCTATCCGGGGGCGGATATTTGGCTACTGGAAGAGGAAGGAATCCGGGAGGTCGCCTTGGAGGAGACGGAGCATTACGTGGTAACCAAAGCGTTCATGAATGACCGCGAAGGCATGCTGCGCGAGCTGCTGGGGGAAGAATGAGGAGTCAGCTTACAGCTTAGAGGAAAGGAAGGACTCTCCCCCCTCTAAACCGGCTTTTCGGGCATACATAAACTCTTTGATTAAATCGCCGAAATGAGTCTCGTTGTTGGTCACTGCGGACAATTCAAGCGCCTTAAGGCAGCTTTCCATCCCTTCTTTCATTCTGCCCCGCCGGACGCAATAGATGGAATATTGAATGGCAAAACGCAGCCGCCTCTCCATATTCACCACATCCGTGAATTGATCGAAGACGGAAATCGAATCAGCAAATTCGTCCAAAATCCAGTCTATCGAAAAATGATATTGATTCGCGGATTGAATGATCGTAACGAGCCCAGGCAAAATTTCTTCCGGGTGACTCTGTAAAAAATCCACGTAAGGCTCCAGCATCTCCTGATGGCCCATCAGGATATCTTGAGTGAACGAATTAGCCGTGGCCCACTCCTGAAATTGCAGCATCTGCTTTACTTCTTCGTCATTCGCCGGTTCCAGCCAACTCAAATCGGCATAAAAATTAATCGCTTCCTTGGCTTCTTCGTACCTGCCCATTTTTTGCAGCGCGGTCGCTTTGCAGAGATACCCCTGGCCAAAATAACGAATCAGCGGTTTATGCAGCCGGATCGGCTCCGCCCGGGAAGGGTTGGATGTTCTCTTGCTCCTCTCCCGCTCCGTATACACGGCTTGTGACTGCTCAATCAGTTCATCGGCTAAACTCTCAAGCTGCTCCCAATTATGCACGGAAAAGTATATCTTAATAAGTTCAATAAGAGCATCAAGTCGATGCTGCACAGGCAGCCCTCTCCGATAAGGTTCAAACCTCAAAGCCGCCCGTAAATTGCCCCCTGCATCTTGCCCAATATTTAATTGAAATAATCGGTAGCAGCTAATAGCCAGACGTTCGGAATTATTGTATTTTTCACACTCAATCACGCATTGATACAGCAAGCCAGACGCTTCCTGATGACCCTGCTCAAACATTTGCTCCGCCGTGACAAAGACACCTTGGATATTAGATAAATCATCGGCCAGTATTTCCAATATAATTTTAATACAGTTCAGTTTACCAATTGCCGCGCAACGCAGCAAAAAAGGCTTTACACGCCGCCAATGGGGAGCAGACTGCATTAAGCATTCTTCCACATATAGAAAGTATAGCTCACCTTCCGGAAGCCCCATCCCCTGTGTAATCCTATCCAGTTCGCGCACAGAAATGTTTCGGGGAGGATTTCGATTAATTATAGCGCTTAAAGTCCCACGATTTAGGCCACATTTTTCGGCAAACCCTTGCAGAGTTAATTCATTCTCACGAATATAAAATTCAATTTTGCAGCGAATCATGGAACTTCCCATTAAGCAAAGGCCCCCTCATAAAAGAATCACCATAGCCTGAAAATCACCATGCAAAAATTGTAATATATTAGAAACTCATGGTCAATTTGTTGCTGAATTCAATAAAGAATACATAGACATATAAAAATAAACCACAACCCCGTTAGATTAAACCTGACGAGGTTATGGTTTATTTTCTATAACATCCATAAGAGTTGTGGTCAATAAGCCAATTTCTTCTGATAAAAAGGACGCAAAAGCTTTTCTTTCCTTAATGGGCAATACCTTTTAGAGCGATATTTTTACATTTGGCTAACTAAATTATATACCTTACTCAAATCACTATTACAGTCCCTTGAAACAGAAAACAGGCCCCTAAGGGCCTGTCCAAATCAATAGCTCTATCCGCCATATCCATGATCCAACGGCTGTACAGCGGAGCCACCACGATAACCTGCACCGGATGCCAACACCGTAGTGCCAGATGCCAAGAGAAATACAACAACCAGGGAAATAGCTAATTTTTTCATCAATCCCGAACCTCCTCAAATGGCTATAATTGCATTGAATATTTTAGAGTCGTTCTTACTCGCATCTGTTCTATCACTGTTTTGAAAATTTGTTCCTGAGACGGCCCCGAATAAGACCTGTATGCCTCAAAAAGGGCTACGGCTTCCGCAAGTACCGTTTCATTATTGGTTGTAACAGCTAAGTCCAGCGCCTTAAGACAACTCTCAATGCCTTCATTGAATCTGCCGCGTCGAAAATAGTAGATAGATATCTGAATGGCAAAACGCAATCGCCGTTCCATACTGACAGAATCATTATAACTCTCAAATCCAGAAATTTCATCAAAAAATTTCCAAAGAATGTCGTCTATTGAAAAATTGTATTTATTCGCAGATTGGATAATTGTAGCAAGTCCCGATAGAATCTCTTCCGGATGTTCCCGCAAGAAATCCGCATAGTCGTCCAAAACCTCCTGCCGGCCTGCCAGAATATCCAAGGTGTATGAGTTTGCCCTGGCCCACGAGGTATATTTCATTACTTCCTGCTCTTCTTCATCACTTGCAGGCTCCAGCCAGCTTAAATCGGAATAACGGGAAATCTCCATTCTGGCTTCTTCAAAATCCCCCATTTTTTGCAATGCGGTTGCTTTACAAAGGTATCCCTGGCCATAGTAATGAATCAGTGATCTCCGCAGCCAAACAGGATCTCTCCTTAATGAAGTAGAGTTTTTCCTTCTCCGTTTCCGTTCTCTAAACGCCGCTTGCGACTGCTGGATCAGCTCATCAGACAATTCTATGATATGCCTCCAGTTATGTATAAAAAAATATATTTTTAATAGTTCAACCAGAGCATCAAGCCGCAGTTCCACCGGCAGTGATTTCCGGTAAGGCTCGAACTGCAAGGCCGCCCGCAAATTGGCCTCCATATCCTTTCCAACGGCCATCTGAAACACCCGGTAGTGGCTGACGGCCAAACGCTCGGAATTATTGTATTTTTCGCCTTCAATCACACTCTGGTACAAGATTTGGGAGGCTTCCATGTAGCCCTGCTCATACATCTGCTCCGCGGTAGCGAAAATCTCCCCGATATGAGACAGGTTGTCCAGCAGCATTACCAGCACTTTTTCAATACAAACCAGCTTCCCCGTCTGCGCGCAGCGCAAGAGAAAAGGCTTCAACCGGCGCCAGTGGGGAACGGACTGAATAAAGCATTCCTCCGCGTAAAGATTGTACAGCTCCCCTTCGGGAAGACCCATGCCTTTGGTTATTAAATCAAGCTCCCTCACGGATATCTTGCGCGGCGGATTTCGGTTGATAATGGCGCTCAAGGTTCCCCGATTGACACCGGCCCGCTCCGCAAAGCTCTGCATGGTGAGTCCATGCTCCCGAATATAGGCTTCCATTTCACAACGGATCGTAGCATTGCTGATCAATAGAGTCACCTCCAACAAGACATTTACTTAACATCCAAAAATTAGTATATCTCAATACTAATCCATTACTCGCCAGCGGTCAATTAATACATCTTAAATTTATCGGGAGTCCAAGCAGAGAGACAGCCGCCGTGCCGGTCTATGCCTCAAACCTATATACTGCAGTATTCGGATTCCAGAATAAGGAGGATGATCCACCCGTGATTATCGGTACTGTAGTTAATGCGTCCGGATTGCCCCAGGCCAGGCTGATGGCAAACTCGGTCAAACGGCAAATGCCTTACGCCAAGGTTGTGGTCTGTCTGGTTGAGGAGTTTCAGGCAGAGTCATTGCCGGACATCGACTGGATTGTTACGGCCCGAGAGATTTGCGAGTACATCGGATTTCCGTATTTTGACCACTATATCTTCAAGTTTAACTCCCTCCAGAGCGGCGCGGCAATGAAGGCGCAGCTGTTAACCTATCTCCTTCAAGCCTTTCCGGATGAAGAGCATATGGTGTATCTCGATCCGCAGATGTATGTGTTTAAACCGTTCTACGAGATCGAACAAATGCTCAGTTACTATGACGTTGCATTAACTCCCCATCATCTGGAGCCCTCCGCTTCCTGGGATTGCTCCCGCGAGATCGGTACGCTGCAGGACGGCACCTTCCACAGCGGCCTTGTGGCCGTGAAGAACTCCTGGGAGGGTCACAGATTTGCAAAATGGTGGATGTCGATGATTACCGGCGATTTCGCAGGGCAGCCCAAAGGACTTTACACCGATCAGCCTTATCTGAATTTCGTACCCGCTGTCTTCAATTCGGGCGTATTGCGCCATCCGGGTTATAATCTCGCATTCTGGAATCTCCATGAGAACGGCAGAAAGCTCTACTGGGCCGGCGATGAATACTGTCTGACGAACTACGTCTCTCTCCACTGCGTGAACTTCAGCAACTTTTTGGGGCTTCTCGACAGCTGTATCGACGCCTACGTTCCCCATGACGGCGCCTTTAGACAATTATGGGCCGATTATAAGCAATATCTGGAGTGGTTACATCTTCAGCATCCCGAGGCTCCCTGGTCTTACGACTATTTTTACAGCGGGGAGAAAATTGCCGACGAAACGAAATTGCGCTACAGAGAAGCCAAGCTGCACCGCCAGGTGGAAGAAAACCCCTTCTGTCTTTCAAACAGCAGCGAATTCTAATTCTACATGATGACAAGGAGGCGCTCCATGATTATTTGTTCAGTAACCTGTGCCGATAACCTGCATGAGGCAAAAGCGATGGCCAGAGCAGCCAAATATCATATGCCGTATGCCCGGGTGGTCATCTGCTTGATGGAACGGACGATTCATCCGGCGGCGCTTGACGTTCCCTGGTTTGACGAGGTAGTTCTGGCCAAGGACCTGGGAATCCCCCGGTTTGAAAAAAGCATCTTTAAATATGGTCTCCTTGAAGCGGTGACCTCCATCAAACCGGCGTTTCTCCGTCTGCTGTTTGACCGGTATCCGGAGGAGATGAATGTGGTGTTTATGGATACGGATGTCATTGCTTACGCTCCCTACGATGATTTGCTGTTTGCCCTGGAGCATCACAACATCCTGCTGTCCCCGCATCAGCTAGAGCCGTGCACCGATCCCTTGGGCTATTTTTGGGTCGGCATCTTCAATACCGGATTTCTGGCGCTGCGGAGATCAGAGGAAGCCATGCGCTTTCTGGAATGGTGGGGACATCGGCTGTACAGCTACGGCCATTACCACTCCCCCTTTTATGTCGATCAGAAATGGGTGGATCTTGCCCCGGCTTTATTTGACGTCACGGTCTGGAAGCATCCGGGGTATAATGTCTCCGCATGGAATCTGCATGAGCCCAGCCGGAGGATCGTGCGCGAGGAGAACGGGCGGTATTGGCTTGAGAACGATATTCCTTTCGTATGCTATCACTATTCCGGGCTGCACGGGATGCTGCAATACTGCATGAACAAGTGGCTGCCCGATACCGCGAATCCGCTGTATGAGCTGCTGCGGCTTTTCCAGGAGGAACTGGATATTATGGGGCAAAAGGAGCTGTCCGAAGTCCCCTGGAGCTATGACTTTTATCTGGACGGCACCCCGATCAGGCTTGAAGACAGGAAGGCCTACGGCGACGACTACGAAGCTTTTGAATCCGGACCCGATCCATTTCTGTCCAGAGACAGCGCCCGCAGGGGAGAAGACGGAATATGAAAGGTCTGATCGTCTGCGCCGGAAAGGGCTCCCGCCTGAGACCGTTTACGCTTACCCGACCGAAGACGCTGCTTCCTGTCGCCAATAAACCGATCCTGTTCTATGCCATTGAGAAGCTGGCCGAAGAGGGAATTCGTGAAATTGGAATTGTCATCCATCCGTCCCAGGAGGAGATGATTCGCGCCGCTGCGGGGGGCGGAGAACAGTTCGGGGTATCCCTGACTTATCTGTACCAGCGAGAGCCCAGGGGCATTGCGGATGCGGTGGCCGCAGCCGAGGAGTATATCGGACAGAGCGATTTCATTCTGCTTCTCGGCGACAATCTGTTTAAAGAACCTCTTAGAACGCTGATCGACCGGCTGGAGCGCTCGGCGGCCTGCATCCTGCTCACTCATGTGAAGAATCCGCAGCATTTCGGCGTTGCGGAAATCAACGCCTCTCAAATTATCTCGCTCGAAGAGAAGCCGAAATTCCCCAAGAGCAATCTGGCCGTGGTCGGCAGCTATGCCTTTAAAGCCGGAATTTTTGATCATATTCGAGCCTTGACGGTTTCCGGCCGGGGCGAGCTGGAAATCACGGACGCCATTCAACGGCTGATCGACAGCGGAGAAAGAGTTGCGTACGCGATAACCCGGGAGCACTGCTCCGATGTCGGGACTGCACAGCGATGGCTTGCGGCCAACAAGTGGATGATGGGTGAGCTGTACGGAGAGAGCAATGCAATTTCCGAAGAAGCTACGCTGGTCAATTGCAGGGTCCACGCCCCGGTTGCTATCGGTTCCGGCAGTGTATTGAAGAACTGTACCATCGGCCCTTATGTTTCGGTCCTGTCCGGCGCCCATTTGGAGGAATGCCATCTTGCGCACAGCATTCTGCTGCGGGATGTCACGATCAGCGGCACCGGCAAGGAAGTCATTGCCGGCATTTTCGGAGATGAGGCGAGCATCACAGGCTCCGACGCCACAGGATTATTTGTCCGGAAGATCGGAGGAGATCCAGAATGAAGATCATTCCAAGAAGACTGGAAGGCGTCTTTGAAATCCGCCTGTCTCCGCTGAGCGACCACCGGGGACTGTTTATGAGAACCTATGACGAATCCATCTTCTCCGCTTACGGCATTCATCGCCATTGGGTGCAGGAGAATCAATCGGTGACGATCCGCAAGGGGACGATCCGGGGATTGCATTTCCAATACTCCCCCAGCACGGAGACCAAGCTCGTGAGAGTCGCTACCGGCGCCGTGCTTGATGTATTTGTGGATCTGCGGAAGGGTTCTCCGACTTTCGGAGAATGGGACAGCATTGAACTATCCGAAGACAACCGGGCGATGATCTATATTCCGCGCGGCTTCGCCCACGGATTCTGCACGCTGTCCGATCACTGCACCGTACAGTATAAAGTCGACCGGGAATTCTCTCCCGCAGAGGATGGCGGCATCCTCTGGAACGATCCGTCCATCGCGGTCCGTTGGCCGACGGATACTCCGATTCTCTCGGATAAAGACAAGAATCTGCCTACGCTGGATAAGTTCATTTCCCGGAATAAAGGGCTGGATACGGCATGAGGTATATCGTAACCGGAGCGGGAGGATTTATCGGAAGCTCTGTGTGCTGGCAGCTCCGCCGGGAAGGCCATGAGGTGGTGCGGATGTTCCGCAGCCTGCCGGCAAATGCGGGCGATTCCGGAGAAGCCTATGAGGATATGGCGGCAGATGTGCTCTCGGACGGCTTTCCCGGGCTTCGCATAGACGGAGATGCCGTCATCCATCTGGCGGCCGCCAACGACATCGTTTCCAGGAATGGCCGGGAAGGAATCAAGCTCTCCTTGATCGGAACGAAGAATGTGCTGGATTTCGCCGTCAACAACGGAATTGGGCAAATGATATTCTTTTCCACCATACAAGTCCTCGGATCGGAGCTGCAAGGATGGATTACGGAAGAATCGGCCGTCCTTCCTGAGAATGATTACGCCGCCAATCATGCGGTGGCCGAACTGTATGCGGAAATGTACGCAAGAAAAGGACTGCTCCGGGCGGTCAGCATCCGGCCGACGAATGTGTACGGCCACTTCGCGTCTCCGACCATCGACCGCTGGAGCCTGGTTCCGGCCTGCCTGTGCCGGGAAGCTTTCTTGAGCAAGACCATTACGATTCGCTCCTCGGGAAGACAGAGAAGAAACTTTGTCAATGTTGAAAGTGTAGCCAAGGTGACAAGCGCCGTGCTGGCGAACTTCCCGGCTTCCTACGATATTCTTAACGTCGGCTCCAAATGCCACATGACCATTCTGGAAGCCGCGAGATGCGTCAAGCAGGTTCACGACGAAATGTATCCGCAGCCGGTTCAGCTGCTCTTTCAAGGGGATGAGCCGCGGCAGGAGAACCTCTTTGAAATCTCCCTGCGGAAACTGGAGAACCGGTACGGCTTCAAGGAGCACCTGGGAGCCGAGGAGTTCCGCAAGCAGATCCGCCTCATCTTCCTCGGCCTGGAGCGGTCGGGGAGCTGAGGATGGAGGGGCTGTTCCTTGCAAGTTCTAAAGCCAGCAAGTCTTTCGGTTATTGAAAGACTTGCTGGCTTTACGTTTTTCAAGTTTTGCAGAACAAGCGGCACTTTCTGAAGGGCAAAGTCATGAAGCGTATATAACCTTGAAGGAGAAAGAAACTAAATTTATGAGCCAGGTAAGAGCTGGAGGCGAACCATATTGGATTTGTTACCGCTGTTGATTCTCAACCAGGGAGTTATAATGGATATACTTATTATGATTATAAGGCTAGCACGCTACTAATTATCATGCTTATGAGCAGTAGTTCTATAAAAGGATGGGGGACACTTGAAAATGTTACCTATGGAAGAGTTAGAAGATAAGAAGGGCTACTTTGTAATTAATGTACTGATAGTTTTATTAATCATCGTCTATCTTTTTCATGTGGTTCTTTCGTCAAATCATTACGGTATGCTCTCCAGGAACTTGAACCACGATTTCTCGAATGTATTTTATCAAAATGAAGATACGACTACACTTTATTTGTATTATACAGATGATGGGCTGGCGAATGTAGTTATTCTCTATTCGATACTATTTGTGTTAACAATTGTATTATTAATAGCTAGCTTCGCGATTCGCAGATCACTAAGCACCTTGCTGCTCCTGCTTAATTACATCATGATTTTCATGATTGTCGTGTATCCTTATTTTTACTTTGTAAATACAAACGGAGATACACTGTTTTTAACAAGCTCTCATTTTTTATTGTTGACAAGTTACTTGAATGACTACAGCCTGTATATTTTTATTCCTTATTATGCGTTGTTGATCGGATTAACGATATATTTTATTGCAAGTAAAAAAATGGCAAGTCGCTTTAAATCATTTATAAAACGAACCTAATAAATGGGCAGCAGAGCAGGGTCTCTGCGAAAATTGAGTAGTATGACCAAAAAATGCACAATTTCAGGCTTTCTGCAATATTCCCGCCTCACAAATAAAAAAGCGCCCCGCAGCCATCCTCATGGCTTGCGGGACACTCTTCCAGCTAACTGCTCCTAAAATCAGCCCCCGGCCTGCTCAAACTGCGCAATCTGCGCGCGGCACAGCTCAAGCATGTCTTCCCCGTTCAAGTAAGCTTTGTACCAGGCGGCGGTCTGAGCCAGGGCGGTATCCAGATTCCATCTCGGTCTCCAGCCGAGCCGGGCCTTGGCCTTAGAGCAATCGAGCTTCAGTGCGGCGGCTTCATGGAGCTTATAGTCGGGCACAACTTCATAGGCCGCACCCTCTCCCCATAACCGGCAGAAACGGCTGACCACCGATTCCACGCTCTGCGCATCCTGCTCCTCCGGCCCGAAGTTCCAGGCCTCCGCATACCGTACTCCTTCCTCGTACAACCGCTGAGCCAGCAGCAGGTAACCGCCGAGCGGCTCAAGTACATGCTGCCAGGGGCGTACCGAGCGCGGACTTCGAATCACCAGGGGAGCCTGATTGCGGAAGGCTCTGAAGCTGTCCGGGATAAGCCGTTCGCTGGCCCAATCCCCGCCTCCGATCACATTGCCAGCTCTGGCGGACGCGATGGCCACGCCATGCTCCGGATAGCGGCCCGGGTTAAAGAAGGCATCGCGGTACGAGGCGGTGACGAGCTCGGAGCAGGCTTTGCTGTTGGAATAGGGATCGAAGCCGCCAAGCCCGTC
>NZ_ASSC01000252.1 GCF_000520735.1 Paenibacillus forsythiae T98
AGAGCTTGGCGGCGCGCCCGACGGCTATTACATTGTAAATGACAGCGATACGCTGACCGATTATCCTCTGGCCGATAACGTCAGCATCAAGACGCAAATATTCGACCATACCGGAAGCCCCGACGATCTGGATATTATCTGGGATGAAGCCATCGACCGGGATACATTCCTGAGCAAGTTCGGGAATACGGATGTGGTGGACCTGAGCCAGTTCCCCTATCACATCACGGTTCAGGACGGCAAAGTGACGGCTATCGTTCAGCAGTACATTCCTTGAACAGCGGATAACCATTAGTCTGAAAGCGGCCGCCGGCGGGAAGAGCTCCCTTGAAGGAGTTCTCCCCGCCGGCCGTTCTTGCGTTCACGACCCCGGTTGAGGGAGAAGCCCCGCGGCTGCCGCAAGCCACAATTATCATTTGGGAGTCGGCACAATCTCCGGTATAATAAGGTCAAGCTTTATTGAATGATATCTTGACTAAAGGAGATTGGGATGTTCAACCGGAAATGGAGCATTGCCTTGCTGATACTATTAGGCGGATTTCTTTATACCCTGGTCCAGTTTATTCTCTCTATGAACCGGTTGCAGCATCAGGTGGATATACTGCTTCCCGGGCAGGCCCAGCCGGTCCCTTCACGCCGGATCGTGCTGATCT
>NZ_ASSC01000253.1 GCF_000520735.1 Paenibacillus forsythiae T98
GCGTCTGCAGCATATTTCCGTCCGCCTGCGGGGTGATCAGCACGAAATAGGCGCCTTTGGGAAACATGCGGTATCCCTTTTCCAGCCGGGGAACAAGAGGACCTCTGCCCTCTCCGTTGATATCGATCAGATACTGAACCATCTTCTGCCGCTCCGCAGCGCTCTCCGCAGGGGCAAATACTTTGGTGTTCTTGTCCAGACAGCACAGCCCGATGCCTATCCTCTCCCGCACGCCGAACCCAAGCAGGGAGGCTGCTGTCGATACGGCCAGCTCGAACTGCGCGACAGAAGCGTAGGCCGAAGAGGTTCCGTCAAGAACAAGCATCGTCTTGGGCAGCGCTTCATGCTCGAACTCCTTGGATTTCCACGCTCCGGTCTTGGCCGTCGCATTCCAGTGAATGCGGCTCAAGCGGTCGCCGTACACATAATCGCGGACGCCGTTGATCTGCGTTGTCTCGCGCCGTGACTGGGCCAGCGAAGCCTGGGGGCCGGACAGCCGCGAATTCCGCTCGTACAGCATCCATCTAGGGATGTGAACGACGCTGGGAAGCACCCGGAACTGTCCCTGTGCGAGAAAGCTTCCCTTGTGCTCGACCAGCCCGAAAATATCCTCGCTGGAAATTCCCGTCTCGGAAAAAACATAGTGGCCGCGCTCCAGCGGAGGCGTCTGGAACCGCAGCTCCCCCTGCCCTTTAAAGTTCGGAACAAGGCTTTCCTCGAAAATCCAGGACTCCCCGTTATGCCTTTTGAGCATTTCGCGGACAACGACAAAGGGAAGCGGCAGCAGTCCGGGAAGCGCGACTTCAAGCTTGACGCGCATATGGCCTCCCGCATACAGCAAATCGGACTTCTCCCCTTCGGTGAAGAGGGTTCGGGCGCCCCGGGCTCTGCGTACTCCGGTTAATCCTCCGGCGAGCAGATACACCATCAGAACCGACACCATGATGAACAGCATGACGGACGTTTTGCCGCCTTGAAACAGCACATACAGCAGGGTAACACACCAAACCGCGGCAACTCCGGCCAGCTTGGCCGGAAGTCTTGCGGCGGCTGCGGACAGATAGCGTCTCATATTATTGCCTCATTGTCACAGGGACCTGGATGCTCTGCAGAAGATTGTTCAGCAGCGTATCCGCGCTGACGTTGTCCAGACGGGACTCGGGACGCAGCAGGATGCGGTGGCCAAGCGTGTAGGGCGCCAGCGACTTCACATCATCGGGCAGCACATAATCGCGCTCCTGCAGGAAGGCAAAGGCCTTGCAAGCCATCATATAAGACAGCGCTGCGCGGGGACTCGCCCCGAGCAGGACCAGCGGATGCGCTCTGGTGCCGCGGACAATATCGAGCAGGTAGCCAAGCACCGGCTCGCTGATATACACCTCGCGGATCTCCTCCTGAATGGACGCTATTCTCTCCATTCCCGTCACCGGCCGAAGCTTGTCCACCGGCTGCCCCTC
>NZ_ASSC01000254.1 GCF_000520735.1 Paenibacillus forsythiae T98
AACGGATGACGGCCAATCTCCGGCGGACCCGTCAGCGAAAGACGCCCAGGACAAGGCGTCCGCCTCCGCACCCGCCTCCGCGAAGCCCGATGCAGCCTCCTCGGATAAAGGAAAGGATTCCGCATCGGCAGACGGCGGCGTATCGAAGGAAGACGCGGCCGTGCTGAATGAAGTCGCCTCGCAGAGCGCTTCGGCCTCCAGCCTGTTCACCAATTACCTGTACGAGCGCGAACAGAAGAACCTGAAAGAACATAATGATCTGATGGCTGCGATCAACAATATGGACAAATCGCCGGCGGACAGCGCGGCCGCGCAGGAGCAGCTGCACCAGCTCGAAGAGAAGGAATCCAAAATCAGCGGAATCGAAGAAAAGCTTCAACAGCAGTACGGGGAAGCGATCGTCAAGGAAGAGAACAACGATTCCTATAAAGTGGTTGTGCTCAGCGAGAAGCTGGATGTGAAGCAGGCGGCTCTGATTATCGATCTGGTTATGAAAGAGCTGAGCGTATCCCAGGATAAAGTAAGCGTACAGCATGTATCGGAGCAGTAATCCGGACATAAAAAACAAAGGAAATTGCCGAAATAGCTCGGGTTATCCCGGGCTCTTTCTATTTCCCCCGTTTGTGATATAATACATAGGGTTATTCTTGAAATATAGAGGGATAAGCATGATGCCGATTCTTGGCCTGTATTTTATGAGAGACGGTCAGCATCCCCCACAAGGGAGCGGAAATCCGTTATATTTTATCCGCAGAGTTAGCGGGTTCGACAGAAAGCTGAAGGAGTGAACTGATCGAAATGTTCAAATTAAGCGAAATTAAGGAATTGATCGAATTGCTGGACCAGACCTCTTCCGTGCATGAACTGGAGATTGAAAGCGAAGGAATGAAGCTGGCCATCCGCAAACCGGACCGTTCCGAAGCAGCGGAAGCGCATGTGGCTCCGGCGGCTCCTTTTCCTTACCCCTTTACGCCCGCTCCGCAGCCGCCCGTTCCGCAGCAGATTGCCGGGCAAGCTGCCGCCAGTCCCGCCGCTCCGCAGCAGGAGACGCACTCTACTCCCGAAGAGGGAACCTTACATAAAATCGTTTCTCCGATGGTGGGTACGTTCTATACCTCGGCTTCGCCGGATCGGCCTCCATTCGTCAGCGTTGGCGACCGGGTGACCGAGAAGTCGACAGTATGCATTATCGAAGCGATGAAGCTGATGAACGAGCTGGAAGCGGAAGTCCGCGGGGAGATTGTGTCCGTCCTTGCCGAGAACGGCCAGCTTGTGGAGTACGGCCAACCGCTGTTCCTGGTGAAGCCGGAATCTTAAAATCGGGAGGATAGCAATGAATATACAAAAAGTGCTGATCGCCAACCGCGGGGAAATTGCCGTTCGGATTATTCGCGCCTGCCGCGAATTGGGCATTTCCACCGTTGCGGTTTATTCGGAACCCGACCGCGATTCGCTGCATGTCCGGCTGGCCGATGAAGCATACTGTATCGGACCGACAGCTTCCAAGGACAGCTATTTGAATTTTACGAATATTATGAGCGTCGCTACCCTGACGGAATGCGACGCCATTCATCCAGGCTACGGCTTTCTTGCCGAGAACGCCGATTTCGCCGAGATTTGCGGTTCCTGCAACATCATCTTTATCGGTCCTTCTCCTGAAGCCATCACCCGGATGGGAGACAAGGCTGTCGCGAAGGATACGATGAAGCAGGCTGGCGTTCCGGTCATTCCCGGGTCCGACGGTCTTGTGGACGATGTGGAGGAAGCGGTTCTGCTGGGAAGAGAGATCGGCTACCCCGTTATCATCAAGGCCACAGCCGGAGGCGGAGGCAAGGGCATCCGCATCGCCGAGGACGAAGAGTCGCTGGTCAAGCAGATTACCGCCGCCCAGCAGGAAGCGCAGAAGGCCTTCGGCAACGCCGGAGTCTATCTGGAGAAATACCTGACCGGCATGAAGCATGTCGAAATCCAGATTATCGCCGATAACCACGGCAACGTAGTCCATCTGGGCGAACGCGATTGCTCCGTGCAGCGCCGCCGCCAGAAGCTGGTGGAAGAGGCTCCTTGCTCCGTGCTGACGCCGGAAATCCGGCAGGCCATGGGCGAAGCCGCCGTCCGAGCCGCGCTTGCCGTCGGCTATTCCGGCGCGGGAACGCTCGAATTTCTGCTTGGCGCGGACGGACAGTTTTATTTCATGGAAATGAACACCCGGATTCAAGTGGAGCATCCGGTTACCGAAATGGTAACAGGAGTGGATCTGATCAAGGAAATGATCTCGGTGGCCGAAGGGAATCCCCTTTCATTTACCCAGGAGGAAATCGTTATTAACGGCTGGTCGATCGAATGCCGAATCAATGCGGAAGACCCGGCCAAGAATTTCATGCCTTCTCCGGGCAAGATCGGCTTTTATCTGCCTCCGGGCGGACTTGGCGTCCGTGTAGACAGCGCGGCTTATCCGGGCGGCACGATATCGCCTTTTTATGATTCCATGATTGCGAAGCTCATTGTCTGGGCGCCTACGCGCCAGGAAGCGATTCTCAAGATGAAGCGGGCTCTCGGCGAGTTCGCTATCGAAGGGATACATACGACGATTCCTTTTCATCAAAAATTGCTGGAGCACCCCGTATTCCTGGACGGCCATTTCGATATCAAGTTCCTTGAAGAAAATGAAATTTAGGGCGAAAACGCTTCGTTTGTCATAAAGTTCGCCAAATGATATAGTATGTTTAATGGAGAGACGTGCTTCAAGCTTGCCATCATGAACAAATGTGAAAGGTGTGGGGGACAAAATGAGTACACTGCCGACAGAATTCGAACGTACGGAAATCGGTGAAATCCAGATCGCTCCCGAAGTGATCGAGGTGATCGCTGGCCTTGCGACCGTTGAGGTTAAAGGCGTAGCGGGCATGAGCGGCGGATTTGCCGGAGGCATCGTCGAGCTGCTGGGACGAAAGAACCTTTCAAAAGGCGTTAAGGTGGAAGTCGGACAGCGCGAGGCTGCGGTGGATGTCTCCGTAATTATCGAGTATGGAACCCGTCTCCCGGAGGTGGCGGCGGAAATTCAGCGAAATGTCAAACGGTCGATCGAAACGATGACAGGCCTGACGGTTGTGGAAGTGAATGTGCATATTCACGACGTTCAATTCAAGAGTGCGGAGAAGAACACCGCTGCTGACGATACTGATGTTGCCCTTCGTGTGAAATAAGGACTTCCGGTCTTCATTAAACCCCCGACGGTCAAGTCGAGGGTTTAGTCTACTTTGAGGAGGTTAAGAGGCTCTTGGCTAAAATTTTAGACAGACTTTTGCTGTTCATTTACAGCTTGAGCGTTGGAACATTATCTGTTATTGCCATCCTCCTGTTAAGCGGCGTTCTTCCGTGGAATCCGGAGATCCGGAATTGGGAAGCCGCCTATATCGTCGTGATTGCCGCGGCGGTCATTCTGTTCCTGCTGAGTATCCGGTTCTTCTATATCTCGATTCGCCGGGAGCGGACATCCAGTCTGTCGGTTGATCAAAGGACGGAATACGGCGATATTCAGATTTCCATGGAAACGATTGAGAATCTCAGCCTGAAGGCGGCCGGAAAGGTCAAGGGCATCCGCGACCTGAGATCGCGAATCCGCGTCTCCCAGGCGGGGCTTGAAATTTTGATCCGCGGCGTAGTGGACGGCGAGCATTCGCTTCCGCTTCTGACCTCGGAGGTACAGCGGCAGGTGCATGAATATGTACAGGATACGACGGGCGTCCCGGTTGCCGACGTGTCGGTCTATATTGCCAACCTTGCCCAGTCCCCCAGCTTCAAAAGTCGAGTGGAATAGAGGTGAGTTTCCCTTATGCCTTGGAGAGAAATATGGGAAAGTCACGGCGGTAGAATTGGCGGAGTGGCCTTCGGATTCGTTCTGGGCATCATTTATTTAATTAGCGGTTTCTGGGATATGCTGTTCTTTGCACTGGTTGTGTTCATCGGATATACGCTTGGCGGCAGAAAAGACGCGCAGGCTCCTTTGTTCCCATGGAGGGAGCTGCTGGAGCAGCTGTCGGCCCGCTGGCGTCCCTTCAAGTGAACCGCGCTAAAGCCTTTCTTTCGGAGCGAACTGGTCATTTTGCGTTTCTTTGCCCCGAAAGAAGGGCGGTGCGGTTTTTTTGCGTCTAAGATCGCAGAAGTCTCATGTGGAAATCATGATCTGCTGTCAGAAGAACGATGAACAGAACGGAAATTACACATCCTATATACCAGCTCATCCGGGAAGTTTGTGACAAGAGAGCGGAGTGTTTTTTTAGTGTGACTCAAGATTCTTGCTTCCTCGCTACTCGACATGGGTAAATAGACTGCAATTTTATACGGATAAGCTGGCGAGCCTAGTGAAGTCCTTATGCTTCGCGGCTTTCCGAGAATTCATGCGCACGAGGCTCCATGTCAAATCGCCTTGCCCCTATCGAACGTAAATTTAAAACTTCCTGCAAAACTTCTTAAACTGAAGGGAAGGGTCAGACTAACCGGAAAATCTCCATCTAATTTGAGTATTTCGCATGGGAACGGGGCATTATGCTGGAATTATAGGGAGTTTTTCCATCTGCCTACCTCATATTAAGGTTTGAGAAGCTGTTTAACCGGAGTATTTCCGTCTAAGTCTAAGCTTGCGGCAAGGGCGGCCAGAAGCGATACAGCGAACAGAGCAAGTCCGCCGATTCGGCTATCACTTGCATTCATCCCCATCAGGGCGGTCCGGCTGCTTAAGATTTGTATGGGTTCAGGGTTCAAGCAGAGCCTGGATTAATTTAAAGGAGGAACAAATGAAAAGACGTGTAGCGAGAGAAATTATAGTGCAAAGCCTGTATCAGATGGAGATGAACGAGGTTGAAAGCGGCGAGGCGGTGGAAATGCTGCTGAAGGAGGCATCGGAGGAAAATGAGATGGAACGCGTCATTTCCGACGAGCTTCAATTAAAAGATTATGTGCTGGACCATGTGAACGGCATCTGGGAAGCCAAGCCTGCGATCGACGATATGCTGGAGCATTATTTGAAGGGCTGGCAGATGAGCCGGCTGTCCCGCGTTGACCGCCAGATTTTAAGGCTTGCGGCCTATGAAATGATTTATCGGAATGATGTTCCGGCAAAGGTAGCCGTCAACGAGGCCATTGAGCTGGCCAAGCATTTCGGCACGGAGGATTCCGGCAAATTCGTCAACGGCGTTCTGGGAAAATTGATCCAGGACCTCGAAGAACTGAAGGCCAACCGTTCCTGAAGACGAAGCCGTTACAATAAAATAAGATGAAACGA
This sequence comes from Paenibacillus forsythiae T98, assembly GCF_000520735.1. Lineage (GTDB taxonomy): Bacteria > Bacillota > Bacilli > Paenibacillales > Paenibacillaceae > Paenibacillus_AQ > Paenibacillus_AQ forsythiae. The sequence goes on from NZ_ASSC01000254.1 coordinate 5,285, forward strand.
TGCGCCTTATGCGCCCTTTTTCGCGATTAGACAGCCTTACAACTACCAAAGTTCACTAAAGGGGAGATATGTGTCATGACAGCAGCAATCATCAGCGGTAAACTGGTTTCCGAAGAAATTCGTGTGGATATTGCCCGGGAGGTCGAGGCGCTTGCAGAGCGCGGAGTCAAGCCCGGTCTGGCTGTGGTGCTCGTAGGAGAGGACCCGGGTTCGCAGGTCTATGTGAACAGTAAGGAAAAAACCTGTATCAGCCTGGGCTTTCATTCGGTAGTACACCGGCTGCCCGCTTCGACTTCCCAGGAAGAACTGCTGTCGCTGGTTGACGAGCTGAACCGGGCCGACGAGATTGACGGCATTCTGGTGCAGCTTCCGCTGCCGAAGCATATCAATGAAAAAGCGGTTATCGACGCCATCTCCGTAGAGAAGGACGTCGACGGCTTCCACCCGGTTAATGTGGGCAATCTGGTCATCGGCGACGACAGCCTGCTCCCCTGCACGCCTGCCGGGGTGATCGAATTAATCAAACGGACCGGCATCGACCTCTCCGGCAAGCATGCCGTCGTTATCGGCCGCAGCAATATTGTCGGCAAGCCGGTATCTCTGCTGCTGCAGCGGGAGAACGCCACGGTTACGATGTGCCATTCCCGCACAAGCAACATGGCCGAGCTGTGCAAGCTGGCCGACGTGCTGGTCGTGGCGATCGGCCGCGCCAATCTTATTGACGCCTCCTATGTGAAGCCGGGAGCGGTCGTTATCGATGTGGGGATGAACCGCCTGGACAATGGCAAGCTGGCGGGAGATGTTGACTACGACAGCGCCAAGGAAGTTGCAGGCCACATTACGCCGGTTCCGGGCGGCGTAGGGCCAATGACCATTACGATGCTGATGGTCAACACGCTGACTGCGGCCAAGCGCCGTCACGGTCTGGAATAGGACTAGCAGTATGGCGGAGCGGAAGGTATATTCCATTAAAGATATTAACCGTTATATCCGCATGAAGCTGGACTCGGATCATGTGCTCTCCGACGTGTGGCTGCGCGGGGAGATTTCCAATTTTACGCATCACGGCAGCGGACATATGTATTTTACGCTGAAGGACGAGAGCAGCCGTATCCGGGCGATTATGTTCGCATCCCATAACCAGCGGCTGCCTTTTGTGCCGAAGGAAGGCTCTCGGGTTATCGCCAGAGGCAACGTGACGGTGTACGAAAGGGACGGGCAGTACCAGTTCTATGCCACGCATATGCAGCCCGACGGCATCGGCAGCCTGTATCTGGCCTATGAGCAGCTCAAGAAGAAGCTGGACCAGGAGGGATTGTTCGCAGCGGAGCGGAAGCGTCCGCTGCCGCGTTATCCGCGCTGCATCGGCGTCGTCACCTCGCCTACAGGCGCGGCGGTCCGGGATATTCTGACTACGCTGCGCAGACGGTTTCCGCAGGCGGCTACCGTGCTCTATCCCGTGCTGGTGCAGGGGAAGGGTGCGGCGCCTTCCATCGTGAAGGCGATCCGCAACCTGAACGCCATGGGCGAAGCCGATGTGCTCATCGTCG
>NZ_ASSC01000255.1 GCF_000520735.1 Paenibacillus forsythiae T98
CTGCGGCTCGGGCACGTTTCTGATCGAGGCCGCCATGATGGCCTGGAATATCGCTCCCGGACTCCGGCGCTCTTTTCCGTCCGAGCATTGGCCGGCGATCCCGCCGGAAGCATGGCAGACTGCCCGCGAGGAAGCGTTCGACGCCGTCCGCGACGACTCTCCGCTGCAGTTGACCGGCAGCGACATCGACCCGAAGGCGATCGAAGTCGCGCAGGCCGCCGCCAAGAGCGCGGGGCTTGCCGGTGAAATCACCTTCTCCGTCCTGGCTGCCGCCAAAGCAAGGCCAGAGGGCGAATACGGCTGTATGATCACCAATCCGCCGTACGGGGAGCGGCTGAGCGACGATAAGGAAGTGGAGAAGCTCACCCGCCAGTTCGGGCAGATGATGCTGCACCTCCCAACCTGGTCATTCTTCGCCATCAGTCCCTCCAAGCAGTTCGAGCATCATTTCGGCCGCAAGGCGGACAAACGGCGCAAGCTGTATAACGGACGGATCGAGTGCCAGTATTATCAGTACCTCGGTCCCCTGCCGCCAAGAGCGCCGAAGTAGGAACAGGAGACGACGTAACCAGGCAATTCCGGACCGGATCGGCATACGATTGCCGGGACATGTTCTGACCCTGAAGAAATACAGGCAGGCTGCGATATCCGCAGCCTGCCTGTTTCTT
>NZ_ASSC01000256.1 GCF_000520735.1 Paenibacillus forsythiae T98
TATATATTCGGCATTTAATATTTAGAATTGGAGACATAACCGTTCAACTGTAGCGGCAGGCGTTTCATTAATCAATCGGATGAATCCTTGAACAGCTTTACGAATTTTTTGTACCGAGTCAAAGAAGACATTATGAATCACGGATGATTTTAGCCAGGCCCATAATTCTTCAATCATATTCAAATTCGGACTATACGGAGGCAAGTAAACCAAGGTGAGCTTGGCTTGATGTTCTTTTAAAAAAGGCTGGATGAGGTCGGCATGATGGATTCGTGCATTATCCAAAATCATCACGATTCGATCCCCTTCATATTTTTCTAAGAGACGTTCCAGAAAGGACAAGAATTCTTTGGCGGTGTACTGTTCTTCTTGTACGCAAAATACTTCACCGGATTCATAATCCAGCGTTCCAATCAGCTTCGCTCCCCAATGCTTGCCGTAGGTGGGAATGATTTTTTGCTGCCCCTTGGGAAACCAGGTACGAGAAAGCGCTTGGTAATCCCGGATCATGGACTCATCTTCAAACAGAATCCGGTCGATGCGCCCAGCGAGGAGTTTTTTTTAACTCCTGAAAGTGTTCTTTGAATTCTTCTTGTTTCTGTGGGTCTGCTTTAGCCAGTGTGTAGGTCGGCTTCGTAAAGCTAAGCTTCAAACGGTACAACAGGTCTCGTGTCCCCCGATCCGAATACCGAATATTCCACTTTTGTTCGATCCATTTCCGAACGAGTGGAGAAGTCCAGTTCATCTGGGAAGGAAATCCTTGATCCTCGGGCGTTTGATTCGTTACCACTTCATACACTTGTTGCTCTTGTTCAGCAGTTAACAAGCGATGTCGTCCTGGAGGACGTCCGATTTGTAGCCCCTGCATCCCTTGTTCTCGGTAAGCTTTGCTGTAGTTATATAAGGTCGATATCGTCCGTCCTGTCACTTCGGAAATCCGTTCGTAAGATTCACCAAGTAACAGCATGAGGATCGTCTGATACCTTTCATGCATACGTACATCTTTGTTTATTTTCATCGCGGCTTTGATTTCCTGAATGGCTACTGCTTTGTGTTCTTCTGCCACACCAACTCGTACGCTCATTTGTATCGTCTCCAATGATTATATGATTGAAGACTATTATACTGGAATTTATTTCTTTTGGGTTTTCTACGTCCACATTATTCCATTTGTTTTTCACCGAATATATAG
>NZ_ASSC01000257.1 GCF_000520735.1 Paenibacillus forsythiae T98
CTCCCCGGCGGTCCAGCCGGGATGTATGCTCCGGAGGAGACGCCGCACATGCTCCCCCAGCAGCTTCTGCTCCTCCTCCAGCCGCCGCAGCTCCGCCTTCCGGTTCTCGTAGCCTCCCTGGGCGAGAAGAAGACGTTCCAGCCGGGGACCCTGCGCTTCGAGCAGGAGGTCTTGAGCGGTCCCGGCCAGCTCCTCTTCCAGCTCCGAGACGATTCGCCGGGCGCGGGCCGCTGCCTGCGCGGCATGGCCGCTCCGCGCCTGAAGGTCCCGCCAGCGCTCGGAGGCATCCTCGGGGAAAGACAGCAAATCCGGCAGCTCCCCTAGTTCCAGGCGGGCGGCTTCCCATTTCAGCCATATCTCGCGGATATCCATCGCCTTGCTGAGGCGTGTCAGCCTGGCCCCGTTCTCCCTGCGCCGCCGCTCCAGCTCTTCAAGCTCCATTTCCGCAGCCTGGAGCGCTGCGGTATTGTCATTGTAGCGCGGGAGATAAGAACGGCTGTCCGCGATCATTCGTTCCAGCTTCTCAATCGACTGGAGAATCCTGGCCGCTTCCTGCGTTCTGCCTCGCGGCTTGTAGAGCTTCTCCGCCTCCTGCTGGAGACGCCGCTCCGCCCGGAGAATTTCACCTCCTCCGCCAATACCCGCATGAAATAAATAGCTGCTCATTTCCTCGGACTGCAGCGTCCCAAGCTCCTGAAGCTCGCTGAGCGTCACAGCAAAGAGCTGCCGGTACATCGTCCGGGATACCCCGCCCAAGAGGCGTTTCTCCAGTTCCTCCTGGCCGGGCTCTTCCACGCTTCCGTCGATGCCGCTTAACGTTATCTTGAGCCTGTCGCCCTTTCCGCCCTCCGGACCCCCGGCATACCGCCGGATGCTCCATACGTTTCCTTGTCCGTCGAGCGCGGTCAGGGTGCCGCCGTGCGAACCGCCAAGCATAGGCGCCAATCGTTCCGCCGGGTAGTTCCGGCCGGGAATGCCAAAGAGCATGGCGCGGATAAATTGCAGCATCGTGGATTTACCGGCTTCATTGGGTCCATACAGCACGGTCAATCCTCCGGAAAGCTCCAGCTCCCTGCGCTGAAGACGGCCGAAGCCGCCGATTTCAAGGCGCTCTATTCTCATCCTACCGACCTCCTTGGCGGCCTCCCGGCATACCACCCGTTTCTTCATCCGGCTCCAGGGCATCGCTGAGCAGCGTTACGGCCGTTTCGGCCGCTCGCTTCAGCCAGACGCGCATCTCGTCTTCCCCCGCTTCGGCCAGCAGACGCCTTAGCTCACGGTTCTCTCCAAGAGGCGCCAGGGCCGTCCGGACAAGCTCCTCCAGCGTGCTGCCGTCTGCCGCGCTCCCGGCGGCCAACCGCGCCATTTCGCCAAGAAAGCTGTCCTCCGCAAGCAGACGCTCCCGGTCAAGCTCCGTTCCGGATTCGAGGGAGAAGCCTTCAATCCAGACGAGTCCGTGGAACCTGCCTTGCCCTGCCCGCAGCGCTTCACGCCGCCGCAGCTCGTCAAGCAGGTCTTCCGGCACCCCTTTTTCCGCCAGAATGCGGTGAACAGCGCTTCGGCCGGTAATTCGGAAACGGACAACCGACATCAGCTTCGGGTGCTCCTCCCGGATGTCTTCCACAGCCCGTTCCACCGCCTCTATCCAGTCGGTTTCCCTGGCCATTCCTTCAATTGGAATATCTCGAATGAGAAAGCGGACCTCATCCAGTTCCTTGAACCGGAGGGCGGCGATTCCGCTGTCGTCCACATCCACGATGCAGCAGCCCTTGGTTCCAGTCTCCTTGACGCTCCGTCCCTGGATATTGCCCGGATATACAATATAGGGACGCTCATGCAGAATCCGGCGCTTATGGATATGCCCTAGCGCCCAATAGTCGAAGCCGGAGTCGATCAAATCCCTGCGGGTACAGGGAGAGTAGGTCTCATGCGCCGGATCGCCGTCGACATTCGCGTGCAGCAGCGCAATATGGAACAGACCGCTGCCCTCCTTCCGCCGAAACCGCAGCGACAGATTATCGGTCACCTTGGCCGTAGGATAGGAGATTCCGCTGACTATCGCGACTTCCCGCCCATCGGCGCGGCGTACAGCTGTAGCCTGCCTCTGCATATCGGCGCCAAAGACCGTGACGCCATCCGGAAGCTCCATATCAAGACGCGGACCGTCCAGCGGATCGTGATTGCCGTGAATGAGGAAGGCCGCAATTCCATTATTCGAAAGCTCCAGCAGCGCTTCGTGAAAGCGAAGCTGGCTCTGGAGCGATGAATCGGCGGAATCATAGACATCTCCGCTGATGACGACGAAATCGACCTCTTCCTCCAGCGCAACGGCAACAAGCCGCCCCAGCGCAGCAAAGGCGGCTTCCCGCAGATAGTCCCTGACGGGCCCCGGGATATGGGACAAGCCGGTAAACCGGCTG
>NZ_ASSC01000258.1 GCF_000520735.1 Paenibacillus forsythiae T98
CGATGAGCGCCATGCGCAAGGTCATCGCCAAACGGATGCGTGAGAGCGTAGACATCTCGCCGTCCGTTACTTACAACATGCGGCTGGATACAACCGCGCTTGCCAATCTTAGACGGCAGCTCCAGGCTTCGCGAAAGATCACATACACCGATCTGCTGGTCGCGATCACGGCCAAGGCGCTGCTGGAGTTCCCGCTGCTTAATTGTTCCATCGAAGGCAATGAGCTGGTGTTTCACAAAGCGGTTCATATTGGCGTGGCTGTCGGTCTGGAAGGCGGATTGGTCGTGCCGGTAGTCCGCGACGCCCATCTGAAGGGCCTGGGCGAAATTTCCGAAGAGGTCCGCCTGCTGGCCGCAGCCGCGAGAGACAATGCCCTGACCCCGGCCGAAATGACGGGAGGAACCTTCACCATTACCAATCTCGGGATGTACGGAATGGAGTCCTTCTCCCCGATTATCAACCAGCCCGAAGTAGCGATTCTCGGCGTAAACGCCATCGTGGATACTCCGGTTGCCGTGAATGGCGAAGTCGTTGTCAAGCCGCTGATGAATCTCAGTCTGACGGCGGATCACCGTGCGGTGGACGGCGCGGTTGCCGCCGGGTTTATGCAGAGAATCAAGGCGTACGCGGAGAATCCGGCGCTGTTATTGCTGTGAAAGGAGAATGCGGGATGAACATTGTGGTGCTGGGAGGCGGTCCGGGCGGCTATGTCGCCGCGATAAGGGCCGCCCAGTTGGGAGCGGAAGTGACGCTGGTGGAGAAGCAGGCTTTGGGCGGGACCTGCCTTAATGTTGGCTGTATACCGACCAAAGTGCTGCTGCATACATCGGAGCTGTATTCGGCGCTGAAACGCGAATCGGCCGAAATCGGTCTGGATATTCCGCAGCTTGCGGTGGACTGGAAACGGCTGCAAAAGCGCAAGGACAAGATAATCCGGATCAACACCGGCGGAATCGGCGCTTTGCTTAAGAAGAATAAAGTGGCCCAAATCACCGGCACCGGCAGGTTTACCGGTATCCATGAACTGGAGGTGACCCTTGGGGACGGCAGTATCCGGACCCTTCATTTCGACCGTGCAATCGTCGCCACCGGCTCGTCGCCGTCCCGGGTGCCGATTCCGGGGACCGAGCTGTCCGCCGTGATCACAAGCGACGAGGCGCTATCGCTGCCGGAGGTGCCGGAAAGCCTCTGCATTATCGGCGGAGGGGTAATCGGCTGCGAGTTCGCCAGCATTTACAGCAGCCTGGGCTGCAAGGTTACGATTATCGAGATGCTGCCGGAGCTGATCGCCGCGATGGACCGGGACATCGTCCGCTGTCTGCGGAAGGAATTTGCCGCTGCGGGCGTTGACGTTCACACGGAAACCCGGGTTGAGCTTATTGAGCAAACGGCGAAGGGCCTGGCCGTTACGGCGGTATCGCCTTCCGGCAGCCTGGTTATCGAAGCGGAGAAGGTGCTGCTGTCCATTGGCCGCCGTCCGGCGGCGTCGGGACTCGGGCTGGAGCTTCTCGGCGTTACTATGAAGAAAGGCGCCATCGAGGTCGACCGGAACATGCAGACGTCGGTGCCGTCCATCTATGCCATCGGCGACTGCGTCGGCGGGATCATGCTGGCGCATGTCGCCTCGGCGGAAGGCATTGTTGCGGCGGAGCATATGATGGGAGAGCCGTCCCCGGTGGATTTCCGGACGGTTCCGTCCTGCGTGTACACAAGACCGGAGCTGTCCTCGGTCGGCTTGACCGAGGAAGGCGCCCGGGAGCAGGGATTGGAAGTGAAGACGGGAAGCTTCTCCCTGCAGGCCAACGGCAAATCCATGATTATGGGTGAAACGGGCGGCCTGGTCAAATATGTCACCGATGCGCGGACGGGCGAGATTCTCGGGCTTCATATCGCCGGTCCGAGAGCCACGGATATGATTGCGCAGGGCGCGCTGGCGCTTCGGCTCGAAGCGACGGTGGATGAGATCGAAACGACGATCCATGCCCATCCGACCGTTTCCGAAGCGCTGCTCGAAGCGGCGCTTGCCGTGAATCACCGCGCGATCCATTCGCATTAAACGAAGCCTCCCTGTTCTTGGCCTGCGGATAAGATGAACGGTCGCTGCCGTTTTCCCGTATTGGGAAATTGTCATGAGATGTTCAACTTATCCGTTTTTTTGCGCGTATCCGCTTCCCGGCGGCCCCTTATAATAAAAGCATAGTGTAAGCGTATACAAAAAAGGCCTGCGAACGCCGCGCGGTCAGCCGATACGTGCCGGCAGTCGGCCAACACGCGTTTGTGGCGGGCGAAAGTAAAGGTTCTTCTGCGCGGGAAGCGGCCAGATGCACGCAGGGCAAAGGCAGACGCACGCAGGGCCAAAGGGAGGCGCGAGTAATGATCAGTTATCCAACTACGCCAATAAGCCGGGATGCTGCCCCGGAGCATGGGGAAATCCCGGAAGGCATGCGGCCTGTTATATTCGCTTCATGGAGGAGATGCCGGATGGCCGGAGTCAACCCGCAGCAGGGAACAGGTGTGCAGGTATCCCGGGAAGAGCTGGCGCGGCGGCTGAAAGCGAAGAGTCTGCTCATTTCCGTAGCCCAGCCGATTATGAACAGCATCTATCAGGCGATCAAGGATACGGTGTACGCCATTGTGCTCACCGATCAGGATGGCGTGCTGCTCAGCACCCTGCTGAACAAGGAGATCGAGCCGGAGTGCGCGAAGGTGAATTTTGTCGAGGGGGCCAAATGGGATGAGCTTAGCGTAGGCACCAACGCCGTCGGAACCGCGTTAGCCGTGGATATGCCGATCCAGGTGCTCGGGGGCGAGCATTACTGCCAGTCGCATTACGCATGGACCTGCTCCGCAGCCCCTATTCACGACAGCTCCGGCCGGGTGATCGGATGCCTGGACCTGTCAGGCAAAGCGGAGGATGTCCACCCCCATACCTTCGGCATTGCCGTGTCGGCCGTAAGCAGCATCGAAGAGCAGCTTAACGTGCTGGAGACGAATCAGCTGATGAACGCCGTATTCCAATCGATGCAGGACGGTCTGCTGGTCATTGATACGGAATACCGGATCAGGCAGTTCAATGAGCGGCTGGCCTCTATTTTTATGCTGGAAATGGAAGAGGTACGGAGGCTGGATATCAAGGAATTGCTGCAGGATGTCGATCTGGACAGTGTGTTCGAGAGCAAGCGCCGCATCAGCTATGCGGACTGCACGCTTACGGTGCAAGGCAGAAAGATCGATTGCATGGTGAATATCTTTCCGTACTCCTGCGGAAATCAGGTCCTTGGGGCATCGCTCTCGATCCGGGAGGCCAGGCAGGTGCGCAGAGAAGTCAACCAGCTTGCGGGCTTTAAGGCGAATTACCGGTTTGAGGATATCGTGACCCATAATCCATACATGCGGGAACAGATCGATTTTGCCCGAAGAATCGCCGGAACGAACTGCACGGTTCTGATTGAAGGCGAGAGCGGCACCGGCAAGGAGCTGTTCGCCCAGTCCATTCATAATGCCAGTACACGCGCGGACGGACCGTTTATCGCTATTAATTGCGCGGCCCTCCCGAGGGAGCTGGTGGAAAGTGAATTGTTCGGTTATGAAAAAGGCTCCTTCACCGGCGCGCTGCGCGAAGGCAATCCCGGCAAGTTCGAGCTGGCGAATGGAGGCACCCTGTTCCTGGACGAAATCGGAGAGCTGTCGCTGGAAATCCAGGCCAAGCTGTTGCGGGTGCTGGATAACCACAAGGTCCGGCGGATCGGAGGCAAGCATGAGCGCCTGCTGGACGTCCGGGTCATAGCGGCGACCAACCGCGATCTGCTGGAGGAAATCACGCAAAAGGCTTACCGAAGCGACCTCTATTACCGGCTGAACGTCATCAACCTCAAGCTGCTGCCGCTGCGGGAGCGTCCCGAGGATCTCGGCCCGCTTGCCCGGCTCTTCCTGAGCAAGTGCAACCGGGACAATCCCGGACCGGCCAAACATTTTGACCCTGCCTTTCTGGAAAGACTCCAAGATCGGCAATGGAGAGGGAATGCTCGCGAGCTGCAAAATGCCGTACAGCGCGCCTACTACTTATGCGGCTCGGATTGTATTGCGGAATCGGATGCGGTCCGCATTCCGTCCGGGCATAAGGAGAGCGGACTCCAGGACCGTCGTCCTGCGCTCGGCCGCGCGTCTGTCCCCGCTGATCCGCACGCAGTCAAGAGCATGCGGCAGAGCGAGATCGAGAGCATTCGCCGCGCGCTGGCGGCAAGCGGCGGCAATGTTGTGGGCGCGGCCCGGATGCTGAACATCGGCAAGTCCACCCTGTACCGCAAGCTGGCCGAATACGGCATTGGCAAGGGCGGGGATTGATCCGCTTAAGATCCTCCGTTTTTGTGGAAACGAATACCTTACCGCCGAGACGGCGCACCCGCCATTTCCGAATATTGGGACTCCCCTTCAGCGGCCCTTGTTGTTCTTCTTCAGCGCCTTCCGCTCGGCAATCTCCCACTGCTTTAGCAGCGGATAAGGATCGAAGGCCCATTCCGTCAGCCCGCGGTCTTTGTAAATGCCGTAATGCAGATGCGGCGGGAATTTCCCCTGTGTGCCCGGTTTGCCGTAGCCGGAGCTGCCGGCCCAGCCAAGCTGCTGCCCGGGAATGACGATATCGCCAGCGGACAGCGATTTGTCGAAGCCGGACAGGTGGGCGTAATAATGGTAGCGGTTCTCAATATCGCGGATGCCGACCCGCCAGCCGCCGTAGCGGTTCCAGCCCTTGGTCTCCAAGATGCCGTAGCAGGTGCTCCGTACAGTGACTCCGTGCGGCGTGAACAGGTCGGTGCCTTCATGTATCCGCGCGCCCCCCCAGCTTCTTCCGGTTCCCCAGGTGCTGCGGAAGGAGTAGGTGCTGCCGAGCGGTAGCGGAAAGGCGCTGCCCGACAAATCCAGACGGCCGAAATGATCGTACAGCTTGGCAAATTGGGCGATGCGCTGGGAGGCGCGGCCGTTGTGATAATATTCCCAGACGCCGATCCCGAAGTCGCTCGCGGAATTGCCGTATTTCATCAGATGGTCCGCTATGGTGTACAGCGCGTCGATATCATTCTCCGGATCGGCCTTGCCGTCTCCGGAACCGTCACAGCCAAGGCCGTTAAAGAAGGCGATCGAAGCCGGAGAGGTATCCTCCTGGTTCGGATTCAGCGGTCCGCACCACAGCGGCGCGGGGATGTGGATTCCAGTCAGGCGGTCAGGCGCGCCGCCTCCGGATTTGCTGCGGCCGGCTAGCGTGCGTTCATACTGGTCAACGGCGGCCAAGCGGTACCAGGGAATGCCGGTGGCCGCGCTCATCTGATCGTAAAGCTGCTGCCTTGCGGCATAGACGTTTCCGGCGGCGGGGGACCGGAGGGCGTTCTGCGAACCGGCGGCGGGACGCCCGCTTTTGGCGGCTTGCGGTCTGTCCGACGCCGCGTCATTTTTTTGCGGGACGGCCTTTGCCTCTATATCCTTCAGAGCAGCGCTCCCCGCGTCCGCCGCCGGGTCATCAATCCCTCCCCACAGCAGAGCCGCCGCAGACAGAGACAGCAGGGCCCGTCTCGTATTTACGCTCCATAACGGCACAGTAAAAGTCCTCCTTTGTATTTCCGTATAAACTGACGCTTTACTTTAGATTGAACAAATCCGCGTATTTTATCCAAGCTTTAAGGGGAGAGAGGGCGGGCCGAGCCGGTTTTTCCGGTGGTGACCATGTTTTTTGGCACAGAAATCATACAGGAATGATATAGTGTTCCGTTCTCCTGTCGCTTTTGTCACTTATCTTTCACAAAAACAGGCATTTCCCTACGGCGCATGTTATAATGTAAGGCAGTAACTTCAAAAGCTATTCATATTCAGACGGAAGAGGGGTTTACTATCATGACAAGAAAAGAAACTGCCAAACAACCCAAGCCGGATTGGATTCGGATTAAGCTGACGACCGGTGAGAATTATCAGGATATAAAGGGAATGATGCGTTCCAAAACTTTACATACCGTCTGCGAGGAGGCGCGCTGCCCGAATATTTATGAGTGCTGGGCGAACCGTACCGCTACTTTTATGATTCTAGGCGATATTTGCACCCGCGCCTGCCGCTTCTGTGCGGTTAACACCGGGATGCCTACAGAGCTGGATCTCCAGGAGCCGGAACGGGTGGCCGAAGCTGCGGAAGGCATGAACCTGCGGCACTGCGTTGTAACGAGCGTGGCGCGCGACGATCTGAAGGACGGCGGGGCGAAGATTTTTGCCGAGACGGTAGCCGCAATCCGCAGACGTCTGCCGCTGTGCAGTGTGGAAGTGCTCATTCCCGATTTCCTCGGCGACCGGGGCAGTCTCCAGATTGTTATGGACAGCAATCCCGACATTCTGAACCACAATATCGAGACCGTCGAACGCATGTCCGACCGCGTGCGGGCCAAGGCGAAGTACCGCCGCTCTCTGGAGCTGCTGCGCCAGGCCAAGGAAATGAAGCCGACTATCCCGACCAAATCCAGCATTATGCTGGGCGTTGGCGAGGAGTGGGATGAAATTTTGCAGGCGATGGACGATCTGCGGGCGGTGGATTGCGATATCCTGACGCTGGGCCAATATTTGCAGCCTTCGCCGCAGCATCTGGACGTCGTGAAATACTACCCGCCGGAGGAATTTGCGCGGCTGAAGGAAGAGGGACTGAAGCGGGGCTTCAGCCACGTCGAGGCCGGGCCGCTTGTGCGAAGCTCCTACCATGCGCATGAGCAGGTCCAATCGGCAGAGAAGACCCGCGAGGAGCGCCTGGCGGCGAACTGACCGCAGACGCAACATATTTTTTAGGTGAAAGGCAGGCGAGTCTTGCTTGATCATTATAGGCGGCAAAAGCTACGAGCTGATGGTAAATCATAAGGAAGGCTGGAATCCGGAAAGCTTCCGCGGAAGGTACAGCGAGGTGCTTGACCGCTATGACTATATTGTCGGCGATTGGGGCTACAGCCAGCTGCGTTTGAAGGGATTTTACCGGGATAATCATCCGAAGGCGAACCGGGATACGGCAATTTGCGGATTGGTCGATTATATCAATGAATATTGCAATTTCGGCTGCGCCTATTTTGTCCTCCGCAAATTGAAGGATGCTCCCAAAGACCCGGGCGCCAGGGATATTCTGGTCAAGGAGCCGGGCGAGGCTCAGAAAGAGGCGCCTGTCAAGGAGACTGCTGTCCGGGAGATCCCCGCCAGGGAAGAGGCGATTCCGCAGCTATCCTCCAGGAAGTTCCAGGCGGAGTCGGCGGTTTCCCGGGAGCAGCCCGCCAGAGAGTACACTCCCAAAGAGAGACCGCCGTTCAAGGAACGCGGCAGGGATCACCGGAACAAGGATTATCAGGGCAGAAAAAGCGGACCGCGCGAGAATCAGTCCCGCGAAGCCCAGGGCCGGGAGAATCAGCCGCGCGGCAGCCAGACCAGCCGTGAAGCCAGGCCGAGGGACACTCGGCAGAAGCCGCCCCAGGGTCCTGCGGGCCAGCCGTAACGCGCTTGAAGCCGGGACGCAGAGTCCGATCTTAATAAAGGTGCCGCCTTCGTTCCTCAGGAACGTTGGCGGCACCTTTATCATTTCAGGCCGGAATAAGCAATGCCGCCCTTATTTTACGGACAGCGTCAGGCGGTTCTGCGGCTGATTATAGCTCCAGACCAGCGACGGGAATTTCTTCTTGAAGGCATCCAGAGCGATGAAGATTTCATCGTTTTGGGAGAGGGCTTCTTTGGAGCCGGTGGTGAAGCTGAAGGCTTTGCCGGACGCGGATGTTACAATGGCTTTGTTATTCTTGGCGTCCCATGTCAGATCGCTTTCCACCAGCGCCGAGAGAACCCGGGCAGACGCATAGATTCTGCCGCCCTTCTTCACCAGACCGACATTGCCGACAAAGGCGGTGCCGCCAACGTCGAGAATGTGGTTGTCGCCCGCCGCATTGATCGATTTCATGCCCGCGAACTGGAGGGCGGTAATAATCTGCGCCGCCTCGCCCTTGACCTCAAGATCTGGCGAGAGTCCGATATGGTTGAAATCGGCTTTATTCGGAGTGAGATACCGCTGGGTGGTCAGCTTGAGCAGGCCGCCGTCCGACAGGTCCAGCAGGCTCTGGATTCGGGCTTTTCCGAAGGTTTTGGTTCCTATGACGGTGGCCAGGTGATTGTCATGCAGCGCCCCCGTCAAAGCTTCGGAGGCGCTTGCGGTATATTCATTCGTCAGAATAACCACAGGCACATTCATTTTGGTGCCGTCCGTAATCGTAACCGGAGTAAGCACGTCCTGGTTGTCTGCGGTATACATCATAACTCCCTTGTCGATGAACTGAGAGGCGATGTTATAAGCGGAATCCATGTACCCGCCGACATTGTTGCGGAGATCAAGGATCATGGATTTCATTCCCGAGGCCCGCATTTTTTGGAGTACGGCCGCAAATTGCTCGTCTGAATCCTCCGTGAAGCCGTTTAGCGAAATATAGGCGATTTTGGGCCCTACGATTTTGCCGGTAACGGAAGGATAATTGATCTGGCTGCGCTTCACGGCGTAATTCTTGACCGCGCCGCCGCGCTGGATAAGCAGTGACACTTTGGTGCCTGCCTCGCCGCTCAGAGGATCGCTATTGAACTCGCTGATTTTAATCCCGTTAATCTTCAGGATTGTATCCCCGCGCTTCAGCCCGGCGCTTTCTGCGGGCGATCCCGGCAAGACCTGCTCAATGTACAGCTCATTCCCCGAGTAGGCCAATTGCACCCCGATGCCCACATAATCAAGAGCCAGCTGATTTTGAAGCGCCTGGCTCTCTTCGCTGCTGAAATATTGACTGTAGGGATCGTCAAGCGAATTGACCATGCCGTCGATCGCAGCGCGGATCAGGGTCTCCCTGTCAGCTCCGGTCAGACTGTAATTCTCCACATACTGCATGACCTCATTAATCAGTTCGGTGTCCGAAGAACTCTGGCCAGCGGCCTCGCTGCTATCTGCGGCCAAAGCCGCTGGAGACAAAATCAGCGACAGGGCCAGACAGCCCCCGGCCGCTGCGGCCGTTAACTTCTTGAATGTCATCTTTGTATACGCCCTTTACGGTTTATTTGATCTGTTTGTATGTAACTATTTGTAAAATAGGCTCATTATACCATTCTGCTGCTCTTCCGTCTATCAATTATAGCAGCTCGTGGCAGATTGATAGGGCGTTAAAGGGCATGCGGCGGAAGCCGGTGCACGGACGTGCATCGGCTGTTTGGAAAACCGGAATCAGTTTAGCGCACAGATGGCGGGATCGGCTATACCAGGAATGACGAACGCACGCGCTTCCAGAACGGAAACGGGCGGTAACGGGCGAAGCTGACCTTTTTCTCCGATACCTGGCATCTGACAGACACCAGATCATCGATCGGATAGTTGGTATGGTCAACGGTCAGCATCAGCCTCTGCTCTCTCCGGGAGAAAATATCACAGTGATGATGCTTGGGCAGAAGCAGCGGGGAGCCCATTGTCCGGAACACCCGATTGTTGATCGACGCGATTTCCGCAATCTGCAGCGCCTCAATCGAAGGATGAACCATCGCTCCTCCGAGACTTTTATTATAGGCTGTGCTTCCGGAAGGCGTAGAGACGCAAATGCCGTCGCCACGGAACATCTCGAATGTCTCGTCGTTAATGTCAATCTGGAGAACCACCGTGCCCTCAACCCCTTTTAACGTGAACTCATTAAGGGCGATATGCGAGGAAGTACCGGACTTCCTGTGGATTTCCAGCTCGACAAGCGGATATTTGACGATGCGCGGCTTGTGAGACGAAGGGTCGCCTATTCCGCACATATAGTCGACGAGCGCCGATAGCTCCTCGCACTGCCAGTCGGCATAGAACCCGAGATGGCCGGTATGGACGCCGACGAAGGCCAGCTCCGGAATCCGGTCAATAAAGGTATGAAAGGCGTGAAGCATGGTGCCGTCTCCGCCGATGGAGACTACGATTTCGGGAGATTCCGCATCCAGCTGCAGCCCCCGCTCTTCCGCCAGCTTATGAAATTGTTGGCTGAGATCAATGGACAGTTGATCGCCACGGTCCAGGACATAATATCTCAAGATGAATTAGACTCCTTTGTTGGTTCTGTCATACACCGATCATAATCAATCTTGCTTAGGAAAACAATGTTTAGCGGCGAGAGCGCCGGAGATTCCCCAGGACGCTGGCTGCGGCGGCGGCGGCAAGCGACAATAACAGCGTCCCGGCCAGCAGTAAGGCAAGCAGCATGAAGGCGGAGGCGGGAGTATGCAGGATAGGACCCGGCGTCCAGAGCGGAGCCAGCGCAGGCGAAGCGTTCATCATCGGCCGCCACAGAAGCAGGGTCAGCAGGGCGGAGAGGAAAGCATGCAGCAGACGGGCTGCCGCAAAGGGTAGATAACGCAGTCCGGTTCCGTTCCAGATGCTGGAGACCTGGGCGTGCACGGACAGTCCTCCCCAGGAGAGAACGAACGCGGCGGCGGCGGCCTTGAAGGGAAGGGCGGCGGCGGCGGTCCCGGCCGCCTTGGCGCCGAGCGTAACCTCGAAGAAGCCGCTGGTTACCGCCTC
>NZ_ASSC01000259.1 GCF_000520735.1 Paenibacillus forsythiae T98
TCGATTACGCGGCCGGAGGCTTTCCGCTGTCGCCGGATCAGCACAGCAACACTGTGCATGCAGGCGCGGCGCTGTCTCCCGAAGCGGCAGCTATATATATGCCGGACGGACGGATTCCGCGTCCCGGGGAGAAGTTCGTGCAGAAGGAATTGGCAAGGACGCTGTCTATTCTGGCTGCCGGCGGGCGCGACGCCTTCTACAAAGGAGAAATCGCCAAGGCCATTTGCGACGGCATGGCGGAGTCCGGCGGATATTTGATCCGCGAGGATTTTGCCGATCACCGGGGCAACTGGTGCGACCCGGTCTCAACGGATTATCACGGGCACACCGTCTATCAGGCTCCGCCCAATTCACAGGGGTTCGCCGCGCTGATGGCGCTGAATATTCTGGAGCGCTTCGACTTCTCGGGAATCCGGCACGGATCGTATGAATATTATCATCTGCTCGTCGAGGCGATCAAAGCCAGCTTCCGGGACCGCGACGCCGTGCTTACCGATCCGGATTTCCATGATATTCCGCTGGCCCGGCTGCTGGATAAGGCCTATGCCGCAGAACTGGCTGCGTCTATTTCG
>NZ_ASSC01000260.1 GCF_000520735.1 Paenibacillus forsythiae T98
CTCACTCGTTGTTCAGTTTTCAAAGATCAAACCTTTATTGCTTTAAATCTTCAGTGCGGATGACCAATTGTCAACCGGATCTCTAATATATCACTTTTTTCGACCGATTGCAAGACTTTTTAACAACTTTTTTGCTTTCTATTAATTTCTATTAAATAAAAAGTTTATAAGCTGTCAGCAATCTGTCATCAGCAACTGGATTTATAATATAACATGCTCAAAGCATATGAAACAACCAGTAATATTTCCCAATCCTTAGTATGATACTATTTCACGCCTGTTGATTAACCACTAAATGGTAGAAAAAGAGCCGTCAACTCGGTAAAATGTTTGTACCCCTACAAACCAAACCGAAAGGTGACGACTCTCATGAAAAAGTCTATCACGATCCCGTTTATCCTTCAATCGATTTTGACGCCCGAAGAAGTGGAAACCGTAGCCAAAACGGCGGGCTATCAGGACAAGGCGCGAAAATTCACGCTTCATACCTTGTTGCAGTACTGGTGTGTCGCAGCAATCCAAGAATGGTCCGGGTACCGTGCTGGAGCGGACTGTGCATTAGCCAGCGGTTTGCCTGCCGTTCATTATTCCAGTTTTTCGGGAAAAGCAGCGGAGGTGCCTTTTGCGGTGTTCAAGGACCTTTTTCACCTCATCGTCCGTAAATGTAATCGGGAAACCCGCCGAAATCTTCGTATCCCCAAAGAACTGCTGCTGGTGGATTCCACGACCATGACCGTGGGGAAAACCCGCTTGCCCTGGGCCCCGTACCACGGAAAACGAGCCGGGGTTAAACTGCATGTCGCCTTACGGGCGGAAACCGGACAACCGCTACGCGTGGTCGAAACGGTAGGTTCTCGGCATGACGGGCCCGTCTGTGAACAACTAACCGACCCAAGCTACATCATGGTGATGGACCGAGCCTACGGAAAGCTGGAGCGAATCGACGGATTTAAGCAAAGCGGTCAATCCTATGTCATTCGGC
>NZ_ASSC01000261.1 GCF_000520735.1 Paenibacillus forsythiae T98
GGGCCCGGCAGCGAGTCCCGATAACGGGAACTCGGAAGCACCGACGCCGACCGCTTCCCCGGCAACCGGGGAGACCGGCGAAGAGAGCTTGCCGGGAGCCGAATAAAGGAGCTTCAATGGGCTGACCGTTGATTAGTCCAACTGGTTGCAAATCGGACAAGAACACTGAGAAACCGGAATTCATATATTATGAATATTAAGCTGCAGCAGCATAGCAAAAAGGAGAAAAGAAATGGGAAAGTATTTTGGAACTGACGGTGTGCGTGGAGTAGCCAACCGCGAATTGACAGCAGAGATGGCTTACAGCATCGGCCGCTGCGGAGGATATGTGCTTACTGCCAACGTGGAGAAGCCTAAGGTGGTTATCGGAATGGATACGCGGATATCGGGTCCGCTGCTGGAATCGGCACTCGTAGCCGGCATGCTGTCGATCGGTGCGGAGGTTATCCGTCTTGGCGTTGTAACGACGCCAGCCGTTGCCTATATTACGCGTCTTCTGAAGGCCGATGCGGGCGTTATGATCTCGGCGTCCCACAATCCGGTGGAGGATAACGGCATTAAGTTCTTCGGCGGGGACGGCTTTAAGCTGTCGGATGAGACGGAACTGCGCATTGAAGAATTGATGGATGCCAAGACCGATGAGCTTCCGCGTCCTGTAGGTTCGGGCCTGGGAACGGTGAAAGAGGACTTCGAGTCCAAGTATCTGTATCTCGATTATTTAAAGACGACGATTACGCACTGCTTCAAGGGTCTTAAGGTTGTGCTGGACTGCGCGCACGGCGCGGCGTATGAGCTGGCTCCGAGATTGTTCCGCGAGCTTGGCGCCGAAGTGATTGCTATCGGTGCGGAACCGGATGGACTGAACATTAATGACGGCTTCGGCTCCACGCATCCTCAGAAGCTGCGTGATGAAGTGTTGCGTTCTGGCGCGGATTTGGGACTTGCCTTTGATGGGGATGCCGACCGCCTGATCGCTATTGACGACCGGGGCGAAGAAGTCGACGGCGACTTTATTCTGTGCATTTGCGGCGACGCGATGAATCGTGCAGGGAAGCTGAAGGATGGAACCGTCGTCTCGACGGTGATGAGCAACATCGGCTTTTACAAGGCTGCCGAGAAGCTGTCCCTCAAGACGGCGAAGACGGCAGTTGGTGACCGCTACGTTATGGAGGAAATGCGCCGTGGCGGCTACAATCTGGGCGGCGAGCAGTCGGGCCATGTTATTTTCCTCGATTATAATACAACCGGCGACGGTATTTTGACGGCTATCCAATTGGTGGACACATTAGCGGCTTCCGGCAAAAAGCTCAGCGAGACGAAGTCCATGATGACCAAATATCCTCAGGTGCTTGTCAATGTGCGCGTGCAGGATAAGAGAAATTATCCGAATAATTCCGCGATTGAAGCGGCCATCATGGAAATCGAAGACAAGCTGGGCAGCAATGGGAGGGTGCTTGTCCGTCCGTCCGGAACCGAACCGCTGATCCGGGTGATGGCGGAGGGCCCGATTAAGGAAGAGCTGGACCTGTTTGTGGGGCAGATCGTGGAAGTCGTGCAGCGGGAACTGGTGTAGACTCTGATCCTCGAAGAGGTGGAGTGAGACAGCGCTGACTAGATTTTTTGTTGATAATGGCTTATCCTTACTAAATCCGGCCTTTGCGGCATACACTGTTCAGAGGCGGATTTTTCTGTAAATTTCACGGGAATTCTCAGGGTATGGCAATTGGTTAATTCATTTGCAAAAGCGCATTAGCCTGCATATAATAGACTATATTCATTTATTCGAGAAGGAAAGCGGGGATCGTGAGGTTACGTATGATAAGCGCCAGAGCTTGAACCTGCGCGGGGGAGAAGGAACAGCGATTAGGGCCTGATACAGCCCGGCGCTGATCCCGATCACGGCATACTCAAGCTGACGAGGTGGAGGTGTTCGAAATGTTCGGCGGGGACCTCCCGGTGAAGCGCCAGAGCCGTAAACATAAACGGAAAATGAACAGGGCAACCGTTCTGACAACGTTTGTGTGGGCGCAACAAGAGAACTTATTCATGGGTGTGCATCTATTGAGGAACGGGACAAATCTGCTTGCGGCAGAGGAAAAGACTGTGCATTTCCGGAAATAAGTTGATGTGACAGGTTATTTTGTTGGCAATCGGACAACAGAATATTTACTTCTTCTCAAGCATGCCGCACGGCACGTTTCTTTCCTCATGCCGCCTACCATATAATCCAATGGACGGAGGAAATTATTTATGTGTGGTATCGTGGGATATATCGGCAGTCAGAATTCTCAGGGGATCTTGGTAGAGGGCTTGAAGAAGCTGGAGTATCGCGGATATGATTCGGCAGGTATTGCCGTGTTCACCAAGGACGGTCTGCAAATCGTGAAGGCGCTCGGCCGCCTGGCGAACCTGGAGTCCAAACTGGAGGATTCTCCGCTTGTCGGCAGTGCCGGCATTGGCCATACCCGGTGGGCAACGCACGGCAAGCCGTCGGATGCCAATTCCCATCCGCATACGGATGAAAGCCATAAATTCTCGGTCGTTCATAACGGAATTGTCGAGAACTATCTGGAACTGAAGGAAGAACTGATTGCCGGAGGGTGCCATTTTTCTTCCGAAACCGACACAGAGGTTATTTCGCACCTCATCGCGCGCGAGTATGAAGGGGACATCGTCAAAGCCGTACAAAAAGCGATCAAATTCATGCGAGGCGCGTTTGCGCTGGGCGTCCTGACCGAATACGAACCGGATAAACTGGTTGCCGTACGTCAGGCAAGCCCGCTCATCATCGGTCTTGGCGAAGGGGAGAACTTTATCGGGTCCGATATTCCGGCTCTGCTGGAATACACCCGTAACGTATATATTTTGAATGACGGCGAAATGGCCGTACTTACAAGAGATGCTGTCGAATTGATGACCATTGAGGGGAATTTTATTTCTCGGGAAATGATTACTGTCGATTGGGATGCCGTAACTGCGGAAAAGGGCGGCTTTGAGCATTTTATGCTGAAAGAAATTTACGAGCAGCCGAAGGCTTACCGCGATACGATGCGCGGCCGGATGAATCCTGAAGGAACGAAGGCCATTCTGCCGGAGCTGAAGCTCACAGATGAGCAGATCAAGAATATCAAGAACATTCAGATCGTAGCCTGCGGCACCGCCTATAACGCTGGTCTTGTCGGACGCAATATGATCGAATCGCTGGTCCGCATTCCAGTTGAGAACGATATCGCATCGGAATACCGCTATCGTTCGCCAATCGTGTCGCCGGAGACGCTGGTGATCGTAGTCAGCCAGTCGGGTGAAACGGCGGATACGCTGGCAGCTCTGCGCGAAGGTCACGCGAACGGCGCCCATGTGCTCGCCATCACCAATGTTGTCGGCAGCTCCATCGCCCGCGAAGCGGATGATGTGCTCGTAACCTTGGCGGGACCGGAAATTGCTGTAGCTTCAACCAAAGCCTACACTTCCCAGATTATCGCCTTCGGCTTATTGGCTCTGCACCTGGCTGAAGTGCGCGGCACGCGGTCCGAAGCGGAAATAGCTCATATTTTGGCGGCTATGCAGGCTTTGCCGGAGCAGGTGGAAGCCATCCTGGAGCAGAAAGATGCCATTAAAGCCTATGCCGAGCAGA
This sequence comes from Paenibacillus forsythiae T98, assembly GCF_000520735.1. Lineage (GTDB taxonomy): Bacteria > Bacillota > Bacilli > Paenibacillales > Paenibacillaceae > Paenibacillus_AQ > Paenibacillus_AQ forsythiae. The sequence continues at coordinate 3,635 of NZ_ASSC01000261.1, forward strand.
TCTCGAAGCATGATCACTTGTTCTATCTTGGCCGCGGCGTAGACTACGCCGTTGCACAGGAAGGCTCGCTGAAGCTGAAAGAGATTTCCTACATTCATTCCGAAGCGTATGCGGCAGGCGAATTGAAGCACGGAACTCTGGCACTGATCGAAGAAGGCGTTCCGGTCATCGCTTTGGCGACCCAAGAGGCGGTCCTGGAGAAAACGGTCAGCAACATCAAGGAAGTGAAAGCCCGCGGCGCAGACGTGCTGGCAATCACGCATGAAGAGCATGTCACCGACCTGCTGAAATCCGTCGACCAGGCCTTCGCCATTCCGAAGACCTTGCCGATGCTGACCCCGGCCCTGTCCGTGGTCGTCCTCCAACTGCTGGCCTACTACGCTTCCCTGGCCCTTGGCCATGATGTCGATAAGCCAAGAAATCTGGCGAAGAGCGTTACGGTGGAGTAAGATAAAAGTCATAAACCAATAGAAAAGCATAAGCCCAGGAGGCTCCGGTGATGTGAGAAGTCACCGGGGCCTTTTTGTTTAAGGGGATGGAATTTTGTGTTGGGGAAGCTCCAAGAAAGTTTGAGTGTATGGGGAGTTCGTTTAAATTTGCTATAGTTGCCGTACGTAACGGCGTCAGCGCAGAGGTGTATCTCCGGTTATTGTTAATGGGCATGCTGTCATGCCGCCGGATGTACAGTGGTTTACGGATGATAAGATCCGCCGGAAATCCGCAAGCTTATTTACTGCTGTCCTTTATGAAAAAGGTTGAATTAAACACGCAAATTACGGTATTGACGACTTGAGTTTACAATGCGATAATAAATGTAAATTGTTAGAAGTAAATAGAATTAAATGGGAGGTGGTTCCGGGAATTCATCCAATAGGCTGGAATATCATTTTAGGAACTTTATTTAGCAGAGTCTCAACTTCAATGAGTATTCCGTTTCTCTCCATTTACCTTACACAAGTCAAGCACGTATCTCCTGCGATTACAGGTATTATCGTGGGCACGAGTTCGCTAATGGGTATTTTTACAAGCTTCTATGGAGGTTATCTGTCGGATCTTTTTGGACGCCAAAGGGTGCTGTTATTTTCTGCGTTTGCTTGGTCAGTCGTCTTTGCCCTTTTTTTCGTTGCAAACAGCGTCTTCTTGTTTTTTATTTCAAACGCTCTAAACGGGATTTGTCAGTCGATATTTGAACCTTCATCCAAGGCGCTGCTATCCGACATAAGCGAGGACAAGAACCGTCTGCAAATATTCAACCTGCGTTATACGGCCATAAATATCGGGGTTATTTTCGGCCCAATGCTAGGGCTTAAGTTAGGTTCCTCCCACAATACGTTTCCGTTTCTTATTGCAGGACTTACATATTTACTATATGGAGCATCGCTGGTCTTTAGCTTTAGTAAATTTAAGATTGAAGAACGGAAAGCCAATCCAGATCCAATTTCAATCCGTACAGCTTTAAATGTCACAAGAAAAGACACTGTTTTTGTCGTTACATTGGCAGGCATGATCTTATCCATTTCCGGGTACGCCCATTTTTCCTCCACATTACCGCAATATTTTGCCGAGAAAATGAAAAATGGAGCACAGTTGTTTTCTTTTCTCTTATCGTTGAACGCATTCGTAGCCATCACGGTTCAATATCCTCTTGTAAAAATAATGAAAAAGATTCATCCGTTGAATTCGTTAATTCTGGGAAATATTTTCATTAGTTTTAGTCTATTCTTCGTTCCGTTCACTTCAAACTCAATCCTTTTAATGATGATTGTACTTTTTTTCACAATTGGCGAGGTTTTAATATTCTCCATGATTGACTTTGTGATCGATGATCTGGCAAAGCCAGGCTTAAAAGGCACCTATTTCGGGGCATTCGGCTTTAACCGTTTAGGAAATGTGCTCGGTCCATGGCTGGGCGGTTTTCTGTTGAGCACTTTTCATAACGATTCTCTCTATATTTTTTCAACCATTTCTATAACCACTTTATTGGGAATTCCGGCGCTTGTATTTTCAAAAAATAAATTAAAGGCAGAGCGTGCGGTTAACGGGCCATTTTTTACAAACCATAGTTAGATACTGGACGAAAGTCTATCTCATTCGAATGGAGAGCTGCTTTATGGGGAAAAACATATTATTTTTCAATGCAACCTACATCAAAAAGATTCTCACCTTAAAGTCGGCGAAAGACTTGGGTTTGCAGGTTTCGGTTGTCGGGCCGGATTTACCGGAATGGTCAAAGCCATATGTCGATCACTTTATTAAGGCCAATACTTATGATATGGATGAAACGATTGCCGAGATTAAGAACAAGCATGAATCCCTCCAGTTTCATGGGGTCATTACATTTTGGGATCGGGATGTTGTGCCTGTCGCCATTACAGCTCAGACGCTTGGCTTAAAAGGAAGCAGGATTGAAGCCGCCGAACGGGCGAGAAATAAAGCAAAGATGCGCGAAAGTCTAAAATTTGCCGATGTTCCTCATCCCAAATTCGAAAGATTTACAAGCTGGGAGGAACTATATCGTGCCGCCACAAATATGACATATCCACTTATCATCAAACCGGTGGGGGCTTCGGCCAGCAAAGGAATATTTAAAGTTCCCCATTCGGGAGCTTTATATCAGCTCTTTGAAAAATTGGTGAAATCAGCGACACCCGATAACGATATCATGTTTTCTTTTTATCGCAACGAATATATTGTCGAGGAATTTATGGACGGTCAAGAGGTGAGCGTTGAAGGAGTCATTGCCGATGGAAGCATTTATTTTGCCGGAATAACGGAAAAATGGACGGATGATTTTTTTGAAGAATATCAGCATGCATTTCCAGCCAGGTTAACGAAAGCGTTGGGAGATGAAATATTGGAGGTGACCCGTAAGGGAATTGAAGCGCTGGAATTGGACAATTGCGGATTTCACGCTGAAGTCATGATTACTGGAGAAGGCTGTAAAATCGTAGAAATCAACGGTCGTTTGGGCGGGGACTTTATTACCACTCATTTGGTTCCTCTGGCAAAAGGAATTAATATAACGGAAGCAAATTTACTGGCCGTATTGGGAGGAAAATTCAGCTTCTCTCCCACTCGAAATAAGGGAGCCTGCGTGAAATTTTTGATTGCAGAGAAAGAAGGAATCGTAAAAGAGTGGCAAGGTGCAGAAAGTGTAAGAAACATGCCCGGCGTGATTGATTTTGTGGTGGAGAAACAACCGGGAGACTATGTGGGCTTGCCGCCAAGCAAATTTCATGATTCTCGTATTGCGTATGTGATCACCGAAGGTGAAGATACGGGGGCGGCAATTGAAAACGCTGAAAATGCTTTGTCGAAAGTGAGATGTTTAATTAATGAAGTCCAAACGTCTATTCCTTCTAGGAATTCCTGAAACGCATATCGAGAGAGCTATCACTCGGGCCCATAAATTAGGCATGGAAGTCATCGTGGGAGATACGCCAAGCTCGCTTGAAAAATATCAACATTTATTAAGGGAAGCTGATGAACGGGTCGCAGTGGATTATACGAATTACGATGAATTATTCTCGGTTACTCAAAGAATTCATCAGGGAAAAAAGCTTGATGCCATCTTTACCTTTAAAGAGGCGGGGCTGTACCACGTTTCAAAACTACAGCATGAATTCAAGATGTGCGGCAATCCTCCTGAAGTCGTTAGTTCTTGCCTGGATAAGTACAAGACACGGCAAATATTAAAAAATGCCGGTTTAAAGTCGCCAGGGTTTGCTTTATGCAAAAGCGTGGAAGAAGTCTATGAATTTTGGGGCCGTCACAACCATCCTGTTATATTGAAACCGAATAATCAGCAAGGCAGCATAGGAGTAATAAAGATCAATTCAACAGAAGAAATTGAAGGGTCTTTTAACGAGTGCCTGAAGCACAGCAAAGATGATGGAGCCATATTGGCCGAGGAATTTATCGACGGCAAAGAAATATCCATTGAAGCGGCGGTATACCGAAACGAATTGGAGCTTTTTGGCGTTACTGAAAAGTTTCTGTTTCCGGGGACGTTTGTAGAATCAGGGCACATGTCTCCTTATAAGGAAGAAAATCACCGGTTGTACCACAGATTTATTCAAAATGTCATCAGAATTCTAGGCATTACATTCGGTCCGTTACACATAGAAGCTTTTCATACCAAGGATGATCTTGTGATAGGGGAAGTTCATACCCGGTATGGAGGGGACAATATTGTAACCATAACCGAATTGGCGATGGACTGTGATATGCATACGCCTATTTTCTCTCAGCTTGCCGATGTGCCGTATACAGTAAAGTCTCATACATCGAAGTCAACCAGTGCCATAAGGTTCTTAAATCCATCTCCAGGCACGGTCCATTCTGTTGAAGTTGTGGAGGATCTTCATGATCTGGAAGGCTTGGTTGATTTCAATATTGATTGCAGGGCCGGGGATATTATTCACCCGATAAAGTCCAGTTACGATAGAGTCGGATGGGTTCTGGCAAAAGGGAGCACTCGTTATGAAACAAACTATACGCTGGATCAAGCCTTGGAGAAAATAAAAATGATTACAAAATGAAAAGGAGAGATGATGATGAGCAGCAAATCTGAAATGTTAAGAAAGGCTTTTAACAGCCCCGGATTAATCAAGGTGGCCGGAGCTCATGACGGATTAAGCGCTAAATTAGCCGAGGAGAACGGATTTGACGCTATATGGGCAAGCGGATTAGGAATTTCGGCAGTGCAGACCGTTCCGGATGCCAGTATTTTAACGATGACCGAGTTTTTGGATGCGGCCGTGATCATGAATGAATCCTGCAATCTGCCTGTTATTGCCGACTGCGATTCAGGCTATGGAAATATCCACAATGTAACTCGCATGGTTAACAAATATGAGGCTGCCGGTATTGCCGGAGTTTGCATCGAGGACAAAGTGTACCCGAAATTAAATTCATTTGATGACAGAAAGCAGATTCTGGTAAGCACTGAAGAATTCTGCGCAAAAATAAGAGCCGCAAAGCTGGCGCAAAAAAGTGAAGCTTTTGTGGTGATTGCCCGAGTAGAAGCATTAATCGCCAAACTGGGGCAAGAAGAAGCGTATGCCCGGGGGAAAGCCTATGCACAAGCCGGTGCCGATGCGATTTTGATTCACTCGAAGGAGAAAACACCGGACGAAATCATAGAGTTTATCCAACAATGGGATTTGGACACACCGATCGTTGTTGTTCCCACCAAATACCCCAATATTTCCATGAATGAACTGGAGGAACTGGGGGTTAAAGCTTCTATCTATGCCAATCAAGCATTGCGGGCAACCTATAGAGCCATTGACGATACTTTTAAAAGTATCATAAGCAATCAATCAACTGTGCCAATCGAGGAGAACATTTCTACAGTTGACGACATCTTCCGTATACAAAGCGTGCCTGAAATGAAGCAATTGGAAAATACAATTTATAAGGAGTACGTTAAACAATAAGAAGAGAGGGGCGAAACCATTGATTAAGCGTCTTTCAAATCGAGCAAGCATTATTAGTCCATCTGCAACGATGTCTTTAAATGCCAAGACGAAAGCCTTGATCAAATCCGGCAAGAACATCATTAATATGAGCGTTGGGGAGCCGGATTTGCGTCCGCCTATGTCGGCCTCGTTAGCCGGTATACAGGCAATTGTAAATGGTCAAACCGGATATACGCCGGCTTCAGGGCTGATTGAGCTTAGAGAGGCGATTGCCCAATACTTGGTGGAGAAAACCGGAATAAGCTATGAGCCGACCCAAATTGTTGCCTCCGCCGGCGGGAAACAACCCTTATATAATACATTTCAAGTGATTTGCGACGAGGGGGATGAGGTGATTTTGCCCTCTCCTTACTGGGTATCGTATCCGGAACAGATCAAATTGGCGGGAGCGACTCCGGTTATTGTCCGCTGTGATGAAACCACTGATTTTAAAATGGGGCCCGAACAGCTCGCGCAACATATTTCAGGCCGAACCAAAGCGGTTATAATTACATCTCCCAACAACCCTACCGGCTCCGTTTATTCCAGAGAGGAACTTAAGGAAATTGGGCTTGTGTTAAAAGATCGCCCCGGTATTTATATTATTTGCGACGAGATTTATGACCGGTTCGTCTATGAGGGAGAACATGTCAGTCTGGTATCGCTTTTTCCGGAATTATCAGACCGGATTATCCTAACGAACGGCTTCTCTAAAGTATTTGCCATGACTGGATGGAGGCTCGGTTATACGGCATCCTCATTGGATATTGCCGAGGCGATATCGAGCTTTCAAAGTCATGCAACCGGAAGTCCGTCCACGATTTCGCAAATTGCCGGCATCGCTGCATTCGATAGCTTTGATGAATCTATGGTGGCAGAATATCGAAACCGACGCGATCTCCTATTAAGCGGGTTGAATAAAATAGAGGGAATAGAATGCAGCGTCCCTCAAGGAGCCTTTTATGCCTTTCCAAAGGTTTCGAATTTTATTGGCAGCGAGTTTCAGGGAAAGCAGATTTCCGATATCAATCAGTTTTGTGATTTATTATTGGAAGACCAGTTGATTTCAGTTGTCCCTGGTTCTGCGTTCGGTGAACCCAATAACATCAGATTGAACTTCGCCGTATCCACCGAACTGATCCTTGAAGCAATACAACGGATTCGGAACTTTACGGAAAAATTGAATTTTCTTGAAACCAAGTCGCGGCGTTTATAAGAAAGCTGCATCATTCAACCCCTTTAGATATGACGGTCTAAAGGGGTGTTTTTATGAAATGATCTCCGCCGATAATGGGAAAATTAAGAAAAGTTAATTAACCCTCAAAACGTTTACCGGAACGGAATATCAGGTTGCTGTGATGACCCGCATGCTCGATGCAAAATCGGTGTTACCGTGTTCAGGAAATAAAGTGTATAAGCTTTCTATCTATACGCCTGGCTCTGTTTTGTTCAGCTAGCTGGTTACGCATTACCGGCCCGTTAGTGCAAATAAATACAGGACAAAAGTATGTCGTGTGATTAGGGCTTTTGTTGTATTATAGGGGGAGACTTCCTAATTATTTCTGGGTAGTTAAAACTGGTAGATTGGTCTTAAAGTCGATCTGTAGAATAAGAAACGGCAAATCCGTACGAAAGTCGGAGACGCAAAGCCACGGGTCTAAGCAAGGTCGCTCCTTGTACGACAGCCGGGTTGCCTATACTCTTCATGGGTTGGCTTTTTTTTGCTGCAATTATATTAAAGTGTTAGAGAGGGAGATTGTGTGTTGGCGAGGTTATTAGGCAAGATTGCATTTATCGTTATGTTCTTTGTAGTACAAGTCTTATCTTTCTCAGGGGTCTCCCATGCGGGAAGCGAACCTTCTCTGCATGACATTAATCGTCATTGGGCAGAGGCAGAAATAAACGAATGGGTGGGCAATGGATTAATCTCGGGCTACGCCGATCGAACCTTTCAACCGGATAAAGTCATTACGAGAGCTGAATTCATAGCGCTAGCGAACAAAGCGTTTGGTTTTTCCCATAAGGCTGACTCCACCTTTCCAGATGTTCCTCAGGGAAAATGGTACTATAACGATGTAGCTAAAGCGAAATTTACCGGCTACATTTCGGGATTCGGAGACGGCACCTTCGGGCCTGATCGACCGGTTACGAGAGAACAGTCTGCCAAAATCATTTATCAGCTTATGCAGCTGGAAGGTGTGACTGTGGCCAGAGATACTGCGGCCTTTCAGGATGAGCAGCAAATGTCCGCCTGGAGCAAACCTTACATACAAGCAGTTGCCTCCAAGGGTTATCTGAGAGGATATCCTGATAGAAGCTTCCGTCCTCAGAAACCGATCACAAGAGCTGAAGCTGTAGTAATGCTGGATCAAGCTGTAGGACAATTGGTCCACCAACCTGGAACGTATGAACCGAAAAATCCGGTTGAAGGGAACCTGACGATCAACAGCGGCGGCGTCACCATAAGGAATGCTGTGATTAAAGGCGACCTCATCCTGGCGGCGGGGATCGGCGAGGGGGAAGTGCTGCTTGACCGCGTGACCGTTGAAGGCAGAACGATTGTGAACGGCGGCGGGGAAAACAGTGTCGTCATTCAAGATTCGACGATGAACCAGATGGTGGTTCGCAAGGATCTCGGCAGAGTCCGAATTTTTGCGAAGGGCGACACAAGCATAAGCAACACCATCGTTCAATCGGGAGCGAAGCTCGAACAAGAAGAAGGAAACGAAGGCTTCAAATCGGTTTCCGTTGAAAGTACGACGGTAAATGATGTCGTGCAATTTGAGGGGACTTTTATAAAAGTTGCAGTAAAAGCGACGGCAACGATCGAAATTTCCGATCAATCCACCATAGCTCTGCTTGAAACTTACGCAGGCTCGGAAGGGTCTGCCATCAAGCTGCTGGACAATGCCGTCTTGAAGGAGATCATTCTGCAGGCAGCCGCGAAGGTAGCGGGAGAAGGAACAATCCTTAAAGCTGTGATTAATGTGGAAGGCGTAAGCTTCGAACGGACGGTGAAGGAGTATATTCTATCGGAGCTGGTGAAGCATGTTGTAATTAATGGAAAGGAAGTGGGGAGTCCCCCGGTTCCAACCGTTTCTTCGCCAGGAGGAGTGAATACTTCTCCGGGACCGGTGACTCCGACACCCGTGTCTCCGGCACCCGCATCTCCGGCACCCGTGTCTCCGGCACCCGTGTCTCCGGCACCCGCATCTCCAGCACCCGTGTCTCCGACACCTGTATCTCCGGCACCTGTGTCTCCGACACCTGTACCTCCGGTCGTAGATCCTGGAAATCCGGGTTCTCCTGAGCAACCGCCTGGAGAGCAACCGGCCCCCGAACCGGGTAAGGTGCTGGATGTTAGAGCGGCTTTTATCGTACAGGACAAGCTATACACTTTATATGAAACAACCGACGATTATTCGGACGTGAAATGGAATGTTACAAATTCAGTCACACAGGATACGTACAAGACCGAATATGCCGAAACGGTGGAAGACGTGGGGATCTACAGCATTTCAGGCGGAGTGCTTCCTCCGGCGCCGTATGATGTGACCCATCCGGACTCGTCCCAGCACTATTCAGGAGTTATGTTATCCAGCGTTACGGTTAACGACAGCGTGTATGCTAAAGTGTATTACAGCGGCGACGAGATGATCACTTACCAAATCAATGACAGCTACGCCGTCCATGATCTTGACAACCAACTGCCGGAACAAGCGGTTCCGCTCACTACGGGGGATACGTTGGCGATGGTTTATGGGGATCAATTTCAGGTTTTTGCAACATGGAACGGGAGCGACTGGGAGCTTGTCGCGATTAACGATCAACTGGAAGCGCCGACCCATCTAGCGGCTTCTACGGTATCGAATAGGGAGATTTCACTGCAATGGGACCCGGTTGCGAATGCGGATCAGTACCGCATTTATTACAGCGCAACGCCTGACGGCGAGTTTGTTTCCTTAAAGGATCAATACGGTGAACCTCTTACTGTAACGGGAACGACTTATGTTGATGGCACGAATCTGCCTCATACGACAAGATATTATGTCGTTACCGCGGCGAAGGCCGGAATCGGCCTGGAATCGGGCCCAAGCAATGTTGCTTTTGCCACAACCTATTATAATACGCACATAGGCCTGGATTTTCAGATCACGGATACGGTAAGACATCCATCGGAGCCGATTCTCTATATCACAGATAAATCGAATAAGAAGCTTTATCGCGTCAATTACGCAACGGGTGATAAAGACTCCATTTCCTTTGCCCTGGCGCCGGAGAGTCTTACGTATGCAGACGGTAAAATCTATGTCTCCTTGCTGAAAGCGGAGCATTCTTCCTATACAGATATTGCGCAGCAGCAAGGCGCGATTGCGGTAGTGGACGCGGCCACCTTTACGCTTGCGGGTACGCACGATATTGCGATTGACCCATTCGATATCGCTGCCGATCGTTCCGGCCATCTCTACGTGGCCTCGGGTTCAGGGCAATGGACCGAGATCAGATCGTATGATTTAAACACCTTTGCGCAGATAGCCACAAGTGATATTAGGCAAGCGAGTTATATCCAAATGCATCCTGTATTGAATAAGCTCTATTCGATTACAACGGACACGTCGCCGAGAGACCTTAGTGCATATAATATAACGAACGGCCAATACGTTGAGCCATCCTACCCCGGCGGGTATGATTCACCGTATCATGGCGAGTACACGCTGACGAAGAACTTTACGATTTCGCCGGACGGAGCCTATATCTTTAACGGGTTCGGCAACGTATTCATGGCAACAAATAATAAGTACGACGATATGAAATATGTATACGGGCTTGGACAGCCGTTTGCCGCTGTCGCCTTTGATCTGCCAAACAACAAGTTTTATACGACTTGGAACAGTGCAATACAAATATATGATTACAACAACTTTAAGCAAACCGGCTTCTATCACTTGGACGGTGCCGCTCAATACGTATTTAACGATACCGACCAGCTGTTTGCTATATCTGCTCTAGCAGGAAAGAATATAATTGAAGTCGTAGAAAAGAACACGCTTGAAGCGGCCCCGCCCGCCAATGTGTCCGGTATCCAGCTGGATGGCAGGGTGGTCGACATTGCATATGACTCCGTCAATCAGAAAGCTTATGCCATTGACGAAGCGTTCAACAATCTCTATGTAGTGGATCTTCAAACGCAAAGCATAGCAGACACGGTCAAGCTTCCGTATCGTCCGGCTGGATTGACTTTGTCGGAGGACGGCTACAGCATTTTTATCGTGAATGACGATCTGAATCAGCTCGTAACGGAAGTTCGTCTGTCTGATCTCCAGGTTATAAGACATCTGTCATACACGTCAGTTAAGGATACCGGCGATTTCTCGGACAGACATATCTATCATAAGGCCGGTCTGCTATATGTCGTCATGGGGGATTGGGAGCCGACGCTGCTCACGTTCAATTCGGCAACCTTTGCATCCGTGAACTACGGAACGGCCATCAAAGGAGTTGGAGAACTGGCTTTCTCCGGCGATAAGAGCAAATTCTTTTACTGGTATCAGAATGGCTGGAGTGCTGGAAGTGCGGGCTCCAATGTATTTGCGTATTCCGTGAGCGGCAACAGCGTAACGAAATTGGGCCAATCCAATCTAGGTTACCCGAATTTCTTAAGAGATCCCCTGGATACCCCGGTTATTGTACTGGAAAGTCAAGGGAAACTGGTCGTAAAGAATAAGGTCTTTGATCTGAATAATGTTTCACAGGTCATCGGCACCTTACCGGAACCGATCTATGCAGCGAATTCTACGGGAGAGTTGTTGGTTGGCAAAAACGGGATTTACGATGCGGCTACGTATCAGAAGGTAGAAGCACTGTCGCTAGGCTCGGCAACGGAAATCTTCTTTGATCGGAACGGGAAGCTGTATTATCTCGTAAATGGCGCGCTGATGTCTGTTCAGAAGTAAAAACAATAATGACTCGTAAGAGGATCGCTTGAAATAAAGCGGGCTTTTTACGGGTCATTTGTTATGCTAGGGAGAATGTGGAAGTAAAATCGTTAGGGAGGTTGCTGATTACGACCCTGTTCTATTATATTGCCGCAAACCGTGAGCTTCCGACAGGCTCGTTCGGACAGAAGAAGACGGTTATGAAGCTTGGGGATTACCTGACCCATGTGAACCCTTCCGCCAGGAATCAGTTCGCTATGCAGAGATTGCTGGAGAAATATCCCGAGGACGAACAGATCATCGATATTTACGAGACGGTAGAGGATGCTGCAGGCATCTATGTAAGCGGGCCAATTTCCCATCAGGATACTTCGCATCTGCTCCGTTATCCTTGGGTGTATCAGGTTGACCCCGAAGGCGGCTCCTTCCGTATCAATAACGAAATGCAAAAATTAGCTCCTGACTCCTATCTGACCAGTAAAAAATGCTTGACGGAGCTGTTTGATTACCTGAACAGGAACATGGAGCCGGGCGATAGTATTGAGCTCTATTCCTGTTGGGCACATGGGGCGGAGCGTTTCTTGGAGCCGCGTCAACCGGAGCTTGATCTGGTCCTTGATCTGTCAACCTTTCGCCTGGAAGAGGAGTTTGCTTGGAGGGAGCGTCAGTATATTCTTGTGAAGAAGTAAAGGGCCGGCCTTCCAATCAGGTTGGCCCTTTTGTACAGCATGCCTGTCAAAGAAAACGCAATCCGTTCACCATCGTTTGAAGATGATCCTGATCCGCCCAGAGGATGAAGTACGGATATGCGGAGCCGTTAATGACAACAGGCTGTGGATATATAGCGATGAATGCGGATTGCCGCCGAAATTCAGGCGCTTGGTCCGGGGAAGGAAGGATGTAGCAGGCCTCCTGACCCTGCACTCGTCCCGGAACGATCCGAGGCGAGGCGCCGTAGGGCATTAGCTGATGATAAGCCTCGGAACGGCACACTTCGGGAAACGGCAGCTCGCTGGCCAGGGCGGAGACCTGGAAGAAGCCGTCCATACCCTCGTACCGGGTCTCGCTTACCGCCCGCCAGGCTGCGGGGTAGGGCAAACTGACCCGGTACGCTGCGCTCTGGAACCGGGCGTAGACTTCCGCCGGAACGGCTCCGTAGGACCATTGTACGGATGTAATGCTCCCCGCTCCGGAAATGACGCGGATCGGTGCGGGGTGACGGGTATTGATGATCCACAGCTCACTCGCAGTCCCTTCTCCCTTGCAGCCGGACAAGTATGCGATGGCTTCGCTGCCCGGGGACCAGGCGACAGGAGTTGCAAAGCAGTCGGAGACGGCCAGCATTTGTTGGCCCCCGCCTTGCGAACGTTCGGTTCGGATGGTCGAGAAGTAGCCTTTGCGAAGGACGAAATCAGTTGCGCTGTAAGCGATAATAGCGCTGTCCGGAGCCCAGGCCGGGTAATAATTTTTTGCCAGCGGCCCGCCAGTAAGCTCAGACACATTCCCTGTTTCGAGTTCAACGACATAGATAATGGAGATGCTTGCGCCGGGAGAGGTGAACAGGGCATAGGAGCCGTTCGGTGAGAGCTTAACATCGTTCTTGGGGCTGAGCGTATCGCGCGTAATTTGGCGCTGACCGGCAGCGTCGACCTGAATTTCATAAAGCTGATCGTTCCCCATGCTGTCTTGAGCCGCAAATAAAAGCTTATCGCCGGAAGGAAACCACTGCACATGCTTCGCGCCGGATACGGGCAGCGTTCTGGCGAAGAAGGTTGCCAGCTCATAGAGCACGATCCGGCCCTGCTTCGTGTAGCCGAGCTGCGCGCTGTCCGGGGACCAGGTGAGCGTAGTATAGGGCTCCAGTTGATCGATCTGCGTCAGGCTTCCCGAAAGTACGTCCAGAACGAACAGGATACCTTCTCTCCCGATAAACGCGATCCGGCGATTATTCGGGGACCAATAGGGCACGGAATAGGCGTCTGCCTGCCGATTCCCAGCCGCTGTGGATTGGCCGCTTACCGGATCAAGCAGCCATAGATCGTATGCGCCCCCGAAGTTTGAAACATAGGCAAGCCGGCCGATTCCGCCCGGAGGAGCATAAGGAATGATGAGGCGCATACCTGCGTGGATCAAGTCGGATGGCAGCCCGTTCGCTTGACGGATGAGCTCCGGTCTCCGGACGCCGCCGGTCATTACATTGTACCTGCCGGCCAGCTCGTATAATGTATCCCCAGGCTGGACCACATAGTAGGGGACGCCCGGCGGGATTATCAGCCATTGATCAATATAGATCGTGTAGGGCGGACTCAGCCGATTGGCTGCTATAACGGCAGCCATAGGGACGCCGTACGCTTGGGCAAGAGAATAGACGGAGTCTCCGGATATTACCTGAACCGTTGTCACGCCGGACGGAACCGATAGCTGCTGACCGGGGTAGATGATATAGGGAGACGAGAGGTTGTTCGCTGCGGTGAGCGCAGGGACAGGAACCTCCCACCTCTTGGCAATGGAAGACACGGAATCGCCGGGTCTCACGGTATAGAACGTCTGCACGAGGATAACCTCCTCCTTGAACCTGTTTGATACCAAGTGTATTCAGCAGACGGCTTAAGCAGAAGAACACGCAGAGCATAACCCGATCGAGAGGGTATAATATATATGCAGAAGAAGACACTAAAGGGGCTGCCTTGTGTTTATATAGAAAGTAGATGATTTAAAAATATCTTAATGAAAAATGGAGATGCGATGACAGAGATAAAAGCAACATCAAAAACAGGCTGGAACTTCGACAACAGTTATGCCCGTCTGCCGGAATCCCTGTTCACCAGACAAGCCCCAACCCCGGTACGCGCGCCGAAGCCGATTATTCTTAATGATCGGTTGGCAGCATCCCTGGGGATCAACGCTCAGGCGCTGCAAACGGAAGAGGGCGCGGCGGTGCTGGCTGGCAACCGGGTTCCCGAAGGCGCCGAGCCTTTGGCTCAGGCTTACGCGGGACATCAGTTCGGGCATTTTACCATGTTAGGGGACGGCCGGGCACTGCTGCTTGGCGAACAGCTCACTCCCCGGGGAGAGCGGGTGGATATTCAGCTTAAGGGCTCAGGCCGGACGCGATATTCCCGCCGGGGCGATGGCCGGGCGGCGCTTGGGCCGATGCTGCGCGAATACATCATCAGCGAAGCCATGAATGCGCTTGGTATTCCGACAACCCGCAGCCTGGCGGTGGTGACAACCGGGGAGTCCATCCTCCGCGAAACCGAGCAGCCTGGCGCGATTCTGACCCGCGTGGCTGCCAGCCACCTGCGGGTCGGCACCTTTCAATACGCTGCGGCATGGGGCTCCTCCCAGGACCTGCAAGCCTTGGCTGACTACACATTGAACAGACATTTCCCGGAGGCTGACGCTGAGGAGAACCGCTATCTTGCCCTACTTCGGGAGGTGATCCGGCGCCAGGCCGCGCTGATTGCCAAATGGCAGCTTGTTGGCTTCATTCATGGAGTGATGAACACCGACAACATGGCCCTCAGCGGCGAAACGATCGATTATGGTCCCTGCGCCTTCATGGATGTCTATGACCCGGCGACGGTATTCAGTTCGATTGACATTCAGGGCCGCTACGCCTATGGCAACCAGCCGCATATTGCCGCGTGGAATCTCGCGAGATTTGCCGAAACCTTGTTGCCGCTGCTGCATGAGAGCGATGCGGAGGCGGTTAAGCTGGCGGAAGCTGCGATTTCAGATTTTAACGAGTTGTATCATCGGAAGTGGCTCGGGGGAATGAGGGCCAAGCTGGGGATTCATAATGAAGAGCCGGAGGATGAATCCCTGATTGAAGATCTCCTGCGCATGATGCAAAAGGAGCGTGCGGACTACACCAATACCTTCCGCGCATTAACTTTGGACAAGCCGGAGGATACGGCCCTGTATGGCACGGGGGAGTTTACCAAGTGGTATGAGCTGTGGCAGGCAAGACTGGGCAGACAGACGGAACCGCGTTCATCGTCGCACCAGTTGATGCGAAGCAGCAATCCCGCGGTCATCCCTCGCAACCACCGGGTAGAAGAGGCGCTGGAGGCTGCGGTGGAACAAGGTGATTACAGCGTGATGGAGCGCCTTCTGGATGTTCTTTCGCAGCCCTATGCGTACTCCCCCGAACAGGAGGATTACACCACGCTGCCTGAGCCATCCTCCTGTCCTTACCGGACCTTTTGCGGTACCTGATCCGGAAGCATTAGACCAACGAACAGGAAAACTTTATAATAAGAGTTACAGAAGAGGGCTGACGTTTGGCCCTTTTTTATATGACCTTCTTTAAACTCGGAATAGGGATGATGCGATTTTGGATATCAGGATAATTCACACAGAACAGGCATGGAAGCTGCGCCATGAGGTCATGTGGCCGGAGAAAGAGCTTGATTATGTAAAGCTTCAAGATGATGAGGAGGGGACTCACTATGGGCTTTTTGAAGGGGAAGTGCTGATTGCGGTGGTGTCTCTGTTCATTCATGGAGCGGAAGCGCAGTTCCGGAAATTTGCGACGCTGGCTTCTCATCAAAATAAGGGATATGGGAGCAGACTGCTGCTGCATATGCTCGGGGAGGCAGAGCGCGCAGGCGTGAACCGGATCTACTGCAATGCGAGAATCGGGAAGGCTTCGTTTTATCAAAAGTTTGGATTTACTGTAACCGAACACACCTTTACTAAAGGCGGCAAAGATTATATTGTGATGGAACGGTTCTTCGGGACTCCTAAATTGCGTTTACAAAGGAGAGATTAAAGCGATGTACGAGCATCTTGTTCTGTTCAAGTTGAGCAGTGACGTTACACCCGCCAGACAACAGGAATTGGTGAACACTTTACTCTCATTCAGGGATCGTATCCCGGGTATATCCGATATCAGCGCAGGGATCAACGTAACTGAAGAAACGGATAACATTCACGGCTATACGCTCGGACTTCGGGTCACATTCGATAGTCTGGAGTCGCTGCGTTCCTATGGACCGCATCCCGTCCATCAGGAATTTGTGAACTCGCTGGACGGCATATTGGACAATGTGATCGTTGCCGATTACCCGAAGGCTTAAGGAGGGATAAATGATGGGAATCAAAATAGCCACTAACGATGACCTCCAATGGGTAAATGAACAATACGAGCAGGTAGGGTTTGTACCGAGCAACCTGGAGAATGAAACGATTGCAATAGTCGTACATAATGACAAATATGCAGGCGTAGGCAGAATTGTATATCTTAATGAAGAAGAAGCCGAAATTGGCGGGATCTACATTTTAGATGAGTTCCGGGGATTATCGCTTGCTAAAGAGCTGGTGGGTTACCTGGTTAGCCGAGCTGAACAGAGTGGATTAAGAGCGGTGTACTGCCTTCCGTTTGAAGAGTTAAGGGCTTTTTACGAGAAATTTGGTTTTAAAGAGATAGACGATGAGGATCAACCCATAAACAGTCTTATCCTAAAGAAGCACCAATGGTGCAAGGAGAAATATGAGAAAAGGGTGCTATTGCTAGTGTCATCAAGCGCTCGGCTCCCAGGCTGTCGCGGGGAATCGAAGTAATAGGCTCGAATACCCCGGGAATTTATCAAATCATTCAGGTGAGGAGGCGAGGCTGATGAATTTCTATTTTCGTGATAATTTTTTTAATGCCGGTTTCACAGAGATCTTGAACGAACAGGAAGAAATCGTCGGCCATATCGATTTGAAGAGCGCTTTTGGGTGGGCGATTGATGTCTATGGCCCGGACGGCCAGCTGTTGTATAAAGGAAACTTTCCGATCCTCTCAGGCAAATGGGAGGTTACCGACGCAGACGGGGGAGAGGTGGGTGTGCTCCGAAGCAGATTTGCATTTTTCAGCAAGAGATTCACCTATGAAACCGATGGACGAGGGAGTTATGAGATTACCTCTCCGGTATTTTCCAAGGAATATGAGATATCGGATGAAGCCGGGTTTGTTGCTGATTTCAAGCAAGTGAACGCTTGGTTTTGTTCCGGGGCTTATCTTCTGGACAATCAAAGCGACGCTCTGGATACGTATGAGCTTGTAGCGGTGATTATGGGAATGCACACCATTCAGAAAAGACAGAACTCATGAATACGCCAGGTGAAGGCTGCTCTCCCGTCAATCGACGTTGGAGCAGCCTTGTTGCTGTTTAGCTCTCGTTCTTGGGGATTCCATTTAGACTTGGGACGTAATCGGCAGCTTTATGGTTCCGGAGCGTCTGCGGTTCTTCAGTGAAATGAGCGTTATTCTGTTGATTGTGTTTCTTGTCTGCATGGTTATCTTCGCGGTCGTATTTGGGATCGGCGCTATTCTTGGGCATGACATTCACCTCCATCTTCTCACCTCTAGTATGGGGAGGCGGTTTTCATTTTATTCCAGCGGCCCGGGCGCCTCCTTCAACTGCATGCCATGACTAAAATGATTGCGCAACAACCGGCTTATGAATAACGGATTTCGCAGAAAAAGCCGGGTGAGCGGCAGGAATTCCCTCCTGTGCTCCCCGGCTGTTATTTCATCCTCTTGGACTTCTGCTATAAGCCCAGCTTGTGGCCTTTCTCCAGACGCTGGATCTGCTGCTCTCCCGTATCCGCCAGTTCTCTGAACTGGTTGATCGTTTCGCGCATTTTGGGGAGGGCCTCCTGCTTGTAGGTGCTGATCGAATCCAGAGCCGACAGCACGTCGGTGAAGGCCTGTTTTAGCGTATCTACGGAAATACTGGTTTCAAGCGATTGCTTATGGATCGCCGCGCCCTGCTCCTTCAGCATTCTGGAGGTGCCGCTGATCAGTTCATTGGTCGTTTGGTTCAGAAGCTCAATCTTCTTGAGGACAATCCTTTGATTGTAGAGCGCGCTCGCCACCGTAACCGAGATTCTCAAGGCGGAGATTGTTACGGTTCTGGCTCTGTCCACCCCGCGGATCAGCTCCTTGTTATTTCGGATGACAACCTCGATGGCCATGATGCCCTGCTGATTGACGACGAGCATTTGCTGGAGATCCATCACGCGCTGGCGCAGCGGGAACAGCACTTCTTCGGTAATGAACCGGACTTTATCCTCCGACTCATTGCGTGATTTTGCCGCTTCAATCTGGGCCTCGATTTCTTGATCCATCAGCATGCCAAGCTGGATTTCCTTCTGCAGCCTCTTGGTCAGCTCCCGCAGCGCCTGCTGTTCAAACTCCAAAGTCGTATTATCATTCTTTAATACCGCCTTGCCTTTATCCAAAGAGGTGATAATGTCCGAAATGACCGCATCCGCCTTCTGGTACTTGGCAAAGTAGCTGCGCAGCGGGTTAAAGAACTTGCCCAGAAAGCCGCTCTTCGCAAAATCCACTACGCTCGGGTCCAGATCCTTCAACTGGAACTGCAGTTCGGTCAGACCCTTGGCGACCTGGCCGCCTTCATCGCCCGTTCGGGACAGGTTCCCCACAGATACCTGCAAAAGAGAATTTTTCTCCGACGATGACCGCATCGTGTTCATCCCGAAGCTATCAATGGATTCCAGTATTTCTTTGCGCTTCTCCAATGAGTCGACATCCAGCTCCAGGATCGCGGAGACATTGTTGGCCGCCAGCTCCTTGAGCTGGGCTACTTCCTCGGGCACAGGCTTAACCTGCTCTTCAATCGCCGACTTGATCTTCTCCGGATTGATGACCTCCATTGTAAATGCCATGGTAATCCCTCCCTAAAATAGAAATCACATTTGAACGTTGAGCAGGTTGCCGATCTTGTACACCACATCGTCGGTATCCGCGTTGATGCTGGCCGCCTCGTTAATGCTTGAAATGCTTTGCAGCGCCTTGATGTTCGCATTATAGCCAATCGTGTATACCGGAATCTTGAAATTCTCGATTAATCCCCTGATATCGTCGAGTGAATGTCCTTCATTCGTTTCCCCGTCGCTTAACACAAAGATCACGGGTTTCACATCGGGATTGACCGCCAGTTCGTCTTGAAGCATCTTCATTGCCACCACAATCCCGTCAAAGGTAGCTGTGCCGCCGCCGGCCTGGAGGCTGTTAATCGCTCCGACAAACATCGACTGCTGATTCGCGTCGTACTTCCCTATTGGAAGAAGGATTGAAACTTCACTGGAGTAGGAGACAAAGCCAATGCTGTTGTCCCGGCCCAGGTACTTCTGACCTTTTAATAACGACTCCTTCAACCGGTTCAGCGGCTCGCCGTCCATGCTGCCGGACACATCGGCTACAAATACCGCCGCAATCGGCTTGCTCCCGTTCTTCTTTTCCTTCCACAGCTTCTGTGCGGAGGAGAGGAGCGCGCCGTCAACCGCACCCAGCTCGGAATGATAGTCCTCCAGGCCGTTGAAGCCCTTGTCCTTGGCCAGGCTCTGAAATTTGTCCTGCTGGACAAACTCCGCGAACTTCTTAATGATGTCGAGCTTCTCCTGAGGCAAATCGCCCAAGGCGTAGAGCGGGCTGTCATGCCGTACGCCAAACGGAGTGAACACATAGCCGCTCTTCAGATCCGGCGCGTTCACATAGGTTTGGTACTCCAGAACAAAGGCGTCAAGCATCCCCGTCTTGGCCGCGTCGCGCATTTGCAAAGTGGTGGAAGCGGTAAAGGGGACGTTGGCCTGGAAGCGCTCGAACCCTTGAACCGCCTTGTCTCCAAGCAAATTGGAGCTGTCAAAAGTCTGCAGGGCGGTCACCAGAAAGTTGAGGCCCGTGGAACTCGCGAAAGGATCGGTGTACCCCATGGCCAGCTCGTTATTCGCTATGGCGTCTGTAACGGTCTTGATGTTTAAAGCCCCGTACTTATCCACCAGTTCATCATATTTTTTCTTGGTGGTCACAATACCGGCCACATTCCCGGCAAGACGCTTCGATACGAGCTGTGTATGGATGCCTTGCGACTTCACCATTTCTCCCCACAGCTCATTGGAAGGGGTGAACGCATCCGGCACATATTTGCCCGATTTTATGTAATCTGCGGCTGTTCCCGAAGCAATATTGCGGATCTTGACGGAAACGGGCTTCCCATTTACGACGATGTCGGACTTGTTGAAATCGGTCGCTGCTTCATTCAACCACCCGTCCACGCCAGTTCCTGACTTCTCTGTAGACGAGAAAATCTCTACGAAGCTGTCCGTTGTGTTGGTTACAGAGACAGGGAACTTGGAGATATCGGGCAATGAATCGCCGACAGACGCCGGATCAAGGTCGATCTGGCCTTTGACCGGGGCCGCGGCGGTTGCCGAAATGCTTTTGTACAATTTATCCAGCTGCTTGGCAGCGTCTTCGGCCGTGACCTGTGTCTGGCTTTTGCCTAAATTGGAGGTCAAGCTGATTCCGAAATACACCAGAGCAAAAACAGCCGCCGCAATCACTCCCAATACTACAAACGCTTTACCTTTTCGAGCCATGCTCATCTCCCTTTCATTGCTTATAGAACTTAGTTTGCTTGATCAGCGCATCCATTTCCTGCATGCAGGGCATATTCTCGATATCTTTATAATCGGTGCTGTCCAGCAGAGAAATCTCCAGCAGCAACTTGTCCAGCTTCAGCAGAATTTCTTCATTGGCTTCAAGGTATCCCGATACGTAGGCCAAGTACTCGTTGTGCAGAGCCGTTTTTTCTTGCACGAGCCTGCTGGAGAGCTGCGTGGGCTTGCGCTCGCTGGTGAAGCTGGAGAATTCCGAAGGGTCGAATACCCCCAGCTTGTTGAGAATACCCCGGATATTCAGATAAAACAGCTGCCGGACCTCCTCAATTACGGACTGGAACTTCCGGTAGCTTAACTCCGTTTGATTGAATCTCTGACCCAGAATATCCGACAAGGAGCTGTTCTTCTTCTCCAGCCGCTCCAACTGGTCCAGGGCAAGGGAAATATCCTTCTTTAACCCCTTAGTATTTCGGTAACGGTTCAGCGCGGCCATATAATCCTCATGCGTCCTGATGTCTTTCACCGGCGCAGCGGCGGGAGATTTGAACAGTAAAATATAACTTCCGTACAGCAGCACAAGGAGGCTCATCACCAGCAAGGTTATGCCCGAAGCAGTCTCAAGGACGCTTTCACCTCCGATTTCCACCCCTAATAAGCCCGGCGACAAGATTAGAATATTCAGGGCCGCAACTCCGGCAATAAGCCCCAGCAGCTTCATAATTCTTGAGCTATTCAAACGACGCACCTCCTATGTCTAGGATAACCTACTTCCAATATATAGGGCTATGATTTTAAAATTGCCGAACAGAGGTATAACATTGAATACGCCTGTTCATTCAGATCGATGCATAATTTTCTGTGTCAGCGGGCAAAAACGCAAAAACCAGCAAGCCTCCGATCGTTCGGAGGGCTTGCTGGTTTTTTCTTCTATAATATATCCGCAATCCGGCAGGCCGTTTACACTTCATCCGATGGACAAGCTGGCGACCTTGGTCAACCGGGATTCATCGACGGCGACTCCCAGTCCGAAGCCTTCGGGGACGGATACGGCCCCGTTCGATACCGTAAGCGCGCTGGCAGGATCGTCTTCAGGACGGACCCGCTGAAATCCCCACACTTCAAAATGGGCGGCGCGCGAAGCCGCCGCGATGTGCAGCAGGGCGGCGG
>NZ_ASSC01000262.1 GCF_000520735.1 Paenibacillus forsythiae T98
TCCGGCGGCATGCGCCAGCGGGCCGCCTTTCTCCGCACGCTGATGACCGGCGGCGAGCTGATGCTGCTTGATGAGCCGTTCGGCGCGCTTGACGCCATGACGAAGCGGGACATGCACCGCTGGCTGCTGGAGCTGTGGGGCGAGCTTCGGCGGACCGTCATGTTCATCACGCATGACCTGGAGGAAGCCATACTGCTCAGCGACCGCGTCCTCCTGATGCCGCCCGGAAGCCACGGCCCCCTTCGGGAGCTGAACGTGGAGCTGCCAAGACCCCGGCGGCTGGACATGAATTACGGGCATGGCTTTGTTGCTCTGCGGGCCGAGCTGGAGCGGAGGTTGTATGAAAGTCGCACTATTTAAGGATGCATCGCGCCGCTACGGAGCCTTCCTGCTCCTGCTGCTGCTGCTTCTCGGAGTGTGGGAAGCCGCCGTGCGTTCAGGTTACGTCCCTGCCTTTATCCTCCCGGCGCCCTCCTCGGTCTGGACCGCACTGGTACAGAACGCCGGACTGCTGCTCGGAACGCATCTGCCCGCCACCCTTCAGGAAGTGGCGGTCGGCTGCCTGATGTCGCTGGCTGGCGGCATCCTGCTCGGGACCGGAATGCATCTGTCCAGGACACTGGAGAAGGCGCTCTATCCCTTTATTATCATCAGCCAGACGATTCCGCTGATTGCGCTCTCCCCCATTTTTATTATGTGGTTCGGTTATTCCCTGTGGAGCAAGGTCGCCGTCGTCTTCCTGACCGCGTTCTTTCCGGTCGTCGTCGGCGTCTACGACGGGCTCGCCAAGAGCGGCGGCGCCTACAAAGAGCTGCTGCTGACCATGGGAGCAAGCCGCAGACAGCTGTTGGTCAAGATCGGCATACCGCTGGCGCTTCCCTCCTTTTTCTCGGGACTGAAGCTGTCGGTGGTATACTGCGTGATCGGCGCGACCATTGGAGAATGGCTGGGGGGGACGCGCGGG
>NZ_ASSC01000263.1 GCF_000520735.1 Paenibacillus forsythiae T98
CTTCGCAAAAGGATAGGTCGGCAGCGGCACCCGGCTGTACGATCCGCCCGCAAACAATCGGCCGTACTCCAGCGTGTAGCCCTGCACGTACAGTTCCGCCACGGCCGCGAGCTGTTCCAGATACTCTCCCGCCTGCTCCGCCGTCCGGCAGTGCTCGATGCACTGGTTGCCGTACCGCTTCAGCGCCTGCTGCTCCCTTTGTTCGTTTGCGCTCCGCTCCGACTGGTATACCTGCGGCCCCTTCCCTTTCTCCAGCCACTTCTCCAGCTGCCGGATCAGTTCATCCCGGCTCCGCGCTACGCACGCCAGCCGATGACTCAAATGCTTTCTGCCCACGAACAGCGTGTAGCTCATGTTCCCGCAGTCCGCCTCCGCCTCTTCCCGGCAGTAGGCCAACAACTGCTTCGCCTGCTCCCGAAGCTGCTCCTGCGTATTCGCCGACAGCACCACCAAATAGCCCGGCTTCTCCTCATGGCGCCGCTGCGCTTTCGGCCCCTCTCCAATAACCAGGTGAGCGTTTGTTCCGCTGAATCCAAAGGAGCTTATCGCCGCGTTGCGCTTCTCCTCCGCTCCCGCTTCCCACTCTTTCAGCGCCGTGTTCACATAGAACGGACTCCCCTCGAACCGGATGTTCGCATTCCCCTGCTCAAAGTGCAGGGACGGCGGGATTTGCTTATGCTTCAGCGACTGCAGAATTTTGATCACTCCTGCAATCCCCGCCGCCGCCGCCGCATGCCCCATGTTCGATTTGATCGAGCCCAGCGCGCAGTAGCCTTCCTTCTCCGTGTAGCCGCGGAAGGCCTTCGTCAGCGCCTGGTATTCGATTGGATCCCCCAGTTTGGTCCCGGTGCCGTGAGCCTCGACCATCTGAATCTCTTCCGGGTGGATGCCGAACGTGTCGTACACATACCGCTCCAGACGCTCCTGCGAATTCGCGCTTGGCGCCGTGATTCCATTGGTCGTCCCGTCCTGATTGATTCCCGATCCGCGAATGACTCCGTAGATATGGTCCCCGTCGGCCATTGCGTCCTGCAGGCGCTTGAGCACCACGGCCCCGACCCCTTCTCCGGGGACGAAGCCGTCCGCCCGCTCGTCAAACGAGTGGCAGTGTCCCGCTGGCGACAGCATGCCCGCACGGTTGGAATTCAGGTAAAACTCCGAAGTCGACTGGATGAAGACGCCACCAGCAAGCGCCATTTCCGTTTCTCCCGACCACAAGCTCTGGCAGGCCAGGTGAATGGCGACGAGCGAACTGGAGCACGCGGTGTCCACGGTCACCGCCGGTCCCTGCAGATTCAGATAATACGCAATCCGGGCCGGGATAACGGACCCCGCGTTGCCCCAGAACGATTGCGGGGGCGGATTATTCCCGAACAGCTTGGGATAATCTCCGCCGCAGGAGCCGACATAGATGCCGCAGCGGCGGTTCCCCATTGCGTCTCCGGCGTAACCGGCATCTTCCAGAGCCCGCCAGGATTCCTCCAGGAACAGCCGCTGCTGCGGATCCATGTAGGTGGCTTCAAGTCCGGATATATTGAAGAACAACGGATCGAATTCATCGATACCATCCAGAAAACTGCCGTGC
>NZ_ASSC01000264.1 GCF_000520735.1 Paenibacillus forsythiae T98
CTGGCGGAACTGGGTCCGGCGCCGGTGTATATAAGCGCCGACGCGAAGGACGGAGGAGCGCTGAAGCGGGCATGCGAGGAGATCAAGGCGCGGTACGGAGAGATAAACGGTGTGATCCATTCGGCGATCGTGCTGCTGGATAAAAGCCTGGGGAACATGGAAGAGGAGCGCTTCCGCGAGGGGATGACGGCGAAGGTGGACGTCAGCGTGCGGCTGGCGGAGGCGTTTGAAGGGGAGGCGCTGGATTTCGTCCTGTTCTTCTCATCGATAAATGCCTTTACGAAGCCGGCGGGACAAAGCAACTACGTAGCGGGCTGCACGTTCAAGGATGCGTTTGCGAATCAGCTTGCGCTGGCGTGGCCATGCGCGGTAAAGGTAATGAACTGGGGATATTGGGGCAGCGTGGGCATCGTGGCATC
Organism: Paenibacillus forsythiae T98; assembly: GCF_000520735.1. Lineage (GTDB taxonomy): Bacteria > Bacillota > Bacilli > Paenibacillales > Paenibacillaceae > Paenibacillus_AQ > Paenibacillus_AQ forsythiae. The sequence goes on from NZ_ASSC01000264.1 coordinate 420, forward strand.
GGATCATTACCGGGAGCGGATGGCGAAGGCGGGGATCGGTTCGATTGAGCCGCCGGAAGCGATGGAGGCGCTTGAGTCGCTGCTGG
>NZ_ASSC01000265.1 GCF_000520735.1 Paenibacillus forsythiae T98
CGCTGTTTTATTGAACTATCGTTCTCCGTAACGGCGTTAGATTTGGATGTCGCAACCGTCGAAGCACTGACCCGATTGAATGAGTCTTACCGCATCTTTTACTGCTTGCTGCTGAAATTCCGAGAGCCGGCTTTCATCTCCGTCCCAATTATGGAGCCACCAGAAGAATGAGCATACATTTCGGTAGTCCATAAACATCGGAATCTGCTGCAACCCGTATTTATCGAGATTATTCTGCTTGAAGTATCCTGTTAAGAAATCATTCAGGAAGCGCTTGGAGAACTCATTTTTTGATTTTCGGTCATGGGCCGGGGAGCCCCACCAGCAGGCATGAGCTGCCGCTATTGCAATGTCCAAGGCAAACCAACCATATAGGCTGTCATCAAAATCAAAAACGGTGATATCTCCGTTATCTATATAGAAATTATAAGGATGAAAATCATTATGAATCAACCCATACGCATTGCTGCCCCGAGGAAGTGAGGCGATGGACTGTTCCAGCGATCTCAACTTTTCAAGAATGACCTGATAATCACCTTGCTGTAGCCAAGGGTTGTCTATTCTCCAGATTGCCCAATCATCCCGTTTCACACCTATAGCATCATAGACTATTGAAAGTCGATGCATTTGCCCCATCGTTTCTCCCCACTTATGGAATATAGCCGTTCCCCACATATGTGGCTGGTCTTTTTCAAAGAACCGCCCCGCTGCCATCTCGAATGAAGCAGCAATGATACTCTGATCAGACTCATTACAAATAACGGTTAACTGACCATCATAGCTCTTAATCGGTAACGAAACGTGTACTCCATTGTCGGCTAAATAGGAGATCCACTCTAGCTCTGCTTTTATTTTTTCAAGATAAGCCGAGGGCCGCTGAGATAACCGTAAGATATAAGGCTGATTGTTTCTAGTGAACCGGTATACTTCATTCGTTGAGCTGCTAATCAAGATCAAGGTTCTCCAATCGAATTGAAAGGCTTCTGACGCTCTTTTCAATACTGCCTCGCTTGCCATAATGTACCTCCCTATAGAGCTTGGTTCACCGGCCGGTATATCCAAGACTAATATATATTTCTGGAAATTTATAGACTTATCTTTTTCTCCCGATTAAACTAATAATTAAGTACATGGTTATTTTCCCCAATATAAATGAACAAAAAAGAGCTGCCCGAGGCAAGCTCTCCACTATCGTATGTACTAGTTTCGTGTTGTCTTTTTTAGACTTGCACTATGAGTAACTTTCAGGGTATCTGAATATAAATTACTTCTGTGCCGTTTCAATAATCAAGTTATAAAGAAGTGTTAATCCATCAATCTGCTGAAATTTATCCATGTTTCGAACGTAAAGCTCTTTATTGGCTGCCAGATCATTGACACTAGCTATCAAAGAATTCGAAGTTAAGTGTTCCTCCTGCACAACCTTGCAGTAACCCTTCCGCTCAAATGAAGCGGCATTTAGAAGTTGATCTCCTCTACTCTGTTCTTTAGTCAGTGGAATTAGGATCATCGGTTTCTTTAAGACTAAGAACTCAAAGATTGAGTTAGAGCCAGCTCGAGAAATAACAAAATCGCACATAGACAGTACATCTGGCAATTCTTCGTTTATGTATTCGTATTGGCGATAATCCGGATGAGATACAGAGGGGTCCAGTTGGCCTTTTCCACATAGATGTACGACTCTGAAATTTTTAGTTAAATGAAATAAGGATTCCCGAACCACAGTGTTTATCCTTCGCGCTCCCAAGCTTCCCCCCATTATCAAGAGTGAGGGCTTGTTCATTTCGGAAAACCCCGTAAATATCCGTCCTCGTTCAGCATCTCCATGTTTTAATTCATCTCTAAGTACGGGACCTATGTAGCGGCATTTATTGTTACTAAAAGCAGCAGCTGTTTCCGGAAAGGTGGTGCAAATAATACTGGCAAATGGACTTGCAAGTCTATTCGCCAACCCTGGGGTATAGTCCGATTCATGGATGATTACGGGAATTTTGTTCAACCACGCTCCAATCACGACAGGAACAGAAACAAATCCGCCTTTACTGAATACAACGTCAGGTTTTTGCTTCTTAATAATCCGGTACGCCTCAGCAGTTCCTTTTACTACTTTAAAAGGGTCCTTCGCGTTTTGCCAATCGAAATACCGTCTCAGCTTCCCTGTAGAAATGGAGTGGTAGCTCACATTTAATTCAGAGTTAATTAATTGCCTTTCAATCCCATCCACCGACCCAATGTATCCGGCTTCCCAGCCTGCCTGAATGAATTTCGGAATCAGCGCGATATTTACGGTTACGTGTCCCGCAGAGCCACCGCCAGTAAACATTATTCTCTTCATTTATAACCACCCAATGAGCTGTTTTTCTTATTATATTCGATGTATCCTCAAGTCATCTTGTCGATTTGCGAAAGGGGAGCGACAATTTAGGTAAAACTTGTCATGACCATGATTGAGGCAGGTTGGGACAAACATCCCGTAATTGAAGCTATCAGAGGCAGATACGGAATAAGTACTGTCTTATATTTGAGAAAAGGAGCGAAACTTCCGCGGTATGCGGCCAGTTCGCTCCTTGCTGCCGTGATTTCATATAAGGCATCCTGCCCAGCATTCATGGATCGCATTAATCTCCTCCTACGAGTAGCGGCCCAGCGCGCCGATAATGACGTCCCACAACCTCCCGTGATGAAGGCCGAGCGCAACCATGGCATTGGGCGTCCGGCCCGTTACACCGTGAACATCAACCAGCGTCATGCCGTAGCTCAGCTCGCCTCTGGTCTCAACGGCCACATTCAGGACCCGGCAGTCAAACACCGACGGATCAATACAGTACACTACGCTGCATACATCATGCACGGGCGGATGCTCGAAACCGAAGAATTCCTTATAGGTCTTCCCGAAAAAAGAAAGCAGCTCACTCACGAATCCGGCGACCGGATTACGGATAGCCCCGATCCGTTCGTTAATCTCTGGAGTCGCCAGCGCCTGATGGGTCGCATCCAGCCCGATCATCGTTACCGGAGCGCCGCAACCAAACACCACCTGGGCGGCTTCCGCATCGGCCCAAATATTGAACTCCGCCGCCGGTGTCCAATTCCCGAACGTTCCGCCGCCCATCAGGACGATTTCCTGGATTTTGGGAACAATGCGCGGCTCCCGGCGGATCGCCATCGCAATATTGGTCAGCGGCCCTACGGGAACGAGGGTAATATCGCCTTCTGACTCCATCAGCATACGGATAATCAAATCCACCGCATGCTCTTCGCTCTCCCGGAGCATGGGATCGGGCAGCACGGGCCCGTCCATGCCGGAAGCGCCGTGAATTGCCGGAGCGGCTTC
>NZ_ASSC01000266.1 GCF_000520735.1 Paenibacillus forsythiae T98
TTGATTTCTCCAGCCGCAACATGGCGGCCTTCCACTGAACCGTCCGTCAGATGCTCTCCAGTAACGGATTCCGCCGCCAAGTGCTCGGAGCCGACGACGCCTTCTCCCAGCTTGCCGGAGGTGACGCTGCCGTCCTGAAGCTGGACGGACGAGACCGAATCCGGCTGGAGATGGCCGAGTCCGATGGAGGAGGGACGGAGATGCTCCCCGCCGATAATGCCGGGGGTCAAATGCTCCGGCTGAATCGCGCCGGGTGCCAGGGCTTCCTGCCCTACCGAGCCGCTCGCCAGATGCTCCGCTTGAACAGACGATGACGTCAAGTGCTCGCTGCCGATGGAAGAAGGAGTAAGATGGTAGCTCTGCACGCTTCCCTCCTCCAGATGGCGGGACTGGATGGAGAAGGAGGCGAGCTTCGAGCCGTCCACCGCTTCATCCTGAAGCTCCGCTCCGCCTACCGATCCTTCCGCCAGCCGGTCGCTGCCAATGCTCTTTGGCGCAAGCTTATTTCCGGGGAGCGAGCCGTCAGGCAGCAGCTCCGCAGAGCGCACTTCCTCTGACAGATGCCAAAGGGTAATTTCTCCAGCCGCGAGATGGCGGCCTTCCACCGAACCGTCTGCCAGATGCTCTGATTGAACAGACGATGACGTCAAGTGCTCGCTGCCAATAATGCCGGGGGTCAAATGCTCTGGCTGAATTGTGCCGGGTGCCAGGGCTTCCTGCCCTACCGAGCCGCT
>NZ_ASSC01000267.1 GCF_000520735.1 Paenibacillus forsythiae T98
CAGGAAGAAAGCCTGAAATTGTGCATCTTTTGGCCGTGTGAACACCTCCCTTGTAGCACACACCTGCGTAGATACAGTTTTTTCCGCCACTTGGTCTCCCATTCAGCTAAAACGGCCTCCAATACCTGCATAAATTCAGGAATTCTCGATGTATGAAGGGTTTGGATTTGAAAAGCCTGCACCTTTTGCCCATCTACCAGAACGCTGAGCTTCAATCCAAACAACGCGGCCTCATCCCCTTGATCCTGGAGCGTCAACGAAGTACACATCCATGCTCACAGCAATATGCTTCAACACCTTTTGTCTACGTTGTCCCGCCTTGGACCAGCGTAACAGGCAGTATGTTTTCCATCGGCACGGCATCGCCCCGCACCTGCGCCATGATGAGATCAACCGCCCTTTGGCCCATCTCGGCAATCGGCTGGGATACGGTTGTGAGATCGGGTGAGAACAGGCCGCGGAGCGAAATGCCGTCGTAGCCGACAATCTTGATATCCCGGGGCACCCGGCGCCCGCTGGCGAGGCATGCTTTAAGCGCATAGGCCGCGATGATATCGCTGCTGGCAAAGATGCCGTCCACATCGGGATGCTCCTCCAGCAGCCGCTCTGCCAGCCGCTCGTATTCGGGAAAATCGAACCCGTGCAGGTCGGTATGCATTTCCACATGCTGCAGGCCGCGCCGCCCGGCGATTTCCTCGAAGGCGTCAAGCCGTTTAAGCGCCAGCAGATCCGGATGGGGATGGCCGCCGATATGGGCGATTTTGCGGCAGCCCTTGTCGGCCAGCAGCGCAGTTGCCAGCTCTCCGCCCTTGTAGTTGTCAGAGCAAATATACGGAATCTCGTCGCTGATCCGCCGGTCGAACGTGACCACAGGCAGGTGAATCTGGCGGTAGTCCTCCACCTCCAGGGTGTGGCTGCCCAGGATAATGCCGTCGACTCGGCTCGCGCGCAGCATATCGATATATTCCGCTTCCTTCTGCCCGTTCAGACGGGAGTTGCACAGCAGCAGCCTGTACCCGTGGAGATAGGCATGCTCCTCGATATGGCTGATTAATTCGCCGAAGAAGGGATGGCCCGCATGCGGAATAATCAGTCCAATAAGATTCGATCTGGATCGGCTCAGCGAACGGGCCAGCTCGTTGGGGCGGTAATTGAGCTGCTCCATGGCGCTGTATACTTTTTTCTTCAACTCTTCGCTTAAATATCCCCGGTTATTCAGCACGCGGGATACGGTGGTAACCGAGACCCCGGCTTGTAAAGCGACGTCTTTAATGGTGGGCATAGGGTCGCTCCTGTCGCGGATTCCCGAAGAGGGAGCGCGCTCATCACCGCTTGGCGTGAAGCGCGTCCCGCCAGGAACCTGTCCTTAAAATATGGGGCTTAGGGTCACACTCCGGTCAGCAGCGTCTCTTCGCCGGTATGCTCATCCGTATAATGCACGGTGAACACCCGTGTGGCAAGGTCGGCGGACAGTACGGCGCGAAGCGGTCCGTTTCTCCAGATCAATTCTAATTTGGAGCCGCCCCCGTTGTCCACCACCGTCAAATTACCGTCAAAAGCGCCGTAGCTGTTGCGGAACTTCATCAGCGCGAACAGCCGCTTCAGCACGGGACGCTCCAGATTTTCCAGGGCCTCTTCCTTCGTGTAGTAATGGCGGTTGATATTGCGTCCGACTTTGGTCTCTTCCAGCAGCTCGATATCATTTTTGCCGGCCAGCAGCCCGACGTAGTAGACCTGCGGTATGCCGGGAGCAAAGAATTGAATGGCGCGGGCCAGCACATAGGCGTCGTCATCGTCGCCCAGGGCCGAATAGTAGGTGCAGTTGAGCTGATAGATATCCAGGTTGTTGTAAGCCATCGTATTGTAGACCCGCTTCACATTGGCCCCCTGGGAGAACAGGTTGTTCTTCGTCTCTTCGATTTCCTCGGGGGTCATCAGGTCGGCGGCGTCGACAACGCCAATGCCGTCATGCGTATCCAGCGTGGTGAACTGCTTGCGCGGGCAGATGTTCAGCCAGTGGGTCAGCCGTTCCGACTTGCCGCTGTACAGCGCATGCAGCACGAGCATCGGCAGCGCGAAATCGTATACCCAATACCCCTTCTCCGCAAGCTTCAGCTGGATGCTGTAGTGCTCATGGATTTCCGGAAGCAGCTCCGCTCCGTACGGCTCCAGGATCGCCTTGACCTCATCAAGCATTTCCCAGGTGTCCGGTTCGATAAAGAAGCAGCTTGTGCCCGGCTTTTTGGTAGCATATGCAAAGGCGTCCAGACGGATGATCGAAGCGCCCCGTTCGGCCAGTCCCTGAAGCTGTTCCTTCACGAACTGTTTCGTTGTTTCCGTATACAGATTGAGGTCGATCTGCTCCTCGTCGAAGGTGCACCAGATTTTTTCGGTCGTGCCATCGGCAAAAGTGACATCAATGTACGGCGCTCTCGGCTTGCGCTTGTAGATGGCGTCAACATCCTCCTGCGTCGGCTCGCCGCCCGGCCAGAAGTCCTTGTAGCGGATAAACAGATCGCGGAAGGGAGAGGCATCCTTGTTCTCCTGAAAATCCTTGAAATAAGCCGAGCTGCGGGAGATATGGTTAATCATGAAGTCATACATCAAATAGAAATCGCTTGCAATCTTGGCGACATCCTCCCAGTTTCCAAACTCGGGATCGACCTCTTCATAAGTAAGCGGGGCAAATCCGCGGTCGGCGGAGGAGGGGTAAAAAGGTAAAATGTGAACGCCTCCAATAATACCCTTGAAATGGGAGGAGAGCAGTTCGGCGGTCTCGCGCAGGTTCTTGCCCAGGCTGTCGGCGTACGTAATCAGCATGATCTCATTTTTAATGGTCAATGTTATCGGCTCCTGTTCTACTTGAAATAGTTGATAATTCGGAGAAAGAGCTGGAAGATACAATCAGTATAAAAGCGTTTACATCGTATGTCAACCGGTTAGCATATGAAAGTTCACAAAAAATAAAGACGGCCATTTAAATTTCACCACTTTCTTCCGACATATAGAAGGAGGTATAAATTTGGCCGCGAATTAGTATAATGTCGAAATTTCCCGTTTGCTCCTGCGAGCATGATGATGGGCATGAAGGAGTGGGTTATGCATATGGGAACAGGAATGGCGTATTCTCATAAAAGGCGCTTGTGGAGCGTAATATTGCTGGTTCTGCTCTTCGCGCCAATCCTGCATCCTGCAGATGTCCGGGCCTATCAAGCTGACACTCCCCAGCAGAATGTGCTGATTCTGCATTCCTATCATAAAGGATTCTCTTGGACGGACAATCAGAATGACGGCATAGAGGAGCGATTGAAGAGCTCAAAGGCGCCTCCGGTCATTTATACGGAATATCTGGACTGGAAGAGGTATCCCAATCAGGACAATCTGCAACGCTTTTACGAATTGATCAAGGGCAAATACTCAAAATTACATATCGACGCCATTATAACGACGGACGACCGCGCGTTCGATTTTGCAGTCAAGAACCGGGAAGAACTGCTGGATAACGCGCCCATTATTTTCAGCGGCATCAATGAGGTCGGCTATGACCAGATCAAGGACCACAAGAACATCACCGGCGTCATCGAGAATATCGACCCTTCCGAAACGATAAAAATGGCGCTTTACATTAATCCCTCCATCCGAAATGTCTATCTGGTGTACGATAACTCGGAGAGCGGCCTGTCCACAGCCCAATTGGTGATCAAGAAGCTTAAATTGATGCACCCTGAGCTGAAGCTCCATAGCATGAATCAACTGTCAGAAGAGGAGATCGACCGGACGGTCGCGTCGCTTCCTTCCGACAGCATCCTGCTCGCTACCACCTTCTACAGCGATGTGACCGGCAGGGTGACCGAGCTTGACCGGTTTTCAAGCGGAGTTGCGGCTATCAGCACGGTCCCGCTCTACTACATGTATGAATACGGGCTCAATCACGGCGCATTCGGCGGCAACCTGCTCAGCGGGAAGCTTCTGGGAGAGAAGGCCGCGAATGTGGCGCTTCGCGTCCTGAGCGGAGAAAGTCCGGACCGCATCGCCATCTCGTACGCCGGCACAAGCCGCAATGTATTTGACTACAACCAACTGGAGCGCTTTCATGTTAAAGTGAAGGACCTTCCGCCGGGCAGCGAGGTGATTAACAAGCCGTTCTCTTTTTACGAGACGTATCGAAGCTTTGTGCTGATCCTCATTGCAATGTTCTCCGTACTGATTGTATTCATCGCCGTGCTGCTGTTCCATGTCTCGGTGGTCAGAAGAATCCGGAAGCAGCTGGCCGAGAGCAACGAGAGGTTCACCCTGGCGGCTTATGGGGCCGACGCGGTAATCTGGGACCTTGATATGACGACGATGACCTATTATTTCTCGGACAGATGGTACGAGCTTCTGGGCTATGAAATCGGGGAGCTTGACGAGTTCTATGTCGGCTGGAGCGGCATTATCCATCCCGAGGATTTCGAACAGGAGGACCGGCAGCGCAGAGACCACCTGACAGGGCGGACGGCGTACTATTACAGCGAATACCGCATACGCGCCAAATCGGGTGAATACAAGTGGTTTCAGGCCAGAGGCAAGGTGCTGCGGAACGAGGAAGGCGGATATGTCCGGTTTGCCGGTTCGATGACGGATGTCACGGACCTTAAGGGTTACGAGAGCAAGCTTCAGATGAGCTACCAGGAGCTGGAGTCGACCTATGAGGAACTGACCGCCCTGCAGGATGAACTGCTGGAGCAGTACAACAAGGTGGTCGAGAACCAGGCGCTGCTTCAGGCCAGCGAGGAGAAGCACCGGCTTCTTGCCTATAGCGATGGGCTCAGCGGGCTGCCGAACCGGTTGTCCCTGACGGAGGAATTGAAGGAGTACATCGAGAAGAATGAAGACGGCAAGGCCGCGCTGTACTTTCTGGACATCGACAATTTCAAGTATATCAACGATACAATGGGTCATACCTTCGGAGACCGGCTGCTTATGCTGGCCGGAGAGCGGCTGCTGGGAAGGGCCCCGGATCAGAGCAGGCATTACCGGTTCGGCGGGGACGAATTCGTTATCCTGCTGAAAAATATGGAGCGGGCGGAGCAGACGGTGTTCTACGCCGAGGCGCTGATCCAGAGCTTCAAAGAGCCGTTTCAGCTCGGCGACAGCACCGTGCATGTCTCCATCAGCGTCGGCATCGCCCAGTATCCCCGGGACGGCAAGAGCGCCGAAGAGCTGCTTAAGAATGCCGATATTGCCATGTACAGGGCCAAACAGGCGGGCAAAGGCACATATGTCCTGTACGGACAGAATATGCAGCGGCATTTTGACGAACGGATGATCGTGGAGAAGCATTTGCGGGGAGCGATCGACAACAACGAGCTGTTCCTGAACTACCAGCCCAAGGTGTATCTGCATACGGGAGAGCTTTGGGGATTCGAGGCGCTGATTCGCTGGAACAGCCCGGATCTGGGCTTTGTCTCGCCCTTGTCCTTTATCCGGATTGCCGAGGACTGCCGCCTGATTGTGCCGATCGGGGAGTGGGTTCTGCGGAGAGCGTGCCTTTTTCTTGCGGGACTTCACCGTCAGGGCCGCGGCCCCTATCATATTTCGGTGAATATTTCGGTGATCCAGCTGCTGCTCGCCGATTTCGCGGATACCGTCCTGAGGATATTGCGTGAAACGGGGCTTGACCCCAGGTATCTGGAGCTGGAGATTACGGAGTCTATATTTATGGAATCTTTCGAGGAAATCAGCACCAAGCTGGAGTATTTGAAAAAATGGGGGATCGGGATCGCCCTTGACGATTTCGGGACGGGCTATTCTTCCCTCAGCTATTTGAAGCAGCTCCCGATTACAACGCTGAAGATCGACAAGTCGTTTATCGACAGCATCCCTGATGAGAACAGCAGCATGCCGCTGGCCGGCTCCATTATCGCCATTGGTCATGATATGGGTCTCAGCGTCACCGCGGAAGGGGTCGAAACGAAGGAACAGCTGGATTTCCTGGAGACAATGAAATGCGACAAGGTCCAGGGCTATTACATCAGCCGGCCGATTCCCGAGAATCAGGTGAAGTCCTGGATTCGGCAGTACGAACAGGAGAAATTGGATGCCCGGGAGCCTAAGAGAAAATCCAAATAATTGCATAAAATTTCTCGCATTTTTCATATCGGAGTAATCTGGTAGACGACAATAATTGATAATAATGAAGTGAAAACGAATCCAATTCAGATAGGAAATCAAACATGCTCAAGAAGCTACTGACCACCGGACCGCTCCTTATGCTGGCGATGTTTCTGTTCAGCAGCGCGGTCTTTGCTTCGCCGGTGGCGGGCAACCTAACCAGCGATCAGCAGGAAGCACTCAAAATTATCCTCCAGCATCATGAGCGGCTGGATGGCTCCGGCTATCCTTACGGCATCAGAGAAGAAGAGATTCTGCCCGAGGCCAAAATTATCGGCATTGCCGACACCTTTGACGCCATGACCTCCGACCGGCCTTACCGCAAGGGGCTTCCTCCCGAGGTCGCTATGGATGAACTGAAGCGGCTCTCGGGAATCCACTATGACGGCGAACTGGTGCAGTTGTTTGAACAAGCGTTAATTGCTGACGGGGTGCTGAGACCCGAAGAGAAATGACCTTCCTTAATGTCGGAAGGTCTTTTTTTGGGGCTGTGTCTTTTTGCATAAACCATCATGCCGAGTCGAGCGGAGAATATTGTCCCGGATGGAGAGTCTCTACTTGTCTTCGTAAAGCTCCTCCAGCTTCTTCCGGTCCAGCAGCGTGACCGTATTGCCTTTGAATGAAATCCAGCCATTGTCGCGCAGCAGGCCCATCTCCCGGGACAGGGAAGGGCGGGCGGCATTCAGGTGCTCGGCCCATTCCTTGCGGCTGAACGGCAGCTTGATCGTGTCCGCACCCTGGAAGTCCGCTTGCCGAAGCAAATCATGCACAACCCGGCGGCGGAGCGAACCGGCCGACAGAGTTTCAAGCTTGCGGTTGACCATGACGAGGCGCTCGGAGAGATTCTCCATATACCGGGCGAGCATGTCGGTGTCGGCCGCGAACAGGCGAAGCAGCTCCTGCTTGCCGATGAACATCACCGTGCTGCGCCCCGCAGAGATAATGGTGGCCGGGTATAGATTCTCCCTCCGGAACAGCACCGCTTCCCCGAAAGTCTGCCCCTTTTCCAGTCTGGCGATCGTTATGCCGCCTCCGCCGGGATGAATTTTGTGAACTTCCACCACTCCGGAGAGCACAATCCCCAGCCTGTCGGCTGTCTCGCCTTCGCTGATAATCATCTCGGACTTGCGAAAGTCCCGGACGCTGTACCGCATTGTCTCCAGCAAGACGTCAAGCTCCTCCACACTCTTCCCGCGAAAAAACAGACAGGTCTGCAGCACGCCAGGCTCGGGCTTCATCGAACTCCTCCAATTTTTGAAATAATTTTAGATAAACCGTAACAGTTGTTACCGATAGTTCGACGCCAGTCTACTACAATCAGTAGTAACAAGTAAAGTCACAGACGGCATACGGAAGAAAATGAAGATAAGGAGCGATTATTCAATGAGTATGTTTTGTTTTCAGTGCCAGGAGGCGGCCAAAGGAACGGGGTGCACCATTCAGGGGGTGTGCGGGAAGACGAGCGATGTTGCGGGTCTGCAGGATCTTTTGCTGTACACAGTGAAGGGAATCTCCATATATTCGGTAAAAGGCCGGGAACTCGGAGTAACCGACATCGCATCGGAGCAGTTCATTATCAAGAGTCTGTTCGCTACCATCACGAACGCCAATTTTGACCGCGACGGATTTATTGCCAGAGTCAGAGAAGGGATTGCCATTCGCGACGGCTGGAGAAAACGGCTGGATGGCTCGCTTGCGGCTCTTCCGCTAGGCGGCCATGACGCCGCGCTCTGGACGCCGGGCACCGATGAAGAACTGGAAGCCAAAGCGTCGGCTGTCGGGGTGCTCGCCACCGAGAACGAGGATGTCCGCTCCCTGCGCGAGCTGCTGACTTACGGCCTGAAGGGCATGGCCGCCTATATGGAGCATGCCGCAGTGCTCGGCTATTATGAAGCAAGCGCGCAAGCCTTCCTGGAGCGCGGACTTGCAGCTACATTAAACGATGAGCTGACGGCGGACGAGCTGGTCGGTCTCGTCATGGAATGCGGCAAGTACGGCGTAGACGTGATGGCGCTGCTGGATCGTGCCAACACGGAGACGTACGGCAATCCGGAAATTACGAAGGTGAACATCGGCGTCGGCGACCGCCCGGGTATTCTCATCAGCGGCCATGACCTGAAGGATATGGAAGAGCTGCTGAAGCAGACGGAGGGAACGGGAGTCGACGTATACACGCACAGCGAAATGCTGCCTGCCCATTACTATCCGGCTTTCAAGAAATACAGCCACTTTGTCGGCAACTACGGCAACGCCTGGTGGAAGCAAAATGAGGAATTCGCCAGCTTTAACGGCCCGATCCTGATGACGACCAACTGCGTCGTGCCGCCGAAGGACAGCTACAAGGACCGGTTGTACACGACAGGCAACACGGGCTATCCCGGCATCAAGCATATCCCGGACGGCCAAGACGGCGCTCCAAAGGACTTCTTCGCTATTATCGAGCAGGCCAAGACCTGTGCGCCTCCGACCGGAATTGAGAGCGGTGAAATTGTCGGCGGCTTCGCCCACGCGGCTGTGATGGGTGTTGCCGACAAGGTGGTCGATGCAGTAAAGACTGGTGCGATCAAGCGCTTCTTCGTTATGGCGGGCTGCGACGGACGGATGAAGAGCCGGAACTACTATACCGATTTCGCGCAGGCGCTGCCGGGCGATACGGTCATCCTGACGGCTGGTTGCGCCAAATACAAGTACAACAAGCTCAACCTTGGCGACATTGGCGGCATTCCGCGCGTACTGGACGCGGGGCAGTGCAACGACTCCTACTCGCTGGCTGTCATCGCACTGAAACTGAAGGAAGTGTTCGGACTTGCGGACATCAACGAGCTGCCGATTTCCTACAACATTGCCTGGTATGAGCAAAAAGCCGTAATCGTTCTGCTCGCGCTGCTCTACCTGGGCGTGAAGAACATCCACCTCGGCCCGACGCTGCCGGCCTTCCTGTCCCCGAATGTGGCGAAGGTTCTGGTCGATACGTTCGGCATCGGCGGCATCACAACAGTGGACGAAGATATGGAGCGTTTCCTGTCTGTGGTGTAAAAGTCGAGGCTATAAAAATAGACTCCAAATCCAAACATAAACAGGCCAGCCGGAATTCCGGCTGG
>NZ_ASSC01000268.1 GCF_000520735.1 Paenibacillus forsythiae T98
GATGCGGCGACTGTCATGCCGGTAAGCACAGCGAAGGAGAAGGACAGAAGACCAACATTCACGCCGCCGATCCGGGCGGTTTCTTCCTCAAAGGTCAGGCTGTACAGCGGTCTGCGCAGCACAATGAAGAAGATCAGCCCTGCCGCAGCGACAATCTCTATGATTCGGAGCTGGGTGTCGCTTACGGCAACGATCGAACCGAACAGATAGGAGCTGAAGCTTTTGCTTAAATTCTGCTTCATGCTCATCAGCACAACCGCCAACGCAAGGCCGGAGGTCATAATGATAGCGACTGGAAGTTCGCTGTATGTACGGTACAGGCGGCGAAGGCGCTCAATGACAAGCCCCCCTATCACAGCCGCCATGAAGCCGCTGAGTGCAGGGTTCAGCTTAAGCACCGAACCCAGCGCCACGCCTGCAAGCGATACATGGGAGAGGGTGTCCGCCATCAGCACCTGCCGCCGAAGCATTAAATACACTCCAAGCAGCGGGCCGATAATACCGATCAAGCCTCCTGCCCAAAATGCGCGCTGCATGAATTCGTAATCAAACATTTCCAGTCCCCGCTCTCCTTTCGTTCCAGGCTGATCAACGTATCCAGGTAAGAACGGCTCTCCTCCAAGCCGTGCGTAACCATAATGACCGTCCGGTCATGGCTGCTTACGTAGTGCCGCATCAACCGGTAAAGACCGGTACGGCTCTCCAGATCCATGCCGGAGGCCGGTTCGTCCAGTACGAGCACCCGCGGCTCCTGAGCCAGAGCCCTTGCGATACAGATGCGCTGCTTCTGTCCGCCCGACAGCTCTCCGATTCTGCGATTTCGGAATTCCCACATATTCACTTGTCTCAGGCTGCGTTCCACTATAGCTTCCTGCTCCGCCGAGAAGCGGCGGAACAGGCCAAGCCGCGAATAACAGCCCGAACGCACAAGCTCAATCACCTTGCTCGGAAATCCGTTATTAAAGGAAGCGACCTGCTGGGGAACATAGCCGATAACAGGCCTTCTGCCATCCGCTTCCCTGTACAGCGCGACCGTGCCGCTCCATGGCTTCAGCAGGCCGAGCATCAGCTTTAGAAGTGTGGTCTTGGCCGCGCCATTCGGACCGGTAATACCGACGAACTGTCCGGTATGGATATCGAGCGAGAGGTTATGAATCACAGGTTCATTTCCATAACCGAACACGACATTGCGCATGGATGTCAAAATCATAACCAACCCCGCTTCCTCTCATTTCCGCTTAATCGCCCGCAGGCATTAGCTCCTCCTCGGACGGCCACGGGAGCGGATTGTTGAACTTGCTCCAATCCTGCTTCATCTCCTCGTCGGTCAGCAGGCAGCGATCCAGCCTCGCTTCGATATCGGCGCGGTTCATATCCATTCCAATGAACACGATCTCCGTCATCCGGTCCCCCCACTGCTCGTCCCATTTCTCCTTGAGCTCCGGCTCGCTTTCGAGTATCTCAAGCCGCTGCGGCCCGGGCAGCGATGCCAGCCAGTAACCGGCAGGTCCGAACTGGATAGAAGGCCCTGCCTGGCTTAACGAAGCCGCAATGTCGCCACGCGTCCCCATCCAGACGAAGCCCTTGGCGCGCACCACCTCAGCCGGCCAGTTGCTGAAGAAGAAGCTCAGACGCTGCGGATGCACAGGTCTTCTTCGACGGTACACGAAGGAAGCGATGCCGTATTCCTCCGTCTCCGGCGCATGGCTGTCCTTGTTCAGCTCGGCGATCCATCCCGAGGACATGCTCGTTCGCTCAAAATCGAACAAGCCGGTATTCAGAATTTCCTTCGGATCGACGACGCCCTTGACTGTCCGGATGATCTTGGCCGCAGGCTGAAGCTTGCGGAGAACCGCTTCCAGCTTGTTCAGCTCGTCTTCCGCCACCAGATCGCATTTGTTCAGCAGCAGCACGTCGCAGGTCTCAATCTGGTCGATCAAGAGATCGACGATATCGCGGGAATCGCCCTCGCCCATTCCCTGATTGCGGTCAAGCAGGCTGTCGCCCGAGCCGAAGTCGTGCCAGAACCGGTTCGCGTCCACGACGGTTACCAGGGTGTCCAGCCGGGCCAGCTCCGTCAGATCGACATCCAGTTCGGGACTCGCATACGTGAACGTCTGCGCGACCGGAACCGGCTCGCTGATTCCCGAGGATTCGATCAGAATATAGTCGAACCGGTCCTCCTGCGCCAGCTTCTTCACCTCAAGCAGCAGATCGTCGCGCAGCGTGCAGCAGATACAGCCGTTGGACATTTCCACCAGCTTCTCTTCGGTCCGCGACAGCGTATTTCCCGATTTAACCAGATTGGCATCCACATTCACTTCGCTCATATCGTTGACGATGACAGCCACCTTCAGGCCGTCCCGGTTGTGCAGGATATGATTGAGCAGCGTCGTTTTGCCTGAACCGAGATAACCGCTAAGCACGGTAACGGGTATTTTTTTCATGAACTCGACTCCTTTAATCGTAATAATTACGATTAAATCACTTTAATTCTCTTATGTCAACTATCCCGTATGTAAAATGCAAGCGCCTGAATTAAACGAACGCAAGAAAATCGGTCTTTATAGGCTGCCGGACACGTATAGATAGAATTGGGATTATAGCAATCTTTATGGAGAGTTCCGAGAATCGGAGAATCGGAGGAGAGAAAATGAGAATACCGGTAATCACCTTAAGCGGATTTCTGGGAAGCGGCAAGACAACCCTGCTGCTGTCCCTGCTTAAAGAGAGCTACGCGCGCGGACTAAAGCCGGGAGTGCTGATGAACGAGCTTGGCGAACAGGATGTGGACGGCTATATCCTGGAGGAGCAGACCGGGGCGGCGGTTGAGAAGCTGCTGGACGGGTGCGTGTGCTGCAGCCGCAGGGAAGAACTCGGAGACAGTCTGGAGCTGCTGATCCAGCGGCATCCCGACGTGATATTCATCGAGCTTACCGGCGTAGCCGACCCCGATGAAATTGTCCGGTCTCTGCATGAGCCTTATTGGGCGGCGCGGCTGTCGTCGCAGGCTCTTGTGACGCTGGTCGATGCCGAACATGTGCTTGAGTATAACAGCCGGCTGGCTGCGGACAAACAGCTTGTGCGCACACTGCGCAGCCAATTGGCTTCCGCAAATCTCATTATTGTGAACAAAAGCGATCTCGTCGCGCGGGACACTCTATCCAGGATTGAGCAGCTGATCCGCAAACGGAACGCCAATGCGGAGATTGAATTCACGGCCTACAGCCGGATTCAGGCGCAGCCGCTGCTGGACGGCATTGTCCCGAAGGAGGCGAAGCCGCTGCCGGGGCGGGCGCCGCTGAGCTTCAAAGGAGGCGCCCTCCGGAAGACGGCGGCCGGGCGAAGCGAAGCCAGGTCAATTGACGCGCCCGGGGAGCACGCCGCTTCGTTCTCGCAGGTGGACGCCGTAACGCTTGCTTTTCCCCAAGGCCAAACGCTGCCGAAGGCGGTGCTTGAACAGTTCTTCCGCGAGTGGGCGGACAGGCTGCTGCGCGCCAAGGGACATGTGCCGCTCCCCGGCGGACAGCCGGTGCAGCTGGTGCAGCATGCCGGTTCAAGGACCACATGGGAGGATTCCCGCTATCCCGGTTCGCCTTATCTCGTATTCATCGGCACGAATATCAACGGGGAGCAGTTGGCCGAGCGCTGGTCCGCCCTGTTCCGCTGACAGAAAGAGGGAAGCCGCATGACCGTCTTTTCGCCCCTTAAAATGCTGCCGCTGCTATTGCCCGCGGCTTTTCTGATCATCCCGGTCGTCCTGTGGCTGCCCCAGCGGCGGGAGCTGCTGGACAGCGCTTATCTCTATACGTTCAAAACGGGCTTTATAGGCATTCTGCTGGAGGCTCTTCCTTTCGTACTGGCCGGCGCGCTGCTGTCCTCGGTCATCGGAGTCTTCGTCCCCGATGAAGCGATTACCCGTTGGATTCCGCGGCGGGCGCTCCCGGCGCTGCTGTTCGCGTGTCTTCTGGGCGTTGTCTTCCCCATCTGCGAATGCGGAATGATTCCGCTCGTCCGGCGGCTGCTCCGCAAAGGAATGCCGCTGCATGTCGGGATTGCGTTCATCCTGTCGGGGCCTATCCTGAATCCGATCGTCTTCAGCGCCACCCTGGCCGCCTTCCGCACCCATCCCGGCCTGGCTTACGCCCGGATGGGCCTGGCCCTCGCCGTCTCGCTTATCATCGGTCTCATTGTCTATGCCACCGTCAAGCGCTCGCCGCTGCGCCTCTCAATGCAGCGGGGCGATGAGGCGCAGCGCCATGAACCCTTTGTCGGCGGCAAGCTCGCCGCCGTGTTCACGCATGCTGCGGATGATTTTTTTGATATGGGAAAATATCTGATATTCGGCTGCCTGCTTACCTCCCTCATCCAGACCTTCGTCGTGCAGAGCAGCCTTGCTTCCATCGGCGGCAGACCGCTTGGCTCCTATCTGTTCATGATGGGCTTCGCCTTTATCCTGTCGCTCTGCTCCACCTCCGACGCCTTCGTGGCCTCGTCATTTGCACATTCCTTCCCGGCCGGGTCGCTGCTGGCATTTATGGTCCTCGGCCCGATGCTCGATTTCAAGAATGCCTTGATGCTGATGTCGCTGTTTAAGACAAGATTTGCGGTGTACCTGTTCTTTCTGATAGCCTCTACTGTATTTACCGGGGCGATTCTGCTGTCGGGATGGCTGTAAGTCTGGTGAATGCGGTGCGGGGGTTTCTTATTACACTTGTTACACTTGCGGGAGGAGACGTATAATGTATCATTCCGGCAGCATCAAGCGCCATTACTTGTTCCGGGCGGCCGTTCTGCTGGCATTCGCCGTCTACATCGAGCACCTGGCGCGGCATGATGCGCTCCACTATTATGTTACGCCAAAGCTCGCAGTCTGGATCAGGCTCTGTCCGGTTCCACTCTCATTCATGGCGCTCAGCCTGGCTGTTCAGGCCCTATTCGGCGGAGCAAGCGCCATATGCGGCTGCTGCCATCCGCTTCCGCGTTCACGGGCGGGCAGCGCCGCGCTGTATAGCGTCTTTCTGCTTCCCCTGCTGCTCGGATTCGCTCTGCCGGACCGCGCGCTCGGAAGCGCCGCCGCCGCCCACAAGGGAATATCGTTAAACTATGCCTCGGCCGTTCCCAGGGAATCGGCCCGGTTCCGGACGGATGACCCGTTCGCCGCAGAATTCGCCGCCCTGGCTCGAAAGCTGTATGCTCAGCCAATCATTCCTATATATCCCCAGATCTTCTCGGAAACAGTGGGCACGCTCGACAGGTACAAGCAGGATTTCAAGGGCAGAGAGGTTATGGTCAGCGGCTTTTTGTACCGCGAGAATACCGGCTCCATGGCCGGCCGCTTCGCGGT
>NZ_ASSC01000269.1 GCF_000520735.1 Paenibacillus forsythiae T98
CTGTGCGATCAGCCGGTCCCCGGCTTTTTCTGAATCTTTCGAGCATCAGTCTGCCCCCCTTCCTTGTTGCACCCCGTCCTCAAAGCGGCCAATGGATTTAGAAACCACTCCCGCCATGGACAGCTTTCCTGTATTACGCAAAGGATTGCAGCTTGCTTCCAGCGTGCCCAGCACGCGGCCTCCACTCTCTCCGGTTTCCCGGAATTCGTACAGCGGGTTCAGACGCACCTCTCCTTCATCCAGCCCAATTACCTCGCTGATCTCCGTAACCCGTCTTGAGCGGTCCCGCAGCCTCGCCAGATGGACAAAAATATCGATAGCCGAGCTTATCTGCTGCCGGACGACGGCAACGGGAAGATCGGCGCCGCTCAGCACCATCGTTTCCAGACGGCTGACCATATCGCGCGCGCTGTTGGCATGGCCGGTGGACAAAGACCTATCAATTAGTTTGTGGTACGGACACATTTTGCTTATGAATTGCACAATCTACTCAATAGGCTTCTATCTATAGTCTTGTGGTAAAGATGAAAGGCCCTCCCGATTTGGGAAGGCCTTTTTGTTGTTTATGTAGTTGCTGACAAGATTTCGTCCATATCTACCCAATCCCAGTCATCCTCAGACCACTGGAGCTTTATACGCCGGAGTTGCCGGTCAAATTGCAATACAATACCCTTGGCCGTACGATCGTCAAATGGGTCCCAAAGCTTAAGCGTAACGGGCACCTTGTCGAGCTGCGAGTAATAGAGCGCTTTGTCGATCTCCTCCAGTTGCTGCTCATCCAGAAGGGGTTTCTTGCGACGCTGGCTTTCCCTCAGATCATGCTCTATCCCAGAGCGGTACTCGGGTAGAATAAATTTGCTCTCCCATATTCCGCCTTCAAGTTTTTTCATGAATAGTCTCTCCTATCTTCTCCGGCGCCGCCTACGTATTCCCGGCTCCTCCCTCTCCCAGGCTTCAAGAATAACGGCAGTTTCCGGCGGCGCGCCG
>NZ_ASSC01000270.1 GCF_000520735.1 Paenibacillus forsythiae T98
AGGCCTCCGGCAATTACCCCGCCATCGGCGACTGGACCGCAGTCAAGGAAGCGGAGGGAGGATATGTCGTCATCCATGGTATGCTCCCCCGCCGCAGCGTAATCTCCCGAAAGGCGGCCGGAACTCAGCCAAGGGAGCAAATCGTGGCCGCCAATGTGGACACCCTGTTTCTGGTCAGCGCGCTGAATGACGATTACAATCTCCGGCGGATGGAGAGATATCTCATCATGGCCTGGAACAGCGGGGCGTCTCCGGTCATTCTGTTGACCAAGGCGGACTTATGCGAGAATCCGGGGGCCAAAATCGCGGAGATGGAAATGGCGGCCCCGGGAGTTCCCGTACATGCGGTCAGCGCGCATACGGACTTCGGCCGCGAATCGTTGCTGCCCTACATCGGGGAAGGACGGACGGTGGCGCTGACCGGGTCCTCGGGCTGCGGCAAATCGACAATGGTTAACTGGCTCTGCGGCGCAAATCTTCAGCTTACCCAGGAAGTAAGGGAGGAGGACAGCAGGGGCCGGCATACGACGACGCGCCGCGAGCTGTTTCTTCTGCCTGCCGGGGGAGTGATCGTGGACACCCCGGGCATGCGGGAGCTTCAGCTATGGGAGGACGAAGGCGGGCTGGAGCTGGCATTTGCTGATATTGCGCAGCTGGCGGCGCGCTGCCGATACGCGGACTGCCGGCATGAGCGGGAGGAAGGCTGCGCCGTCCTGGAGGCCGTGGAGAGCGGCGAGCTTGAGGAGAAAAGGCTCCAGAGCTACCACAAAACCCAGCGGGAGCTAGTGTATCAAACGGCCAAGGAGGCCAAATCCAAGCGGAAAGCCGGGGCGGGCTCCGGGCAGAAGGCGGCGTCCTCTCGATCCCGCAAATACGGCTGGCGGCGGGAACTGGAGGATTAAGGTCTGTACGTTTGGGATTGCTTGGAGGAAGAGATTTCTTGAGCAATCCCTCCTAATTGAAAAGAAGCTTGCCAAGCTAACCCTGTCGTTCCGACAGTTTATTGCAAGACAAGGTCAAACGTAAGGGCTAATAACTTCACAAGAAAGACACAAAATGCTTTCACTTTTTCTAAGAAAAAAACAGTTATACATAGTAGAGAGGAGGGGACGAGGTGGAGGAGGGTGAATGGATTCGGCGCATTCAGGAAGGAGAAACTCAATATCTGACTCCGCTAATTGATCGGCATTACGCTGGTATTCAGAAATACTGCTGCTGGCGAATACGGGATAATGAAGAAGCGAAGGATCTAACCCAGGAAACTTTTTACCGTTTTTGCCGCCACATCGAGAGTTATACAAATACCGGAAAATGCCGCGCTTACTTATACACGATCGCCCGCCATCTATGCAACGATCACATGAAGAAGCGGCCGCCTCTATCCTGGGAGGAAGCGAAGGAGGCAACGGACCGGGCGGCTCTACAATCAAGTTGTTTCATTGAGGAGCAGGTGGAAAGGGAGCAACTGGTACATGAGTTGCTCCAGTTGTTACCTGATGAGCAGCGGGAACTGGTGTTCATGCGGTATTGTCTGGATTTGACCTTCCGCGATATTGCCCGAATAACGGGAGTGAATGTGTGCATGGTGCAATATCGGGTGAAGCGCGGGCTGGTTGTATTAAGACGCTACTTGCAAAGGAGTGAATCCGGTGAACAAGAACTCACAACATGCCATCATCGCGGCTCTAAAGAACTACCCCTCGCCCCCCGTTAGCCAGCAGCAGCTGGAAGAAACCGTAACAGGGGCGGCAGAGGTGCTGCACCGAACACAGGCGAGCCGTAGAACGTCCTTTGGGCAGTTTTATATGACCCAGCTTCGCTTCATCAGCTGGAAGGTGTGGGCTGTGCAATTGCTGATTGTTCTCGGGATGGGTCTACTGCTGCACAATTCTCTTCAGGAACAAGATAGAAATGTTCAGGTTGTCATGCTGACTTCCATCGCTGCGCCGCTCCTGGTCATAGCGGGGATTCAGACGCTGACCCGTTCTTTAAGCTGCCGCATGCTGGAGATTGAACTCACTACGCGCCATCTTCTGGAGAAGCTGACTCTGGTTCGCATGAGTCTGCTCGGGATGGCGGATCTGGCAGGCCTGATGCTACTGGCCGTATTATTGAGTGCCTGGATGCAGCTGGAAGTGGCGGTTATGCTGCTCTATCTGCTCGTCCCCTTTAATTTGACCTGTCTCGGTTGCCTGTGGTTGCTAAATCGGGTTCGTACCCCAAGCTGTGGATATTACTGCCTGACCTACGGCGGACTGGTGGCGCTGCTGCAGACGGTGTTGACATTCAATCCTTCCCTCTGGCTGTTTGAATCATCGGCAATCGGGTTGTGGCAGGCATTGCTGATGCTCACAGCCGCAGGCATCGCTTTCGAGGTACGCAGGGTGAGGAAGACTTGCAGGAGCCTGGAGACCGCATCAAGAATACCGGTGTAACATTCTGGAAAAGGAGGAAGCATGAGATGCTCGAACTGACCTTGAATCAGGTAAGCAAGCATTTTTCCGCTAAAAAAGCGGTGAACGGCATTTCGACCCGGTTGACCAGCGGTGTATACGGTTTGCTAGGGGCCAACGGCGCAGGAAAAACAACGCTGATGCGGATGATCTGCGGCATTCTAAACCCGACATCCGGAGAGATTCAGATGAACGGTCAAGAGATCAGCAGCATGGGGGAGCATTATCGGGATATGCTGGGCTACTTGCCGCAGGATTTCGGCTACTACCCCGATTTCAGCGCAGAGGAGTTCCTCTGGTATGTAGGATCACTAAAGGGGTTAACTCTGCCCGCAGCTAAGAGTAAAGCCAGGGAGCTTTTGCGGACGGTGGCTTTGTCGGAGGTAGCCCGCAAGAAGATCCGCACTTTCTCAGGGGGGATGAAGCAGCGGCTGGGTATTGCCCAAGCGATGCTTAACGATCCCCGCGTGCTGGTGCTGGACGAGCCGACAGCGGGACTTGACCCCAAGGAACGGGTACGCTTCCGCAACCTTATCGCCAATCTTGCCCGGGACAAGATTGTCATCCTTTCGACGCATATTGTGTCGGATGTGGAATACATAGCTGACCAGATTCTGGTGATGAAGCAGGGAGGGCTATTGATGACCGGTACGGTGGAACAATTGACGACTACGATGGAAGGCTGCGTATGGTCATGCCACATACCAGCGCGGGAGGCGGAGGAATGGAACGCCCGCTACTGTGTGAGCAATCTGCGGCATGAAGGGAATCAGGTGGAGCTGCGCATCGTGTCCACGGTGAAACCCGCGCATCACGCGTTATTGGTTGCGCCTACGCTGGAGGATTTCTATCTGCATCACTTTCAGGATGAACAGGTGGCAGTAACTGACGAAGAGAAAGAGAGGGCATGACCGATGGATACCTTGACCCGGTTCGAGCTGCGCAAGATCATGCGCCGGAAATCATTTTATGCAGGGATTGCGATTTTGATAGCAATGATCCTATTAATGATAAGTACTTTGGTTACGGGTGCGTGGATAACGGGTAAGGACGGTAAAGAGTTAAAAGGAATAGCCACTTTCCCTTTGCGGAAGGAGTACAACCGTCAACTTGCCGGTCCCCTAACCGTGGAAAAAGCAGCAGATGCGGTTAATCGGCATTATAAGCTTTGGCATGATCCGAAAAATCTTAATGAGAAAGGCGAGATTACCGAGGAGGCCTATGCCAAATATGAAGTAAAGGATGAACAGATTGATTCCTTGATTCGTTTCGCTTTTTCTCCCATAGGGGAATATAATTACTATGTTATCAACAAGTTGAAACCAAGTGACGCCCAAGCTTTTTATGAGAAACGGCTGGAAAAGGTTCGCGGGTATTTGAACATGAATTATTCGTACGGCAACTATTCGGCGGAAGATATGGCCTTTTTCATCAAAATGAATGAGAACATCCCTGTTCCCTTCCAAATGAACTATGTTACCGGTTGGGAGAATGTGTTTGAGAATCTGCAGTATGTCTTTTTTTTCACTGCTTTCGTTATCGCGCTCTGTCTAGCTCCCGTGTTTTCAGGTGAATACCTGAGCGGGGCTGACTCCATCATTTTATCCTCCCGTTATGGTCGCAACAGGGTTATCGTCGCCAAATTGAAAGCCAGCTTCATCGTGTCTCTGGGACTGCTTGTCTTTGCGCTGACGACTTATACGCTATTGATGCTGGGGATATGTGGATTTGACGGAGGGAATGCCAGTGTACAAATGATTGAATTTATGGCGCCTGTGTCCTACACGGTTTTTCAAACGTACTTGTGGGCGGTCTTCATTGGCGGTTTGGCTTGTCTGCTGGTGGGAGCGTTGACGCTGTGGCTGTCCAGCCGTATGAGGAGTCCCTTTCCCGTTATCATTGCAATCGTCATTTTTCTTATCGGTCCAATGCTTCTTAAGGAAAGCAAAAGCAGCCGTCTGTTCAATCACATGATGCATTTGCTGCCAAGTAATATGATTGATAGTTTTAATAGAGTAACCAGTTACGAGGTGTACCATATTTTTGGGCAGTTGATTCCGGAGTACAAGGTCATGGCGGGATTTGCCATAATCGTCATAGCTCTGCTGTTGCCTTTGACTTACCGAGCATTTAATAAACACCAGGTTGTTTGACTGATGAATTCCCATTCATTTGCCGCTGACTAAGTGCAATCACTACAGACGATACCGGGTAATCCGGCTTAAATAGCTCAAAATAAAAAGCATCTTCCTTTCGGGAGATGCTCTTTTGCCGATGCGTAAGGAAGGTCCTCCGCCAGCATTAATAGAGAGACAGTGCGAGAGTATCGTTCTCGCTGTAGCTGTGCAAAATGGCCTCAGAGCCTTTAATTTCGATACTAATCAAAGAGTTCAAGCATTTCTTGAGGGCAGTCTTGCCTTTATTGATTTTGTGTTCCAGGGTGCTTGTCAGAATTCGGAGCACTTTTTGAGTCGGCTGCTTATTTTCCGTAGTAAAATATACGGGTACGAGCTTATTTTGGAATGTAATCATCATTTTCATTTGAAATCACCTCGTTACAGTTATTTCATAATATAAATAGTACCCGTCATTTCTTAATTTTACCTTAAAATTAGCTTATAATAACATAAAGAATGCCAGAAATTTAGCCGGAAATGAGGGGAAAGCGTCCCAATCCGGACAACCGGAAGGAAACGATTACAGTGAACGTTGACGAGTCGAAGCAAGTATCCCGATTTCTGATGCCGGAGGGCCTGAAGAAGCACTTGGAGCAAGAGCTGCTTCGCCTGCCGGAAGACACGGACCGGATCTGCCGCCTGACCTATACAAGCGGAGATGCGGAGAATGATCTGTTCATATACGTGCATATAGATCAAATCATCGCTGTCTGTCATGAGACATTGGCGTCCTTCTGCTATCAATTGAGAGATTGCGGGTGCAAAAAAGGGATATGCGCTCTGCTAAGCGGCATTTCACTCCCCAAGCAGCCAAGCGGAGAGAGCCCCGCGCTTCTGATGTCGAGATTCGAGTATGACGAAATCAGACGCATCTCGGACTCCTGCTCCTTGCATGATCTGAGCCGGTATGTTGAACTCGTTACGGGAGACCCCCGGCTGTCCGCCAGCTTCGCCCAAAGCGTTAAAATCAGACATACTTCAGGAGAGCTGCGGATCTGCTCCAGAAGCAGCCGGGGCTGGTCTTTTCAATACGCCTCCTTTATCGCCGACCATTCTTGCGGATGGCTGCTGCGGATGAGCTGCGGCGATGAGGAGTGGCTGTCGGCGACGCCTGTCGGCAAGAAGCAGTTCTGCTCCGCCTTTCTGGGATGGCTGCTGCGATTGAAACCGCTCACTCTCCGGTAGAACCCGGTTTTTTCGCACTATGACCTCAATGCATTGCAATATGGAAATATCCTTCCTCCGCGCGCCCCGCTCCTTTCCGCGAAGCTTATCCCATTATCCAAGACAGCTTTAACCAAACCCCGGGCATCCGCATATATTTAATTAATCCCGCTGGGCGGGGCGTTTGCTTCGAGGCGGTTCAGGTTCCTTGGGAGAAAGGAGAGATTCGCAAATGATTGGCAGAACAACAAGACTGGCGGCGCTGCTGCTGGTGATCGGCCTTGCCGTCTCGCTGCTTGCGGGCTGCGGCGGCAAA
>NZ_ASSC01000271.1 GCF_000520735.1 Paenibacillus forsythiae T98
CAGTTTGTCCTCCAAGGTACGAAAGAATTTGGGGTTGCCACGCACTTCGCCATTTGACAACACCGCAAGCTCTTTCAGTCCCAAGTCAATCCCCACCTCGGAATGGGTTTTCGGCAGCGCCTCTACTTCGGTTTCCGTAAGCACGGATACAAAGTATTTCCCCGAAGGACTGCGCTGTATAGTGGCATGGATGATGCGCCCGATAACTTCACGGCTTTGGGCAAACTTCACCCATCCCAGTTTAGGAAGCTTGATCCGTCTCTCTACTATACTCACTTCCGGAGACTGGCTTTTCCCTTGAATTTGGGTGGTGTAGGATTGTGCCGGATTTTTCTTGCTTTTAAAGCAGGGAGCATTGTTCTGTTTTGTGAAAAATCGTTTATACGCATCAGCAAGGTGTTTGAGCGCTGACTGCAAAGCGGTACTG
>NZ_ASSC01000272.1 GCF_000520735.1 Paenibacillus forsythiae T98
GCGTTATTGGCTGCCCGTTCCGTCCGTAAAAGCACAGCAGCCGTCTGCAGCTGCGATAGAGGCATGCTTACTGCATCCTCTGCTGCACCAAAATACATCGGATCTTACGAAGCAGCGTTTCAGTTCAGTATTTACCGGCAGAGAATTTTTTCTGTCCGATCACCAGGTAAATGGAGAACGAATTCTACCGGGCGTAGCTTATTTTGAGATGGTTCGGGCTGCTGTTGAACTGGCAGCCGGAGAGCTGCGCGCGGAACGCTCTAGAATCCGGATCAGGAGCTTAACATGGATCAGACCGATTACAGTCGCCGATGCACCGGTAAGCATCCATGTTGGACTCGTTCCTGAGGAGAATGGTGAAATCTCAGTTGAGATTTATGGGGAAGGAAGGGAGGCTGGCGCTGATCTTGTCCTGCACTGTAAGAGCAAAGCGACATTTATAGATTCGGATGCAAGGCCGGCTCTGGATATACAAGACCTGAAAGCCCAATGCGGCGTGGCCGCGCTTACCTCAGATCAATGCTATGAAATCTCCAAATCCCGAGATTATTATTATGGTCCCGGTCTGAGGGGGATTGAAAGGGTGCATGTCGGCTTCCAGCAGGTGCTTGCCAAATTAAGCCTCCCCTTCTCTATTGAGGACACGGCGGAACAGTTTGTTCTCCATCCGACCTTACTGGATTCTGCCTTGCAGGCCGCGATTGGTTTGATTGTCAATCCGGAAGATTTAGCGGGCTCCGGCAATGCCGAGAAATTAAAGACCGTACTGCCTTTTGCCGTCCAGGAGCTTGAAATTGTCGGAGCTTGCGAATCGTCCATGTGGGCATGGATCCGGTACAGCGAAGGCTGCACCGCACAGGATAAAGTGCAAAAAATCGATGTTGATTATTACGATCATGAAGGCAATCTTTGTATTCGAATGATTGGGTTATCCGCCAGAGTGATGGAACAGGAGCCTAACAACGGCGCAACAACGGCCCGCGATAAAATGGAAACTCCCGCTCCAACCAATTGGGCGGCTGGAAGCCACAATCTTGTTCCCGTATGGGATACGGTTCCTGTAACGGCAAGAAACCGTTGGCCGGAGCCTGCCGATCGCGTTTTGATGATCGGCTGCGTCGGAGAAGACTCATCGTCTATCAGGGAGCAGTACATGAACGCCAAACATCTGAATCCGGCGTCTTTCGCTTCGGCGTCCGAGCTTTCCCGGCAGTTAAAGGAATTGGATTCGATCGATCATATTGTATGGGCGTCATCGCAGCGCTCCCGGCCTTCCGTGACCGACGAAGCGCTGATTGATGGACAAGAGCAGGGCGTTCTCCAACTGTTCAGGCTCGTTAAGGCTTTGCTTGAGTCGGGATATGGAACCAAGAATTTAGGGTGGACAATCGTGACCACACAAGCCCAGCCGGTTCATCCGAGCGAGTCAGTAAATCCTGCCGATGCAAGTGTTCATGGGCTGGTCGGTACCATGGCCAAGGAGTATCCCGCTTGGAAGATCCGGCTTATGGATCTTGAATCGGGAGGCGAATGGCCGGTATCGGAGATGCTGGAGATGGACTCGGAGGAGCAGGGCGATAGCTGGGCTTACCGCGGCGGCGAGTGGTTTAAGCGGCAATTGATTCCACAGACAATGGCTGATCATCCGGAGAAATCGCTCTATAAAGCCGGCGGCGTTTATGTGGTTATCGGTGGAGCCGGAGGCATCGGCGAGGTATGGAGCGAATATATGATTCGCACCTATCAGGCCCGTGTTGTGTGGATTGGCCGAAGTAAAGGGAGCGCAGCGCTTCAACGTAAACTTGACAGACTCGCATCCTTTGGACCCGCGCCATTCTACATTTCAGCGGATGCGAGGGACCGGGATGCTTTGCAGCAGGCTTATCGGGAAATCAAGGAGCGTTACGGTCATATCGATGGCGTGATCCATTCCGCGATCGTTTTGCTGGATAAAAGCCTGGCTAATATGGAAGAGGAACAATTCCGGGCGGGGATTGCGGCAAAAGCGGATGTCAGCGTTCGGCTGGCCCAAGTATTTAACGGGGAACCACTCGACTTTGTCTTATTCTTCTCCTCTTTGAATTCGTTCTTAAAGCCGCCGGGTCAAAGCAACTATTCTGCGGGCTGTGTATTCAAGGATGCCTTTGCCCATCAACTATCGTTGGAATGGGCTTGTCCAGTCAAGGTGATGAATTGGGGTTATTGGGGAAATGCCGGTGTTGTTGCCTCAAAAGAATATCAGGACCGCATGGCGCAAGCAGGCATTGGATCAATAGAATCCGAGGAAGCTATGGCGGCGCTTGAAACGCTTCTTGCCGGAAGAGTAAGACAAATGGCTTTGATGAAGACGACGAGGCCGCTTAGCCTAAAGGGTGTGCGAAACGAGGAGAGGCTGGAAGTCAATGCTCAGTTTACTCCATCCCTGATCAGGGAGATGCGGATGACGATGGTGGACGACACCGGAATCCGGCGTATTCAAAAGGATTTAATCGAGAAATCCGAAAAGATGGGCCAGTTATTGCTTGACCTCCTGTGGAGTCAGCTTCAATCAGCGGGATGGTTCTTAGAGGAATCCGGCGATATCGCGGCGTTGAAATTAAAGACTGGCCTGCCGGATATGTATGAGCGGTGGCTTAAAGAAAGCATAGCGTTATTTGTGCGCAAAGGCTTTCTGCAAAGTGATGGATTCACGTATACTGTCATGAAAACAGAGCCGGCGGAGATGACTGCACAATGGATGGAATGGAACAGGCAAAAGGAACTTTGGATTGCCGACCCGAATATGAAGGCGCAGGTTTTGCTGGTAGAAGCCGTCCTTCAGAATTTGCCTGAAATTGTAAGCGGCCGTTCGCTTGCCACGGATATTATATTTCCCGGCGGTTCCATGGACTTGGTGGAGGGAATATATAAGCACAATGCTATCGCGGATTACTATAATGAAGCGCTGGCGGATCATGTAGTAGCTTACGTGCAGGCACGCGCGAAGCTTGATCCGAAAGCAAAAATCCGGATTCTGGAGATTGGCGCTGGCACCGGAGGAACGAGTTCGATGGTATTTCGGAAGCTGAAGTCCGTCGAACAATACGTGCAGGAGTATACGTACACCGATCTGTCCAAAGCTTTCCTGCACCATGCGGAAAAAGAATACGGTCCTGACTATCCGTACCTGACCTATCGTTTGTTTAATACAGAGGAACCTGTTGCCGGGCAAGGGATTGCCACAGGAACGTACGATCTGGTTATTGCCGCCAACGTTATGCACGCCACTCCAAACATCCGACAGTCGGTTCGCAATGCTAAAGCGGCCTTAAAGACAAACGGGCTGCTGCTGCTGAACGAGTTGGCTTCGAACTCTCTGTTTACCCACCTGACCTTCGGCCTTTTAAAGGGATGGTGGTTGTATGAAGATTCTAAGCTTCGTATTCCCGGCTCCCCAGGGCTCTCTCCTCAAACCTGGGAGAGAGTTCTGGAAGGCGAGGGCTATCATTGCGTTTACTTCCCGGCGGCTTCCGCCCACAAATTGGGGCAACAGATCATTATTGCGGAGAGTGACGGTATTCTCCGTTTGCAGGCGGCGCAGCTAAGTGCAGATGGAGTCAGCCAGGGGGATGCTGCTCAGAGCGCCAGTCAGCATATTCGGAAAGAAAAACTGATGACAAACGAGATATCGAGACGGCCTGAAACGATTAAACATACGGCGGCCGACCATGTCAGACTGGTGATTCGCGAGAATCTGTCGAGTCTTTTGAAAATGGAAGAAGGAGAAATCCAGGACGAACAGAGCTTTTCAGATTACGGCCTGGATTCGATCACCGGGGTTCATTTTGTTAAAGTTCTCAATGATTCTCTGGGAATTGAAATAGAGACGATCGCGTTATTCGATTACAGTTCTGTCTCCCAACTGACCGGGTTCATTCTATCGGAGCATTCAGCGGCGATCTTGGACAAGCTGGCTCCGGCAGAAACCGCTATTTCTGTGAAAGCGCCGAACGGCCCTAGCGCCGATCAATTTGCCACTGCGGAACGTTCGCCTTTCCTGGCAGCTTCATTGGAGAGCGAGCAGGATGCGTCTGCAGAGAATGAACGGTTGACAATGTATATCCGCGGCATTGTTATGGATCACTTGTCCGAAGCGTTGAAGCTGGATGCGAAGGAAATCGATCCGGGGCGTCCTTTTGCGGATTACGGATTGGATTCGATCACCGGTGTTCACATGGTCAAGCTGATTAACGATACGTTGGCCATTGAATTGGAGAGCATCGCTCTATTCGATTACAGTTCGGTGTACAAGCTCGCTGAATTCATATATTCCCAATACGGGGGCAAGGTTGCCGGTTACACCGCTAATCAGGCCGCACGGCAAGAAGCGCTTAAGGTCTACAGCGAACGGGAGGAAATCGCAAGACCCGCCATTGCCGCAGGCAGCCGCTTTATCCGAAGAGGGGAACGCCCGGTGCTGACAACCGGGGGGGGTGAAGAAACAGCAGGCTCTCCAATTCACAAGGGGCCGATCGCCGTTATCGGCATGAGCGGGAGATTCGCGAAATCGAAGTCCCTGAACGAGTTTTGGAACCATTTGTCGTCGGGTACTAATTTGGTTGGTGAAGTAAGTCGCTGGGACCTGTCCAAGTATTTTCCGGAGGGCTCGGATTACTGCAAGTATGGGAGCTTTTTAGACGATATCGATAAATTTGATCCCCTCTTTTTCAATATATCGGGGCTAGAGGCGAGTTATATGGACCCCCAGCAGCGAATCTTCTTGGAGGAATCATGGAAAGCTTTGGAGGATGCCGGCTACGCAGGAGAGGGTGTAGGGAACCGGAAATGCGGAATTTATCTGGGCTATACCGGCGGAGATTACGTTCATCTACTAGGTGAAAATCCTCCTGCGCATGCATTCATGGGCAACTCCGGTTCCATTATTCCGGCGCGGATTGCCTATTATCTGAACCTGAAAGGACCCGCGGTTACAGTAGATACAGCTTGTTCCAGCTCGCTGGTTGCCATTCATCTGGCTTGTCAGGGCTTATGGACGGGAGAAACGGAAATGGCGCTGGCGGGAGGCGTCTCTATTCAAACTACGGCGGGTTTTTACCAAAGTTACAATGGTATGGGAATGCTTTCACCGACCGGACGTTGCCAAACTTTTGATGACCGTGCGGACGGATTCGTCCCTGGAGAGGCTGTCGGGGCGGTGGTGCTCAAGCGTTTAGAGGATGCGATAGCGGACGGTGACCACATCTACGGCGTCATCCGGGGGTCCGGGATGAATCAGGATGGCACAACCAACGGGATGACGGCTCCGAGTGCCATTTCTCAGGAGCGGTTGGAGCGTGAGGTATATGAAAATTTCGCTATCAATCCGGAGAATATCCAAATGGTGGAGGCTCACGGGACCGGCACTAAATTAGGCGATCCGATCGAATATCACGCACTGAGCCGGGCATTCCGCAAGTATACGGACAAAACGGAGTTCTGCGCCATAGGATCGGTTAAGACCAACATTGGCCACGCGGCGGCGGCGGCGGGAGTTTCAGGATTTATTAAGGTATTGCTGGCGTTGCGGCACAAGCAAATTCCCCCAACCCTGCATTTTGAATCTGGCAATTCAAACATCCAGTTTGAAAAAAGCCCGTTCTATGTCAATTCTTCCCTGAAAGATTGGAACACATCAGGTTCCGTCAAAAGGTGTGCGGCCCTCAGTTCTTTCGGATTTAGCGGCACTAATGTGCACCTGGTCATCGAGGAAGCGCCTAAGCTCATGCGGAAACCTGCGGAGAAGCCGGGTTACTTGATTGTGCTATCGGGCCGGACGTTTGAAGCGCTACGCGAGCAAGCCGCCCAGCTACAGGAGTTTTGCCTTTCGGAGCTAATGGTGAATTGCGGGAATATGAGTTACACCCTGATGCAGGGCAGAAGGCATTTTCAGTACCGCCTGGCTTGCGTCATAAGCAGTGTTGGGGAACTGGAGGATGTATTAGGCATCTGGCTTAAAAAGGGCAAGACGGCAAAAGTGCTTGTTTCGCAAGTTAAGGAAAACGAACACAGGGAACAGGCATCCTTAAAGAGATACGGGAATCAGTGCATTGAACATTGCCGTTCCGTCCGCGATGGAAGCGACTATTTGGAGCAGTTGTCCACTGTTGCCGAACTATTCGTTCAGGGCTATGCCCTTAATTACAGCGGGCTTTTTGCCAATGACCGATATTGCCGGGTTCCTCTGCCGACGTATCCTTTTGAGAGGGAACGTTACTGGGTGGAGGAGCAGGAAGAGCCGCTGACTGCTGTGGACCGCAATTCCGGTGCGCTGGCGGCGGCATCCATTCTGCATCCTCTGGTTCATCAGAATACTTCGGACTTTTCAGAGCAGCGGTATAGCTCCACATTTTCGGGAGAGGAGTTTTTTCTCACCGATCATAAGGTGAATGGACGAAAAGTTCTTCCTGGCGTTGCATACCTTGAGATGGCACACGCAGCAATCAGCCAGGCGTCCGGCGAGTCGAAAGAACAAGGGAACGGAGTTCTTCTGAAAAATGTAGTATGGGCTCGTCCAATCATCGTGGAGGAGCATCCTGTTCTCGTGCATATCGCACTCTCTCGGGAGATCAGCGGCGAGATCAGCTACGAAATTTTCACCGAAGATGGTGGCGGGGATTGGATGGTGCATAGTCAAGGCAGCGCACAGGTGCAGGCGATTGCCGAAGCTTCCCTAATGGATATATCCTTAATAAAAGCGAAGTGTGCTGAGGGTATCGTGACGGCTGAGCAATGTTACAATGCCTTTAATTCCATCGGAATGGAATATGGACCTGGGCATAAGGCAATTACAGAATTGTACCTGGGAAAAAATCAGGTGCTTGCAAAGCTTTCTCTGCCGAAATCTGTCACGCAGCGGCAAGACCGTTATGTACTCCATCCCAGTCTGATGGATGCTGCGCTTCAAGCACCCATTGGCTTGATAATGAATGGCTTCCATATGGACGGGACTGGCAACCCGGAACAGCATAAGCCGATTCTTCCATATGCGGTAGAAGAGGTACAGATTATTCGTCCATGCGTACCGGAAATGTGGGCGCATGTTCGAATGGATGAAACAATCCCGGCCACAAGGCAGATACAGAAATATAACCTGGATCTGTGCGATGAGAGCGGACGGGTCTGTGTC
>NZ_ASSC01000273.1 GCF_000520735.1 Paenibacillus forsythiae T98
GCAAGCGGGCCGGGGTGCTTAACGCACCGGCAAAAAAGCGCCGAAGCCGCAAGGCCGGGCGCTTTTCCCTTTTTTCACCTGTTACTGCGAGCCTCCTTGCGCGGCCGGCTTCTTGCCCAGCCTGAACCGTGAGGTCACCTTCCTTGCAAGCCCGGGCAGAACCGCGAACCCGCCCTTTTCAAACAAGGCGTTGACCGTAAAATACAGGGGGAAGATCAGCGCAGACAGCACAAGCCCCCATACAATCAGGGAAAAGAAAGAATGAATGGGAAGCTTGACGCTTTCCACAACCAGAAGAGTGAAGATGAACAACGCAATATTCGCCCCCCACTTTCGCAGCGTGATCCAGGGACTGCGCTCCAGAAGCCTCCGGTTGGAATAAATAATCATATCCAGCGACCGGTAGAGAAGCGCCACAATCGTGCCCATCAATACGCCGTAAATGCCGAACAACAAGACAAATCCGATGGAGCAGACGAGATTGATCACCGATTCCAGAATCGACCTTCCCTGCGTGCTGCGGAAATGACCGGCAATTTCGATTACAGCATCCGCCGGAGTCCGGGCGTTAATCAGGAGCTTGGCCGCCGCGAACAGCAGAGGAAGCAGATAATCAATGTAATTCATGTCCTTGATCCCGGCCGTGTACAGCCCCATGAAAGGCAGAATCAGGATCGTGACCATGCTGATAATCGCAAAGATGAAGCCGATGTAATACGTCTCGTACATATTGTACATCTTCATGAACTTCGCCCGGTTGTCGAAATAGCTCTGACCCAGCGCGAACTTCAGGCTGCCGCTAAGCATTTGCACGAGATTGTCCACAAAGTTGAACACCATATTGTACAGAACGTAGATACTGACAACCTTCAGATTGGTGAAGACGGTCAGCACCAGAATATCCGTATTTCGGAAAATCAGGTATGACAGCTCGTGAACAAGCGCGGAGTTCTTCTGGCTGATCGCCGCATAATCGGGCTTCCGGTTCAGATCAATCCATTTGTAATACTTGCGGATATACAGCCGATACACGACAATTTGCAGCAGCATGACGATGAAATAAACCGCTTGCACCGCTATAATATCAAAGCCTTGAAGCAGCAGCAGGATACGGACCAGGCTGTTGACGATATTGGCAATCATGACAACCGAGGATTCGATATAGCTCTTTCCTTCAGCAATCAGCAGCACCCTGAACTTCCCCTGGAAATAATAGTTGACCGCCCCGCCCAGCCCGCTGAGCGCCACCACTGCCATTACCGTAAGCGCGTCAAACCCGGATTCAATCACAAACGGATAAACGAGCGCAATCAGAATAACCGCGGCAAAATAGTAAAGACCCGTTTTCTTGTAATAAATGGAGGTTGCAGCCAAAATGTCATTGATTTTGGAACGGTCGTTCTGCCCGATCGGACGGTACAGCGCCTGGATGGAGGCGGCGCCGACGCCGGCTTCCAGCAGAGACAGATAGGCGATAATCTGCGTAATAGAGGCGACGAGTCCATTGGCTTCCGAACCGTAATTCAGCATAATCAGCCTGGGAATAAAGAAGCTGAGTGCAATGGTAACCAGCTGGCTGAGTAAACCGATGGAAACATTAAGAATGCTGCGTTTGGCTATCATACCGTTCCTCCTTTTGAGTGATTCTAAAGTTGCCGCGTGAACCGGATCATTCAATCACGCTTATGATGGAATGGCTGCCCGTACGCTTTTGCGTTATGCCGCCGCGTGGCGGAGTCTGGAGCGAATTCCGGCCTTAATCCGTATAGCCGCCTGCCGGAATCCAAGGAGCGCCAAATACAGCTCCGGAGCGATCAGAAAGGAACGGATTTGCACATTTACTCTGCCGTGCTCTTTGATTTGGCGCTTCATGACCAGACGCATCTCTTCATTCAAACGGGGATAGTGCTTGTCGATATCCTGGAGCAGCGCGCGGATCGATACATTGCCGGTGCTTCCAAGACAGGTCTTCAGATTGTAAAAATAGTTCTCAAGCATATGGCGGGAGAGCAGGGTATCCCGGACATCCTCCAGCTCCGGACGCCCTCTCATTACCTCCGCCGCACGCTTGAAAGCATCCGCATAATCAAACTTTTTGACATTATAGACGCTTGAGATAGACGTGCTCCGCTGGAGATAGAAGGACAGCACTTTTTCAATAAAGACCACATTGGACGCCCGCGCCAAAGCCTTGAACGTGTACTCCTGGTCCTCCCCGTTAATGCAGCCTGCCGCGTAGGCAACCCTGCCTTCCTCCAGCATCGCCTTGCTGTAAGCGGCGCTCGCCGTCCAAATCCGCATCGTCCGCTCCACCAATATCCGCCGCAGCGCATCCTCGCCCGACATTTTCTCCGGAAGCCCGCGAATATCCCGGTAGAAATCATAAATCTGCTTGCCGTTCTCATCGACCAGCAGCCATTTCCAGCATACAATGTCGGGAGCCCCGTCCTCCACAGCGCGGACAAAAGACTCGACCATAGCCGGGTCCACATGATCGTCGCCATCCAGAAACATAACGTAGTCTCCAAGCGCTTCCTCTACGCCCTTGTTTCTGGCCGCGCTGACGCCGCCATTCGGCGTGCGGATCAGCCGGCAGTTGGTGAGCTTTCCCCGGTCGATAAAGTCCTGAACCGCCTGCCCCGTTCCGTCAGTGGAGCCGTCATCAACGACAATCGTCTCAAATTCCTTGCTCGTCTGTCCTGCCAGCGACTCCAGTGTATGGCCGATATGCCCTTCCACATTGTACGCCGGAATGATTACGCTAAGCTTCATTAAGCTCTCCTCCTCTTGACGGTCATCGGATATCCGCTTATTTATGTCCGGCCAGAACCGCCGGTTTGAACTTTACGCCGCTGTCGTCGCCCACACTGTCCGTGAACAGCGCGCTCAGCTTGGCGCCGATAATCTCCTCGGAATATTGGCTGCGGACAATATCGAGCGCCCGGCCACCCATCTCCGAGCGGGCATCCGGGTCCGACAGCAGCTTGCGAAGCGCCTCGGCCAGCCGGAGGGGATCGAGATTCTCCGCAAGCAGCCCGTTCTCCCCGTCCCGGATCAGCCCTCTGACGCCCATCACATTGAAGGCCACGGCGGGCAGCCCGCAGGCGCCGGCTTCCAGAAGAACAAGGGGCAGTCCCTCATAGCGTGAAGGAAGCACAAACAGCTCGCAGGCGTTGTAATAGTGCCTCAATTCGTTTTTGTCGCGCACCGAGCCGAGCAGGATGATCTTGTCCTCCAGACCGGCATCCGAAATCCGCTTCCGCAAATCCTGCTCATCCGGCCCGCTCCCGGCGATCAGCACCTTCAGCTCGGGAAAATCCTTCAGCGTCCTGACCGCCTCGACGAGCAGAGAATGCCCTTTTTGATGCTCGTCCAGCCGTCCGACCGTAATGATATATCGCGCATTATCATCAAGGCCCAAAGCCCGGCGCGCTTCCTCCCGGTCCTCCCGGTGGAAGATGGAGCGGTTGACGAAATTCGGAATGATCCGGATGCGGTCTTTCATCCCGGGCAAAGACGACAGCATGCTGCGGTGCTCATCCTCGTTGAGCGTCGTCAGATAGGCGGCCTGCCGCAGAGTCCGTTTCTTGATCGGCAGCAGGAACCCCGGTATGCTTCCGCCGTGATACGCGGCAATGATGGGGATCTTGGCGGATTTAGCAACAGCGGCCAGCCGTTCAAATCGCCCCGAAGCGTATTCCTGCGCATAGATGACGTCGATGCCGTCGTCCTTCAGCATTTGCGCAAGGTCAGGCTGAATGGTGGAGATATACTGGGAGACAAATTTGAGGACAGGCGTCCGCTGCGAGAACGGAATCCGGTCATACAGACGGTACGGGGTATTGACCGGTATGAACTTCACCGTACAATCGACGACTTTATGGCGGTAGGTGCGGGCCTTGCTGCCGGTCTTCGTGAAATTGTAGATAGTTGTTTCAATCCCGTGCCTCCGCAGCAGACGGGCATAATCGAACGAGAAATCATTATGATAGGATTCGACATACTCTCGCTCGCTGATGCCGAGCCCCTTCACGAAGAAATCTTCGAAGCAGTTGGTATGCATGAAAATTCCGATATGCATCACAGGTTCCTCCCCGGTAAATAAGAATGCGTGACCGAACCGGCGTTTCACGGGCAATCTACATCAGACTCTGATTCTTCTCTTTGCGGAACGGAAAGATCAGCGTGCTGTACAGCAGGCTGTAAAACGCTTCGCTGGTCGACAGGATCAAAGCGGCCATTTTCAGCTTCAGTCCGACCTGCTTGGCGCCCATGATTACGGAGAGATTCTCCCGCAGGAACTGTTTGATCTTGTCGACATCCTGGCTGTGATCGAGCCCGTCTTTTTCCCGAAGCAGGAAATTGTACAGCTC
Source organism: Paenibacillus forsythiae T98 (assembly GCF_000520735.1). Lineage (GTDB taxonomy): Bacteria > Bacillota > Bacilli > Paenibacillales > Paenibacillaceae > Paenibacillus_AQ > Paenibacillus_AQ forsythiae. The sequence continues at coordinate 4,374 of NZ_ASSC01000273.1, forward strand.
CATGGCTTCGTTGATTACGATGTTAGCGGCCCAGCCCCAGGCATTCGCATCGATTTTGTCCCGGTACTGGCTTCTGATCTTATCGTATTTCTCATAAGCGCCGGCGAATTTATCCTGCAGCTTTTTCAGATTTTTGCTGCCCGTAATGCTCTCCTTCCGGCTGATGTAATAGTATTTGGGCATGTTCACCAAAGCGACCTTTGAGGCCTGCATGAACAATTTATAGGTGGTCGGAGTATCTTCGTAGTAAGCGCCGACGGGATAATGCACGCTGCGGAACAGCTCCTTCTTGTAAAGCTTGTCCCAGGCCAGGTTCTTAATCCGCACATCCGTCAGCAGCTCGCTTAACCCCTCCACATGACCCAGCACGGACGGGTAGCCGTCGAAGTTGTTTATCCGGGACAGTTCGCCGTCGACCACCCAATAATGACAGCATACGGCAATATCCGCTTCATGCAAGATCAAGGAGTTGTACAGCGATTCGTACATGTCTTCGGCAATCCAGTCATCCGAATCGACAAAGCCGATATATTGGCCCTCTGCGGCATTGATTCCCCAGTTTCTGGCGTCGGACAATCCGCCGTTCGGCTTGTGAATGACCTTGACCCTCGCATCCATGGCCGCGTAGCTGTCGCAAATGGCGGGACAATTGTCGGGAGAGCCGTCATCGACCAGGATCAGTTCGAAGTTCTCGAAGCTCTGTGCCAGAATCGAATCCACACATTTATGGATATAGTTCTCCACGTTATACACAGGCACGATTATGCTGATTTCCGGTTTCATCGAAGCAGTCACCCCTTAAGTTTATGAATAAAAATCAAGCGGAAAGCTCACGTTCGGACAGATTTCGATTCACTTACACCAAATATATTTATCGCCTGGAAAAAGGTCAATGCACTTTCAGAAAACATAGAAAAAATGGCTCTAACGTAGTAGACGGGGGTACGCTTGAAGAGGGGGAAGCGGAATCCAATATCACCATGGCTCTTCTACCGGGGGACGGGAATTTGGCAGGAAGCAAGAAATATCCCAAAATTTTCATACCTATTATAAAAAGGACATAAAAAAGGAGGAATCCAGCCCATTCGGCGGATTTCCTCCTATACAAATTACTCGGCGGTTGCCTTCTTCAATTCCTCCACATAAGCAAGGGCCAGCTTCGAAAGAGCAGTGTCCTTGTGGCAGATCCAGCCGACATTGATGCTTTCGCCGCAATCCAGCGGAACAGGAATAATTTCATTGCCGTTCAGGTCCGCGCTCAGCACCCCGGTAGAAATGGTGTATCCGTTCAGCCCGATGAGCAGATTGAACAGCGTCGCCCTGTCGTTGACCCGAATGCTCTTTGGATGCGAGAGCGTGCTTAAAATTTCCTCCGAGAAGTGAAAGGAATTGTACTCCCCTTGTTCAAAGGACAAATAGGGGTATTCGTGAAGCTGGTCTATCGTTACGAGAGACTGCTTGGCAAGCGGGTTGTGGATGCTGATAAAAATATGCGGTTTCGCCGTGAACAGACTGTTGAACACAAGTCCCGCGTCTTTCAGCAGCCTGCCCATCACTTTGGCGTTGAATTCGTTCAGATACAGAATGCCGATTTCGCTGCGGAGACTTTTGACATCCTGAATGATTTCGTAGGTCTTCGTCTCGCGGAGCGCCAGCTCGTATTCGTCCTGCCCGTACTCGCGGACCAGGTTCACAAAGGCATTGACCGCAAACGCGTAATGCTGGGTGGAGACGGAGAAATGCTGCGGGGACGGCTTCGCGCCAAGATACCGGTTCTCCAGCAGTTCTGCCTGCTCGACCACCTGCCGGGCATAGCTCAGGAACTCCGCGCCCTCCTTCGACAGCGAGATGCCTTTGTTGGTCCGCTCAAAGATCGTAATCCCGATCTCATCCTCCAGATCGCGGATCGCATTCGACAGGCTCGGCTGGGAAATGAACAGCCGCTTCGCCGCCTCGTTCATCGAACCGCGGCCCGCCACCTCGATCACATATCTCAGTTGTTGTAGTGTCATCGATGCGTTCCTTTCCTCCGGGCTTAAGGGTTACTCCTCCTTGAGGTTGCCACAGGTAAAGCCCTGCTCTTTCAGCGTTCGCTTCGCGTCGCCGTATTCCGGGTTGGCGGCGAAGAAGGACGCTACCCGGCTGGTCCAGTCCCTCGCCTCCAGCCCAGCCTCCTTCAGCAACTGGCGCTGGGCCTCGTTGATCTCTCTCAGGTAACCGATCTGATCCGGATTATAGCTCTCTTCATGCCATACCGCGCCAAGCGGAAGCCGGGGCTGCTTCGGCGGGGG
>NZ_ASSC01000274.1 GCF_000520735.1 Paenibacillus forsythiae T98
GAGCGTAATGTCCAGAACCGATACGGTTCCCTGCGTGGGTCTCAGGATTCCGTTGAACAATTGAAGCAGCGTCGATTTGCCCGACCCCGTCGATCCGGCAATGCCGACGATGGACCCCCGGGGAAGGTCGAGATCGATGCCATGCAGCGCCGTCTGCCGCCACAAGCTCTGCTGCGCATAGGTATAGCTTACTTGCTGCAGTTGAATGGCCATAGCATTTCTACAAGCTCCTTTTCACTGGCGGGAACGCCGATTGAAAGACCCCGGGTCTCAAGCTCGCGGCCCAGCTCCCAGGCGTACGGCGCGCGCAGGCGGCACGCCTCCATCAGCTCAGGGCTCCGGAACAGCTCGGCCGGCGTCATATCGCCCGCCAGCCCGCCGCCGCTCAGCGCGAGCACACGCTGCGCGGCCATAATCTCATCGGCATCATGCGTAATCATCAGAATCGTGTATCCTTCGGCGTGCATGTCCCGCAGAATGCCCAGCAGCCCGTTCCTGCTCTCTTCGTCCAACATGGAAGAGGCCTCGTCAAACATGACGACGCCCGGCTCCATGGCAAGAATAGAGGCGATCGCGACCCGCTGCTTCTGCCCTCCCGACAGCTCTCCGGGGTGCTTGGACAGCAGGCCGGAAACCCCAAGCTTGCCGGAGTACAGCTGGAGACGGCGGTCCATCTCCTCCCGGGACAAGCACAGTCCCTCCAGCCCAAAGAGCATATCCTCCTCTACCGTTTCCCCGACGAACTGGTTGTCCGGATTTTGAAACACCATGCCGATCTTCCGGCGGATGCTTGGGATACTGGCTTCGCTCAGCACCTCGCCGCAAACGGCAATTTCGCCGGCGCTCTTGGGAAGCAGCGCATTCAGCAGCTTCACCAGCGTTGATTTGCCCGATCCGCTCTCGCCGACCAAGGCCACCCACTGCCCTTGCGGGATGCGCAGCGAGATTCCCTGCAGGACCGGATTCTCCGGATCATAGCCGAAGGATACGTCCTTCAGCGCAATGGCGTCCGGGCCCCGCTCTGCGGAATGCCGCTGTCCGCTTATTTCATTCATGTGTGCTCATCCTCCCCCAGCCGGTTCAAGCCCTAGCGCAAAAATTCCTCGAACAGCGATATTTGGGACAGCGAGGACACCAGATAGCGAACCGCATAACCGACCGCAATCCCGGTGACAATCCCGGTCACCAAGAGGATCGGCAAATAATACATAATGCTCGTGGTGCCCATCACGATGGAGGCCGCCGCCAGCTGCCCGATATTATGGGCGATGCTTCCCCCGATACTGACCCCGATCAGGCTCAGCTGCATGCGCCCTCCCTTCATCAGCAGGAACATGACCAGGAAGCTGAGCAGCGAGCCAAACAGGCTGAACAGCAGGCTGGAGAACGTCCCCAGGATGAAAGCGGTAAGAAGCGTTTTCAGGATAACAAGCGCAAAGGCGTCGCGCCCGCGCAAGAAGTAGATGCAGGTCAAAATCATAATGTTGGCAAAGCCCAGCTTCGCCCCCGGCATAAGCCCCATCGCGGACAGAGGAATCTGCGCCTCCAGAATGCCGAGCACCACCGCCACCGCGGAAAAAATGGCGATCATCACCGTTCTCTTGAGCGCCAGGCTCGATTCACTACTGGACAAACCCATCAATTTCATCCTCCCCCGCCTCACTTGCGATTTCCACCAGCACCCGATGCGGCAGACAGACGATCGTCTGTTTGGGCCGGGTAATAAAACCGAAGCCCAGGCATACCTGATCCGGGCAGTCCGCTTCGTACATCTCTACGCCGTAATCATGAACCTTAAGGATGTTATAGCCGTGTTCCGTACGGATATCGATGGTCTGTTCTTCTTTGGTAAGCTTAACGGTGCGGTAATGCTTGCCATCCACCGCAATATTGGCCACCAGCTCTTGCCCATCTTTCCCTTTGGCGTCGTTGCCTGAAAAATAACGGGGCGCAAGGAAAGCCAGGGCAGCGATCAATATGACGGAAATCAGCAGCATATCTGCGCGTTTCATAAAATTCTCCCTTATTTTTTAATCAAATGATAACCAGACCTATTAATTGTGATGACTCCCATCCCTAAAGGGAGGGGCTTCT
>NZ_ASSC01000275.1 GCF_000520735.1 Paenibacillus forsythiae T98
GATGTTCGAGCATCCGGAGTCCAAATGCCTAGTCCTCTGCAACGCGGCAGACGAGCCGGTGGGACTGCTGATGAGCGAAAACTTCCTGCTGCAAGCAACCGGACGATTCGGAATGGATACTTTTTACAGAGAACCTGCAATGAAGCTGGCTCACAACAATCCGCTGATTGTCGACATTGCCGCCGATCCGCATGCGGTTCTAGCAACGGCAATGGACCGCCACCCGAAGCAGCAGAACGACTGCATTATCGTCACTGACCACGGCAAGCTGGCGGGAGTGGTATATGTCTCCGATTTGCACGCCTTAAGGCCATAGACATTACCCGCTCCCTTCAATACGTTTCTCCTCAACGCAGGCTTTCGCTTTAAAATCCTTCCCCGCTTGAACCCGTCGATGCCGCCATTAATCCGCTGCCAGCGGATACTAAACCCAAAGACAGCGCTAGCGACAGGATTAACCTTTTTTGTTCATTGATCTGCCCCTTTGGATTGGATTCTAAGCTATCAATTAAGCGGCGCAACAAAGGTTCCCTTAAAGGGGCACACTGAAAAAGTCGTGGTTTGGGATACGTGTAGTAACCGACCGCGACTTTTGTTGTCATTCAATTTCAGCAAGAATTGGTTTCTCCAGGTATTGAATCCGCTGCCAAGCCTTACTCCTTATAATCAAAACCTAACATTAAAGTAATGAGGAAAGCTGCGATAAATCCAAATGTACGTTCTGCGTCGAGCCGCTCTTCTTCACTTCAAAGTGGTCTCCCCTTCTCCACAAAAGGGACTTTTCCTTTCCAGTGCACTCAAAACTGCGATAGTACATCTTTTTTCGTTGTTCCTTTAGTCGTTTGGAAAAAGGGCTGCGAGCGTGCAGGAATTTCAGGCGATTTCGGTGATAGCGGTTGTTAAACGCGGAATACATGTATGCTCGCAGGAATATCCCCTCTTTAATTAAAAGTGTTGAAAAAGGATGTACGGTTGCAGGTTTTTGAAAACAAAACAGCCCCCCTCTTCCGATACGCCAGTTCGCGATAATCCTCCGACGGAAAAAAATGACATTCAAACGGATAACCGCTTGAATGTCATTTTTAGTTCAATAAACGTGATGGCCCCTTGATTCGGTCTTGGGTCCGGCCCGCAAACTTAAAGCTTCTCCGCAAGCGCCGCAACCCATTGTTTCGCTTCGGCCAGGCTCTCTTCGGCCCGCCCGATAGCCGCCTGCACCTGCACCGTTGCCGTGCCGCCGTACACGTTGCGGGCATTGACGACCGCTTCCGGCTGAAGCACCGCGTAAATATTCTCGTCGAACAGCGGCGAGAACTGCTTGAACTCGTCCAGCGTCAGATCGAGCAGGAATTTGCCCTCATTGATGCAGTACAGCACCGTCTTCCCGATGACTTCATGCGCCTGGCGGAACGGCAGCCCTTTGCCGACCAGGAAGTCTGCAATATCCGTCGCGTTGGAGAAATCGGTATTCACCGCTTCCCGCATCCGTCCCTTATTCACCTTCATCGTCGCAATCATCGGCGCGAACAATTGCAGGGCGCCCGTCAGCGTCGTTACCGTGTCGAACATGCCTTCCTTGTCTTCCTGCATGTCCTTGTTGTAAGCCAGCGGCAGCGATTTCAGCACCGTCAGCAGCCCGATCAGGTTGCCGTAGACACGGCCCGTCTTGCCGCGCACAAGCTCCGGCACGTCCGGATTCTTCTTCTGCGGCATAATGCTGCTGCCTGTGCAGAAAGCGTCATCCAGCTCCACGAAGCTGAACTCCGTGCTGCTCCACAGCACCAGCTCTTCGCTAAGACGTGACAGGTGCGTCATAATCAGCGAAGCGTTCGCCAGGAACTCGACGATAAAATCGCGGTCGCTGACAGCATCCAGACTGTTCTCGTAGACGCCGTCAAAGCCGAGCTGCTCCGCCACAAAATGCCGATCGATCGGAAAAGTCGTCCCCGCCAGCGCTCCGGCGCCCAGCGGCAGCACGTTGATGCGCTTATAGCTGTCCGTCAGCCGCTCGGCGTCCCGGCGGAACATGGAGACATAGGCGAGCAGATGATGCGCGAACAGAATCGGCTGGGCCCGCTGCAGATGCGTATATCCGGGCAGAATCGTCTCCACATTGTCCTTGGCCTGCGCAATCAGCGCTTCCTGAAGCCCATGCAGCAGATCGACCAGCTCCACCACCCGGTTCCGTAAGTACAGATGCATGTCCGTCGCCACCTGGTCATTGCGGCTGCGACCCGTATGCAGCTTGCCGCCGACCGGGCCGATCTCCTGGATCAGATGCTTCTCGATATTCATATGAATATCTTCATCCGACACGGAAAATTCAACCTCTCCGGCGCGAACCTTCTCCAGCACCTTCTGAAGTCCCTGCTTAATCGCCTCTACATCCTCCTGCGGCAGTATCCCGCATTTGCCCAGCATCGTCACATGCGCCAGACTGCCCTGCACATCTTCTTCCGCCAGCGCTTTATCGAAGCCGATGGAGGCTGTGTACTCCTCTACGAGCTTGTTCGTTCCTTTTGTAAACCGTCCACCCCACAGCTTGCTCACCGCTCAATCCCCCTTTTCAAAATATACCGTTTCCGTATGTCTTCATGGAAAAACCCGGGCCTTCGAGGAATATATTTCCGCCTCCAGTCCCGGGTATGCCTTATTGCTTAGGTTGCCTTTATTTCACCGATTCGGCCACTCCGGCGGACACCTTCAGGCGCAGCGCGTTCAGGCGGATAAAGCCGGTAGCGTCGCCCTGATCGTAGGCCTGCGTCGGATCGGCCTCCATCGTCGCGATATTCGGATTGTACAGGCTGACCGGACTCTTGACGCCTGCGGCGATAATGTTGCCCTTATACAGCTTGAGGCGTACGGTTCCGGTTACGTTCTGCTGGCTCTCCGCTACAAGCGCCTGAATCGCCTTGCGTTCTGGAGCGAACCAGAAGCCGTTGTACACAAGCGTGCTGTAACGGGTAATCAGGCTGTCGCGGACATTCATCACTTCACGGTCCATCGTGATGGACTCCATTTTGCGGTGAGCGGTGAACAGAATCGTGCCGCCCGGCGTCTCATATACGCCCCGGCTCTTCATGCCGACAAAGCGGTTCTCGACCATGTCCACGCGGCCGATGCCGTGCTTGCCGCCCAGCTCGTTCAGCTTCTCCATCACTTGCAAAGGCGCAAGCGGTTCACCGTTAAGGGCAACGCAGTCGCCTTTCAGGAATTCAAGCTCCAGATATTCCGGCTCGTCCGGAGCGTCCTCTGGCGCGTTCGTCAGCAGGAACATCTCCTTGTTCTCCGGCGCGCTCGCGTCGAACCACGGATCTTCCAGGACGCCGCTCTCATAGCTAATATGCAGCAGATTGCGGTCCATGGAATACGGCTTCGCCGCCGATGCCTGAACCGGAATGCCGTTCGCTTCCGCGTAAGCAATCATTTCCGCGCGGCCCGGGAACTGATTCCGAAATTCTTCCAGGCGCCAAGGCGCGATGACCTTGATGTTCGGAGCAAGGCCTGCCGCGCCAAGCTCGAAGCGCACCTGGTCGTTGCCTTTGCCGGTAGCGCCGTGAGCGATTGCCGTAGCGCCTTCCAGGGCAGCGATGTCAACCATGCGTTTGGCGATCAGCGGGCGGGCGATGCTGGTGCCGAGCAGGTATTGCCCTTCATACAGCGCCCCGGCCTGGAACATCGGGTAGATGAAATCCTTGGCGAACTCCTCGCGCAAGTCGTCGATATAGACTTTCGACGCGCCGGTGGCGAGCGCTTTTTCCTCCAGACCATCCAATTCTTCCTTCTGGCCGATATCGGCCGTAAAAGCGATAATTTCCGCGTCATATGTTTCTTTCAGCCATTTCAGAATGACCGAGGTATCCAGGCCGCCGGAATAGGCCAGCACGATTTTTTCTTTTGCCATTACAAACGTCTTCCTTTCTGCTTAGGGGATTTCTCGCTGTGCTTATCTCGGGTCAAGGACGGATCAGCCCATCAGAGCGGCCATCAGCGCTTTTTGGGCATGCAGCCGATTCTCCGCCTCGTCGAAAATGAAGGAGTTCGGTCCGTCGATCACATCGGCGGTCACTTCCTCGCCCCGGTGGGCCGGCAGGCAGTGCAGGAACATAAAGTCGCTCTTCGCGCCTTTGACAAGCTCCGCGTTCACCTGATAGTCCTTGAATGCCGCTTCCCGCTTGAGCTGCTCTTCCTCGAAGCCCATGCTCGCCCATACGTCCGTATAGATGACATCGGCATCCTTCACCGCTTCCTCCGGACTGCGCGTGATCACGATCTCGGAGCCGGTCTCTTTGGCGATTTCCCGCGCTTTGGCCACGACCGCTGCATCCGGCTCGTAGCCTTCCGGTCCCGCAACAGAGACATGCACGCCAAGCTTCGCCCCGCCAAGCAGCAGGGAATGCGCCATATTGTTGCCGTCGCCGATGTAGGCAAGCTTCAGGCCCTTCAGTTGCCCCTTCTGCTCATAGACGGTCTGATAGTCGGCCAGCACCTGGCACGGATGCGCCAGATCGCTCAGGCCGTTAATAACGGGCACCGACGCGTAGCGGGCCAGTTCTTCCACCTTGTCATGCCCGAATGTGCGGATCATGATGCCGTCCAGATAGCGCGACATCACCTGCGCCGTATCGCCCACTGTCTCGCCTCTTCCAAGCTGAATGTCGTTTTTGCTCAGGAACAGGGCATGTCCGCCAAGCTGATACGTGCCCACCTCGAAGGATACGCGCGTGCGCGTGGATGATTTTTCAAAAATAAGACCGACCGTCTTGCCCAGCAGCGGCTGATAGACCTCACCGTTCTTCTGCTTGCGCTTCAGCTCGATCGCCAGATCGATCAGATACTGGATTTCTTCCGTGCTGAAGTCGTCCAGCTCCAGAAAATCCCGGCCTTTGAGCGTGGTGCCCTGTGTATTGTCCGTGATGCTCTGACCCATGAATCCGTTCCTCCTTGTTGTTCACAATATGGCCCTGCCAAATCGCCCTGCGAAAAGGGAAGTTTGCTCAGAACCTATCTATGGCTAACGGGAATTGTACCCGCTAATTTACACGCTTTGCTCGGTCACTTCGCCCCATGCTCGATAACATAAGTATGAATGAGATCCGAAAGGATGTCCACCGCCTGGCGAATTTCTTCCTTGCTTACGTAAAGGTTCGGCAGCAGACGGATCACATGGGTTCCGGCCGTAACGAACAGCAGCCCCTTGGATTGGCCGGCCAGCACGATCTCGCCTACAGGAGATTGGCACTCGATGCCGATCAATAGACCTTTGCCGCGAACGTCCACTACGAACGGACAATCGGCCAGCTTCTCCTTCAGCAGCCCGGTCAAATATTCGCCGGACTCGGCCGCGCGCTGCGGAAGATTGTCCTCCAGCATCGTCTCGATCGTAGCCGCCATGGCAG
>NZ_ASSC01000276.1 GCF_000520735.1 Paenibacillus forsythiae T98
ATAACAGATGGGTCTGCCCATGGAACTCTCCAATGTGGATGACCACACCAGGCAGGAGGTTCCGTTGCCGAGCAAATCGATAACCGAAACGGAAGCATGGCTGTGCACCGAAGGAAGCCCGGTGATTGCCCTCGCCTTGCTCCACCGGTTGCCGGACTGATTGTAATAGATGCGAATATCCTTCTGGCCCAGGTACAGGATATCGGTTAATCCTGATCCGTCAATATCCGCTAGTCGAAGACGGTCCGGACGGAAAGCGTCGGGGTGATCGAACCAGGGCGAATTATCCATCGTAATTTTGGCTCCGAAACGCCCATAGCCCAGATTGGGCCAGTAGCAGACCTCGCCGTTTCGAATGCGGACCAGATCGGCGAGACCGTCTCCGCTCAGATCGGCAAGAAAGACCGATTTTGTGCCGTCCGCTGCTACGAGACGGGGATCGTTGTCCCCTTCCTCCACAGGATACACCTGCCTGGCCGCGCCGAAGCCCTTCTCGGCGAAAGAGGGAAACCAGGTAAATACATCCCGATCCATAATCAGCACATCGGCATGCCCGTCGCCGTCCAGATCGACGAAGTGCAGATTCGGGTCATTCATGGGGATATTGGGCAGATGGAGAAAGGGCTTGAACATACTCCACTCCCCCGACTCCGTACGCTCGTGGTAACCGGGGGAGGGTCCGGTAAAGGAGGCCGCATTCAACCGGCCGCTGCCTTTCAGATCCAGCAGCTGAAGCCGGCCCCCCGCAAGCTCTCCCATGGTCGGCTTCGAGGCCACCTCTCTAAGAGATCCGAACCGGCCTTCGCCTTCATTCGGTTTGTAAAACCAGCATCCGGCCTGTTCGGTCAGGATGCCCGATACCCCCTCCCCCTCCAGATCGACCCATTGATAGGAACCGCTTAAGCCGGCAGGCAGATTCTCCAGACTGCTCTCTGGAAGCTCCCGTACCTCGTCTTGAATAGCCGCTTTGCTGTACTCCAGTTCAATCGGAGGCAAAGATTTACGGAGATACGTGGGAGCTGCGGCGGCCGGTCCCTCCCCTTCCTGACGAATGTATCCGGATTCGGTTACTGAACAAAGGAGCGAGCCGAAGCGGGTGCTCCCGGGATGCGACAGCTCTTCTTCTGCCGAAGCGGGCGGCACAGAAAGGTCGTTATATTCGAAGGATGTGGAACGAACCAGACATGGCTCGGGTCCAAGCTCGTCAAAGCGGTGAAACATCAAGATCCGGCGGCATCGCCGGTAAGTACGGATTTCAAAGCCCGCCCGATAGGAGGAGGTCACATCCGGTCTTACGGACCATGCCCGTCCCGGCGTGCCGGAGGCAGTCACCAGCCGCTCTCCCCCAAGCTCGGGGGATGCAGGCCCAGCCTCAATGTAATGGCCCTCGTCATAATCCAAAACCACTTCAAACAGCCAGTTGGCCTTGGATAAATCAGGCTCGATGAGCCGTGAAGTCCGGTTGCCGTACTTTATCCGCTTCAAATACCTTGCGGCTCCCCGCTCCCGGTTCTGCTCGTTGACCAACGTCAAGTCCACGTTCCGACCGTCTTCTTCCACATACTCGTACACCATGGCGTTGCCTTTGCTATCATAGCTTTCGCTGATGCACCAGGAGTAGATATGATGTTCATCGCCTGGTTTGACCATTCGGCTGGACGCTGTCTTTCGGTAGAGCGTCGTAATATTGTCGCGGCTGATCGTCCGCCAATGGATCTCGCCGCTTGACATGCGGGTCCACTGTTCGATCCGGCTGAACAGTCCCTCCGTCCGCGGCCGATAATACCGGATGCGGTAATCGCCGTTCGTGGCGGCCGCTCCTTCCGGCTGCTCCTTAAGCGGAACAAGATCCTCCGCTCCCGACAGAAGAAAGACATCGGAATCTTCCGAATCGTTATATTGAGGCAAGCCTTTATCGCTCTTTCTTGTGATGGAGGGCAGATTCAGCTGCCAACCCAGCCCGAATATCCCGTTCCCCGATCCGGAGCTGTAAGCAAGCGTAAGATCCGGGCCGAAGCCCGCTCTTCCGGCGCTTGTGAATACCGGGATATTGAAGGAGGCGGTTCCGGTTGCCGGCTGGACGGAGAACTTTTCTCCGATCCCTCTCATGGCCCCTCCGCCTTTCGGCAGGGAAACGGAAGGAGCTTGCATGCCCTCTCCGGATTGCTTCGTCCCGGCTGAAGCAGGAGTACGGCCCGGCGTGACTGGCCATCCCGACATTTCGTTCACTCCTTTCATTTGAACCATGCGGAGCGGCCAATCCAGGCGCCGCCCCGCATGTCTATTGCTCCGCACGGCTTTATTCCGCGTTGTAGCGAATCACAAACCACAGATCTTCGAGCATCTGACCGTTTAACCGATTATGGATCTCACCGTCCCCCGTTACGCTGATCCGATAAGGTTCAGCCAGCCCGGCAATGTCCTCCTCCGCAGCGGCGATGGTCCACTCGCCAAGGCTTGAGGCTGTCCCTTCCACAACGCCGTGAGGCACACCGCCGAACACCGGGTCGCCGAGCAGCTCGGCTGGCATCATATCCGTCCGGTCAGGCGCATATACCCTCAGCCGTAACGGACTGCCGGTTCCGTAGGCTTGTGCATCATCCTTCCATTTCACGAACAGCTCTACATCCGTGATCTGCACCGTTTTCCCTCTTTGCCCATAGGGAAGAAATTGTTCGGTTAATGTGAACTGCAAGCTCTGCCCGTCCTGCGCTTCAGCCGGGTGCAGGAAGCGATGCCATTCAGCCGGGAACCGGGTTCGTCCCGACAATAACAGCACGCGGTTCTCCTGCATGCCCGCTTCAACGACCTCATTCATGACAGCGGCTCTCAGCCCCTCGCCCCCTTCTCTCGCGGTGTAGCGCAAATGAAGGATCACATCGGCAACGGTATCTGTATCGAAGCTGTTGCAGGCCTTGGGAAGCGCCAGCTTCCAGCGGCTGACCGCTCCGGCGCCTTCAAACGGTAGATACCGCTCATCCCGGAGATTCGTTTCGAACATGCCGCTGTCATTCTGGGCGCTGCTCGTTGTGATGGCCTGATTGAGCCCGTACTGATCCAGGAAACGTCCGTCCTCGGACGATTGGCGCGCATATTTCCCGCCCGTCAGCAGAGCGCTTTTCCGGATGGAGCTTTGCAGCAGCGTCAGCGTACAGTTAACGCCTGCGTATGGTCCGGTCACGCAAGGAATCGATAGGCCCACCGACTTGATTCTGCGATTGTAATGACCGGGGTAATCCAGATCGAAGAGCCGTTCCGGAAGCTCGATAAAGCATTCTCCTGTCTCTTTAAGCTGAATTAAAGCGATCGGATCAAGCAGGGCAACCGATATGTGCCGGGTTAACTCATATTCGCGTTTGTTCAGCTCCAGGTAAGCCAGACTGAGCCGCTTCAAGTCACCTACCAGCCTTTCTCCGGCAAAGAGCCCCTTCTTCATGCTGTCCCAGTGGCCGAACTTGATAAAGGTCTTATCTGTGCCGAGCTCGAACTGGAAGGCCCTCTCCGCCCGCTTCGCTGTATCATAGGCTAGCTGGTAGCTGCGGAAGAACAACGCCGAGGTTTGGGCCACCATCCAGTCATACAGCTCCGTATTGGTAAATTTGCCTTGCATCGCCTTATGGACTTCCATGGTGTTACGCGCTTGTATCTCTTGATTTCTCAGCTCCCTTTCCGTGATGGACAACCGGATCTTTGCTGCAACGATTTGCTTTTCCAGCTGCCGCAGCTCCATTGCCGCCATTTGGGCCTGATGCTGCCATTCCATATAACGGCGCACATATCCGGCAGTCGTTCCGCTGCGCCCGGCTTTATAGTTATCCTGCATGGACAAATGATTCAAATACCGGGCGTAAGCCTGAAGACCTGTGGAAATATTCGATCCCCCGAACTGCGCGGTAAGAACAGGACTTGCGGCGCCGGAGGTTCCGATAGTGAAATTGGGAATCTGCGTAGCCAGCTGGGCGGCGATTTCGTAATGCATGATTTGCTCGGAACGCTCATTCGCATCCTCCAGCTTCTTGAGCTGGTCGTCTTCCAGCGGAATGGTATAGGGCTGTTTCAGATAATACAGTTCCCTCTCCTTCACCATCTCCCTCTGGCGATACAGCGCTTCGAGCGCCTCCCGGCTCTCCTCCGCTTGCTTCCGCTTGATATCAATCACGGCTTGATGCAGGGCAACCTCATGGCTGGAACGCAGAAGCGACAGCTTCTCGGAGTCCCGCTTCTCAAGAGCGGTCAACAGCGCGGCTCCAAAGGCCTTCACTTCCCCGCACAGCTCTTCCGCTTTGTGGGCCATCGTCTGATACCGGTATAGGGGCAGCGGCGCGTTCACTTCCTGAATCACGCCGCCTGCGTCCAGCCCTGCGGAGGCCGCCCGGGTCAGTAACGCCGGGTCCACAGGGGCCTGGAATAAGGATAGCTGTCTAACCGTTCCATCGATGCTCATGCTGTTGCGGATTTTGAAGAGCCTGTCGGCAACGGTGTCCCAATAGCCCAGCAATTTATCATTCGGCGGAATACTGAAGTACAAGGCGCTTCCCAGCGACTGCAAGCCAGGGCTAACACGCTCTCCGCCAAATGCAAATGCAGCGGACGGCATCCAGTTCTCCAATTGAACCAGAGCATTTGAGAAAGAATCCAGTTCAGGCTGAAGATCCGTAAAGGATCGGGCTTCCCTGCGCGGGCGCGAGCTGCCGGAACGCGGGCGTTCACCGAGCAGTTCCCCTGCAAGCAAATACAGCTGGGTGGCCTCGTTAATGGATTCAATCGTATCCTGCCGGAACAACTGGTCAGCCCATGCAATCAGATTATCCAAATATTTCATGACCACCAGCTTCTGATAAGAAGAAATCCGAATGCGGGCGATCAGATGCGGGTTGAACGGATTGCTCTTCCACGCGGCAATCAGCTTCTCGAACTCCAGTTTGCGGTTAAGCGTCTCGGGATCTGTCCCCTCATAATGCAGAAGCATCATATATTCCCGCAGAGTGGTTGTCGCGTCATTTTGCCGGAAGGGCAGCAGCTTCCAGTAGCCTTTCGTCTCCGTAGAGGAATCTGCCGGGTCAAAGATATAGTGAAACCACCGCTGCGCTTCCTCAAACTGCTGATTCTTGCTTAGCCGGTCTGCCAGCAGCAAAGGCGTGTGGAAAAAGATTTCCCAGTTATAGACGGAGTAAGGTCCGTATACGGTAAAATCCACATTTTCCTTCGGAAACGGACGGCTGACGCACCCGGTAAAACCGTACTCGCTTGGCTCGGTCGACGGCTGATACTCCGCTTCGAAGAAATCGTTCTCCAGGCTCTGCGTTTGAGCGCTGAGCAGCCCGTCAATTCCCGAGTTGTTCAGCTTCTCGACAAAGGCGGTGACGTAAGGATGAAAGGCCGTATGGAACAAAAGATAGCCGCCGCCATAAGGCGAAGCGAGCGCCAGCCCAAATCCGCCAGCCATCAGCCTGTTATCGCCAAGCAGCGAGGTTTTATACGGCGATGAGGTGACGAACAATACACGCTTCGCATCCTGATAAAAGAACGGACGGCTGCCATCAAACCACAGGTTATTTTGCGGAAAGACGATTTTATAAGTGTCGCTGTGGTAAACGGTATCCTCCCTGTTGTAGCTGCCGTTATTGTCATCAATGGGGATGACGACACGGCCGGAGCCTTGATTAAAGGGCCTGATGGCATTGTTGTATACATCCGTCGCGTCCGGCAAAGGGAAGCGCTTACTCTGTATCCCCGAATACACCGGATATACGTTCACGATTCCATCCGGATTATTCAGTTTAAAATAGAACAGCGTCGAATACAGGGAATACCCGTTATAGTGGATGATGGCCTCGATAATCAGGCTGTTCTCCTCGTTAATGTAGGAGTGAAAGGCAATATTCTCCTTGCTTCGCTGCCCGGTTATATCCAGATTGGCATTGGTCACGGTCTTGGGAGACCAGCTTCCAAAACGGTACTCACTCCAGGCCAGCCCAACCTGCAAGTATTTTTGCGGCTTTTCTCCCGAAGGGTTCAGCACATCCGGCGTCTTGGCCTGCTCCTTGAAGATCGGCCAGAACAGATAGAGACGGCTTTTGTACAGGACCGGGATAAGATGCTCCCCTTCAATGTCGGTGTCAACCTTCTCCCAGGCTGTCCATGACAAACTGTTCTCGAACCGCCGGTAGTAGTAAATATGCGGGCTGTTCTGTGTCCGTCCGAACACATGAAGGATATCCGTAAAGATGCCGTTTCCGTGATCTTCATATTGATGATACATGGCTACGATATCGAGACGGGACACCTGATCCAGCTTCTTCATGTAATTCATAAAGGAGGCTTCCGCCCGGTCCAGCTTCGCTTCGTTCTCCATAAATTCCTTTTGCAGCTCGTTAAAAAATGGAGATTTATTATCACGCAGCTCCGGCTCCAGCCAGTTTTCGGGATACAAGAATATTTTACGGTTGGCCTCCCATACCCGGTAGTTCCGAAGGTTCTTCCAATCCTCCTCCGCCTCGCGGGACAGGTGGATGCCCGGCTCCAGATTCATCAGACAACGCTGAACAAACAGCTGTACGGACGAAATGGCCTGCTTGATTCGGGAGGTCTCCTGCATGGCGCCCATTTCCACGTCGATGAGGAAGTAAGCAAATAAATCGTCTGTTCTTTTCGTGTAATAAAAATCATGCTTCAGGTATGCGGTCAGCGCCGAGCGCTGCTGTTCACGCAAGCGGTTCTTCAATGACTTGGCGACGGACAGCCACTGCTGCTCGCCGGATTTGGCCTTGAGCGCCTGCTTGATGCTCCGGACCTCGTTGACGCTTAGACCGGAAGCCGTCCATTTCTTGGCCTCCACAGAGGAAACATTGAGCCTCTCCAGCAGAGACAACCCTTCCGCAAGTCTCAAGAGCCACCGCTCATCCCGGTAATCCTGCGGGTATTGAAGCTGGAGCATATGCAGCCCCGCCCATACCTTCACTTCTTCCTCCTTCCAGCCTGTTAGTTCTGCCAGCGAGGAATAAAGCTCACCCGGGGCTTCCTGTTCCGATAAATTGCTGTCCACCAGCTCGAACAGCTTGATCCAATCGCTGCGGCCAAAGGCATAGCGGTCCCGCCAATCGATAAGCTGCCTGATGCGGTCGATCATACCGGCATCAATGGGCAGATTCCCGGCCGGCTCCGTCGGCACAGCGTCCCAATCCGGCCAATTGGGGCTCCCCGACCTGGAAATGAAGAAGCCCATTTCTTCCTCCTGAAGCCCGAGCCTTGTAACCAGGGCGGCTATCTTTACCAGCTTGACAACCGACTGGAATAAACCGGTGAATCCTTCCCTGGTTATCGGTTCCGAGCTGTTGATAAATACCGGGTCCAGGAAGGCGTCCACCAGATTGATCCCTGGAGCTGCGGGCACGGTCAGGCAGTCCGTCATCAACGAAGTGATAAGCCCGGCATTCAGCTTCGTAAATTCGCTGAGCAGCCTTGCGGCAGCAGACCTCTGTAAGCCTTCCGCGTTCGCAGCAGCAGCGGTATCGTCCGCAATTTCCGCCAATTCACTGCGCAGAGCGGCAAGCAATCCCGAAATTTCCAAGTCGGGCGGCGCGCCTTCCGTGCCTTCATGACGGAGAATATACAGAAGCTCACCCGCCGAGAAACCCGCTCCGGATGCGTGGCGGACCAGACGAACAAACGCGGCGGTGCTGCGCACTTTGTCAGCTCCCCCGGTAAAAGGCGCAACCCGAACGAGCCTGATCCAGCCCGTGTAGTCGGCGATCCGCAGTCCCATAGCCTTGGCCAATTGCGTATGAGCGTACAGCAGCGACAGGTTGCCGAGCGTCAGGCTGTCGTCCGGCAAGCCAACATCCGCCAGCGCAGAAAGCTCATCGCCGGACAATTGGAACGCGGCCAGCAGCGCCGGTATGTGATCTGTCCAATAACCGGTGGTATCCGCCAGTTCGTCCCTGTAAGGCTCCCGCAGCACAAAGGCTTGATTCACCGGCTGGAATACCGTTTTATTCAGAAACAAACGCTCGTACTGGCTGGAGGATTGCCCATAAGCAGGGATGGTTTCCATACGGTCCCACCAATAGACGAGATCCGCTGCGGGAGCTTGCAGTTCATCCGACAGACGATACACTTCAGCCAGCCTGAGGATAAAGCTCTCATTCAATAAATGTCCGCCCAGCGTGGACAGCATATGGTCCAGTTGGCTGATCGTCCAATGGTTCAGCTTGCGGAACAGCCGGACAAACCGGTGAATCCGCTCCAGCGCCTCTTCCGACAGGTTCGCGACAACGGCCGCTTCGACAGAGCAAGAGGACGCCTCCGTCTCGATGCTCATCCCACCGGCTGGATTGATAAAGGAAGCAGCCAGCAGCTCTTCCAGTTCCGCAAAGGTCAGACCCGTGCGATCCAGCAGCAAGGGGACCCTGGACATGGCCTGAACCCAGGTTTCAAGCCCGACGTTGCTCTCCGCAAAACCGTACATATGATGCAATCTCTTGCCCTCGGGACGAAGCCCGATTACAATGCTGCATTCAGACGGATTGAGCTTCAACGTTTCAGCAGCGATAGACAGCCTCGTGCCGGCCACCTCGGCCGATGCGTTCAAGGGAAGGACGGCTTCCATCAGCCTGTCGCGGTACACGTTCATTTGCTCCAGGTACACGCGGGCCTCTTCATGCCAGAGGGAAAAAGGCAGCAGAAACGGGTATACCTTCTGCGACAGCCGGTCATATGCGCCTGTATTCAGATATTCCGGCTGGGCGCTTAGCTCCTCACTGGAGTCGGTCGTCTTTGTTGCGGGAATGGCCGTTTCCGGCGAGACCGCATTCTCCAGCAGCTCGTTAACCAGATCAATGTAAGGCAGCGTGGTATTCGTATTCTCGCAGGACAGCTCCAGCTGTCCGATATCCGGGCGGCGCCCCAGCAAGGCTTGAAGCGCTGTACCCTGTGCCGCAGGCATCTTGGATAGCATTTGAAGCAGATCCACGAGGTAGGCGGCCGGGCTGTATACGGTGCGGCAATGCTCGCAATCGCACCAGTCCGGCGCTCCGAACATCCCGCTCCAATCCGGAAGCGTTGAGGTCAAGGCGGCAGCCTCAGCCGAATTTACCGTGGTGGCGTTAAATTGAACGGATCGGATGGCTTCCTGAAGCTGCCCGAACACGGCGAGCGCCGTGGAGGTTACGGAGGCTGCCCTGCTGTAGATGTCCTCTGCGATATCCTCCCCGCCAACCTTATCCGCATAGCCGGATACAAAGGACTCTCTGCCAAACCAGGCAATCCCTGACGAGGAATGAATGCCATCCTCCAGGAGAGCCTTCATCGGTTCATACGACGGAACCAGACGAAAAATCCGCTGCATGCCTTTCAGACGGTTGGTTAACCGGTCTGCCGTCTCAGGTTCGCCTGCTCCCGTCCTGATCCGCCCGTTCGGCACTTCTAGCGCCTGCTTCGTAAAGTCGTCCACGGAGGAAGTCTTCAAATCAAAATCCGGGTGGCTCTCCATGAAGGCGAGCACTTCATCCCGCATGTCAAACCTGTCGTCAGTCCTCAGCTTACGCACTACTGCCAGTGAAGGATACACTTGGTCCAGAGCTTGCATGGCTTCCGCTGCCCATGGAGCTTCATTCTTTTTGTTAACCGCTTTCATTTCCTCAAAGCCGTGCAATGCGTGCCACTCTTCCTCATTCCACAAGACAAGCTTGCCTAGATCCGCCGGATGCCCCGGGTCCTGCTCATCCAGCCTGCTCAAAATAGCCTGCACCAGAGGCAATTGCCCCTTTGTCAATGTCTTAAGCTGCAGGACCAGGCGGATTCGGTCGGCATGCTTGGCCAGCCTGGCATCTTCCTTCAGCAGGGACCACAGGGACTCCGGGTCGCCACCGTGCCCAAGGACAACCTCGCAGAGTCTTGTCTGCTCCTCCCCGCTTAATGCCGCCGCCTTCAGGAAATCGCCAATTCCGCCCTTCACGATTCCCGTCCTCAGCCCTTGGCCCGCTTCGGCGCCGGATAACAGAAGCTCCGGCAGCCTTTCCAGAAACGCAGGAATCTCTTCTCTTGATTTGCCGGAGATTATCCCCTCATCCGCGGCCGATTCCAGAACGGCTTTCAGCTTCGGGGCCGGGATGGATAGCAGCCTGGACAGCTCCAGAGGAAGCTGTTTGCGGGATAAGCCATAGAGAAGCTCGCTTGACAAGCGGAGTTCCCCGGCCGCAGTCCATGCACGGACATAGTGCTGGAGTTGCTCCGGCTCGATCCGGGTTGCCCTGGATAAATACAGAAGGTCCTCCTGGGTCAAGCCGCCCGGATTCTCGCCTTCCAGCGGTCCGGACAAGCTGGCCCAGAGTTGTTCATATTCGGACTGCCGCTCACTCTGCCGGAGATCCACGGTTAAATTCACGACTTCCTCCGAACCGGAATCGAAGCGCACCGGGGATTCCGCCGCGAACCGGTCATCCGCTCCGTAGACCCGGACCGCGAGATTGACCGGATGGTCCGAAGGATAGAGAATCGTATACTGTCCCGCGTCATCCGTCCAACCCTCTCCGAGCTTGACTTCGCTTCTGAATTGTTTGTTATACGCGGCCACCTTGACATGCTGCGCGGGCTTGCCGTTCGTATGCCGGATGACGCCGCTGAGGGCGCATGTATTGCTTGCAATATCCATATTGTGCTAATCCTCCTTCAATAAGGATGCTTCTCTTGGTCGACAATAAAATATCATAATTTTTAAATAAGAAATATTATCCTATCGGATAATATACTTTCGAAGGATTTAGATTTTTCTGATATACTGGATATATAAGGGATAATAGGAGGTGAGTGGTGATTTGACCGTCGAACTAAGCAGCCTTGAAGAGAGAGAGCTGGAGTTTATTGTGGGCCGAAGCGCGGAGGCCGCTGCCTTTACACGGATGCTGCAGGAGAATTGTGAGCATGCTTGCATGATTTTGCACGTATACGGTACCGGAGGGATTGGCAAGAGCACCTATCTGCGTCTGTGCCGCAGGTGGGCCAAGCAGCAGGATGCCATTTTTGTCCTGATCGACAGCAGTGATTTCATACATACGGAGCAAGGCCTTGTCGAAGCCGTATTCAAGCAGCTTCCGCCTGTTCCGGCAACCGGACAACCGGCATCCTGCAACCTGAACGGGCTGATGGATTCTCTGCATTTCTTAACCCTGGAACGCAGGCTCGTCCTATCTTTCGACACCTTTGAGGAAATGCCCGAGATGGAATCCTGGCTGCGGGATATTCTCTTTCCGAGGCTCCCCAAGAGAACACTCTTATTATTTTCCGGACGGTATCCACTGAAGGGAAGATGGATTGTTTCCCCGGCCTTGCGGGAGCGTATTTGCCAAATGGAGCTGGATTATTTAAACCTGCCGGATCGGATGGAATATTTGCAGAAATGCGGCCTCGACAATCCGGAGCTTATGGAAAAGCTGTCGTACAGCACCAGAGGACATCCGCTCTCTCTTTCACTGGCCGCAGCCGCTTACTCCCCCTCAAGTCCGGCCTTCGGCAACGATTATTTTGACGAGGTCATCGAGCTGTGGCTGCGGGAGGTTCCCGACCACGAATTACGAAAGCTGCTTGATGCCGCTTCGCTGCTTCATATTTTTCATCATGAGCTGCTGGCCTTTATCATGGATGAAGAAGTGTCCTCCAAAGCCTTTAACCGGTTGATCGCCCTCTCCTTTGTTCGAAGGTCCCAAAGAGGCTGGCAGCTTCACGATTTATTGCGCGAATTCATCAGGCTGCGGCTGCAAAAAAGGACTCCAGGCTTATATAAACGGCTAAAGCAGCGCGCCGCCCAGTATTATGCCGATGCCTTATTAAGCGCGCCGTATACAGAGAGGGAATGGGAAGCCGGAGAACTGTTCAGGTATACAGGCATTAAGGTTGCAAGGGCTCTCATGTCCGAACAGGAGCAGCGGTCCTATTATTGGGAAACGGCTACGCAGTCTACTCTTGCGGACGCTGTTGCTTTTGCGAATTGGAGAGAGAATCACATTAAACCCATCAGCGGGGTCAGCGTTGATCCGGAAACGGGAACCTCGTATTCCATCGAATATACCGCCGAGGAAATTCGTTTGCAGTTGAAACCGATTGATTTATCCGAGGTGTTTGCCCTCGACCCGTCTTCGATCAAGCTTCTGCGCAACGAACATGGCCAGGCGAAAGCCCTGTTTGTCGTCATACCCATTCACTCCAACACACTGGAATGGCTGGAAAGCGACCCTTTGTGTTCGCCCTACCTGAACGCCCTGACCCGGGAGGAAAAGGATAAGCTGGGCACCCCTCCCGAGCGACCGGCAGGATGGTTCATGCGCTGCACTTATTACTCCGATCTGCTTGACCCGGCAGTCCGGACGGCAGGCATCTATTTAATCTATTCCTATATGTTTCGGGGAGGAGTATTCGTTAGTTCGCCTTTTGTCAACGAAATCAGCAGGAGGGCGTATATGGGCTTCGGCTTCCATGAAGTGGAAGGAGCCACCCACTACTACTATGACGGAATCACTCCGACACCCACATACGCGGTGGATACGCAGGGAGCCAAGCTTCAAGATTTCCTGGAGAGACTGTTTAGCCGTACTGGCCTTGAGTGGCAGGAGAAGCGGCAGGAGAAGCCGGGTGTGCCGGACGGACCGGTCAAAGCAGGAGTCCCGGAATCGTCTCTGGACGGTGATCAACTATTGACCAAGCGGGAAAAGGAGGTCGCCAAGCTTGTTCTGGACGGATTCTCCAATTCGCAGGTTGCCAAAAGCCTCTATATTTCGGAAATCACTGTAAAAAAACATCTGAACTCCATCTATTCCAAGCTGGGAATCACCAAACGGATTCAGTTGGCCCAAAAGTACCGGTAATAACGCAGGCAGCACAGTGAGTTTCCATGAAAATAGGAGCGGTCTCCCCTGCCAGGAAGATCGCTCCTTGATTGAGTTGAATTATTGAGCTGTATGCGGAAGATCAATCCGGATATCCAAACCATCCACAAACTGACTTTTTTTGATTTCTTTCGGGAAGTCTCCGTCATTGTTCTTGAATGGTTTCAGGATCAAATATTTAGTCTGGCTGCTTGCTGAAGGATAATGCACGGTCTTTATGAATTTGTTGCCTTGAATAATGCCCTGGCCGCCAAGACGGTCCAGCAGATGCCCCTGATCGTCGTAAACCGCCACATTCGTATAAATCAGATCATGCTCATCCTGCTTGGAGAGCGGTGTTTCCGACACCTTTTCAAGAGAATATTCCAGCGTTGTGGTGATCGGAGTAACATCGACCGCATTTACGGTAAAGAGCAGGTCGCCCGCGGTTTTGACTGCATGCAGCTTGAGGTGGATGACATCGTCAGTCTTCTTCGTAAAAGGAACATTGAGTGTAAAGGTGTGATCGATATCGGCCAGCTTCACTTCTACTTCCGCGTCAAAAGCGTCCGGGGCCGCAAGCTTCGTTCCTTCGGCCGAAGGCTTGAAGCTCTGCTCGACAATAATTGTATTCGGATGGTCTTTTCCCGCTCCCCAATATTGGCCACCACCATTGAACTCTTCGCCATTCACTTTAAAGGTGATATCGTCAATCGCGTTGCTTAACTTGACGCTTTTTTTGCCTGTATCGTACACTCCGTCATGCAGATTCGGCGCCACCACGGTCAACGCATATACGGCGCGGCTTCCGTCGAACACGGTTTCCGTCACCTCCAGCTTCACATCCTTATAGGACACGTTGCTGTTAACCTGTGAAGTCAAGCCCTCGTTGGCTGCGTTTTGCAGTCCAAGATCACGCTCTATAGAGCTGAACAGGCTGCCGATCAGCGGAATTTGCCGAATCGAATCGGCCATGGCGGGTGAAGCGAAGCCGGAGGCGAACAAGGTGACTCCAAGGACGGCTGCAACGGCGCCGGTTCCAAGGATACGCCGCCGGTTCCCGGAGCGTTCTGAACGCGCCCCAGTGTTCAGCTTTTCTTCGGAAAGGGAGGAATAGGTCTGTTCCAAACGGCTACGGACGAAATCGGACATTGGCGTCTCGTTATCCTTCTCTGCTTTGAGCATTTTATCCAGTTCAAATTGATTCATGGTTCATCTTCCCTTCTTCTGCCGGTTTAATTTCTTCCATCAGTATTTTTCTTGCCCGGTACAGTCTCGTTTTTACCGCGCTTTCTGAAATTTGCAGCGTATCCGCCACCTGCTTAAGCGGCATATCCTGGAAGTAGTACAGGATCACAACGATCCGCTGCGGATCTTCAAGCTTGTCCACAGCCATCCTTAGCTCGACCGAGGCCATGTTATCGGCAGCGTCCTGCGTCTCCGGCAGCTTCTCTATGGGAACGCTGCGCGAACGCTTTTTCAGAATCGAATTGCATTCATTAATCAGAATCCTGTAGACCCAGGTCTTAAAAAATCCGGGCTCCCGGAGCGTATCCAGTGATTTATAGGCTTTCAGAATCGTTTCCTGCAGCGCGTCGGCAATGTCCTCGTCCTTTTTGACCATTGCGCGTGCGGTATTGTACAGGCCTTGTTCGATCTGCCGCATCAGGCGGATAAAGGCCTCACGGTCCCCTTGCTTGGCCAGCTTCACCTCTTGCTCCACACTCATGGCGCCACTCCACCTCCCTCCATTACTGCTGTGTTTATTTTGTTTTACATGAATTAGACTCGGCAAGTGCCAGAACGGTCACACCACCATCCAAAAAAAAGTACAAGCTCTTGTTCTGAATACAGGACAAGAACTTGTACCTTGGCATCATTTAGAATATAAAGTTATACCTTTTAATTCTTACCCGTAGCCCCTTTATAATGATGCGCATGCGGTCTCATGCCATTTATCGTCGTATAGCCCTCGAAGTAATGGATATGCCCGCCGCCCGGAACCTCAACTGCCGGGCCTGTTGTCCCCTGAATGAAATGAGTATGCCCGTCATTTAACGAGGTTACGGTGTTATAGCGATGAACATGGGGGACGCCCGTAGGGGCAGGCTCGGTAACTCCCGCATATTGATGATCGTGTCCATCGTTATAGGAGGTGACACCTGAAAAAGAGTGAACATGATAGACGGGACGGCCGCCCCAGGAGGTAATGTAGAGCTCATGGGAATGCTCGTTCCCGGAGTCGTTGGGATGATGCAAGAATCCTTTCACAGCTATTTTTTTCAATGCAGCAGCTCCTTTTAAGTGATCTGCTAATAGACTATGTCCATCACCATTTTTTGTTAAAAGAAGTCTGCAAGAATGGGCTTTGATCAGCTCAAAAATTCCTTTAGCCGGTCCGCATCCATTCTCGTCTCGATTCCCGTTCTGTGCCAATGCTGGATGCAGCCTGAATAATGAAGGATGACACATTGGGGCTGATATCCCAATTCCCTGGCTTTATACCCTCCCGAAATGAGATTCAGCACGCAGGCCACGCCAACGATGCCAACCTCCCCGTCCCGGATGCGCTGATGTCCGAACGCCGTGGAGGCATGCGGGATGATTACCGCCTGGCAGTCGTACGCCTTGGCCATAGCCGTGACAGCATTGACCTGACAATCTCTGGAGCAGCTTCTGCAGAGATAGCCCATCCCTTCTTTTACCGCTTTGCAGGCTTCGCCTGATCTATGCCGCATGCAGACGGGAAGGAATACCTTCTTTATTTTAGCTGCTGAAAAAGCGCTCCGAAACGCCCGGTTCATCATTTCCGCGCCGACCATATTCAAATGATATTCCACCCGCTCACGGCTGCAAAGAATCCGGTCTTCCTTCCATTTCAGCCGCTGGCGGTTATTTTTAATATAAGCATTTACCCCAGAGGTATAGCACCCCAGCCGCTCCTTGCTTCTCCGTTCAAACCAGGAGGCCAGCCGTACAGCTCCCAGCAGCTTGTTTGTGCTTTCATTGGCCGGTTTCCTGTTCAAAAAATCCAGCCAGACCGCCAGTCGCTTACTCTCCTGCTCGAATTCTCCGCTGGCCCGCAGCCAGCCAATCAGCCTGCCGAACAGCTTCATATTAATAACGCTTTCAACCCTTCTGCTTCTCTCCAGAACGGTTGTTCCGGCAATCCCCTTCAACCGGTCCACCGCGCTTTTTGCGCCTGCACCGCCGCCTCTTAGACGATAAAGAGAGGACAGCAGCTTGCCCGCATATACACTTCCTGCCGTTGCCCTGCGGCCGTATACGCTCCACAGCACGCCAATCATAAGGAATTCCAGCGCATACACCGCAGAGTCCATCGGCTCCAGGTTCTGATCGGCAATGTAACGGGTAAAATCTTCAATCGTCCGCTCTTCTTCGCGCATTCTTTCCATGACCTCATCAGTAAACGCCGCCACATCCGCGTAATAGCTCTCCGCGCTCCCGCCGCTGCCGCATAAGGAATAGGGCAACATCTCTCCAACGCTCTCGCTCACCCCGTATCGCCTCCACTCTAATCGATTATCCGTAACCCTGCACGCCTGTGCCTATAAGCTATATATTCGGTGAAAAACAAATGGAATAATGTGG
>NZ_ASSC01000277.1 GCF_000520735.1 Paenibacillus forsythiae T98
CTTGTGCATCAGGAACGGAGCGTACAGATCCTGGCGGTTGAAGCCTTTGGACATTCCGGCCAGAAAGACGACCGGAAACTCAAGCCCCTTGCTTTTGTGGATGGTCATAATCCGGACGCCTTCGCCCTGCTCGCCGCCCCCGGCAGTCCCCAAATCGCCGCCGTTCTCCCGGAGCCGGGAAATGAACACCAGAAAGCGGAACAAGCCGCGGGCAGAGGTATCGTTCTCGAATTGTACCGCCCGGTCATACAGCGCTTTAAGATTGCTCTGCCGCTGGGCGCCTCCCGGCAGCCCGCCGACCCATTC
>NZ_ASSC01000278.1 GCF_000520735.1 Paenibacillus forsythiae T98
CAAAAGCTCCGAGGGCCACATCGCCGATGGCAATGATGCCTTTGGCGACCGCAGGCGCCCCTCGAAAGCCCCGGAGCCGTCTGCGGAATTTAATATGCACCAAAGGCAGATCAAGCACCGTCAATGAGGATTTGTATTCGTAATAATATTTGCGGGAATCCGGTTCGTCATGTCCATAGCCCGAAGCTTGATCGCCGCCATGCCCGGCCCCGGCCTCGGCTCCATACAATCCGTCCATATAATCACGGGCCATCTCGCGGGGCGTTCCCGATTCGGCCAGCACTTGCTCGACGCTGCTGCGCTCCGCCCTTTCCGTTAGCGAAGTCAGCAAATCTTCCGCAATTCTTCGCTTCGTAACCGGGTCCGCTTCTATTCCCCTCATGACTTCACGGACATAAATCTCCAATCGTTGGCTCATTAATTCTCATCTCCCATAATCTTGTAAATCGAATGATAAAACAGGGCCAGCTCTCCGGTCATTTCCCGCAGCCAAGCCCTGCCCGCCGCGGTGATCCGGTAGTATTTGCGGCGGACTCCGCGCTTGCCGGTATCCTGCTCCCAGTAGCTCTCGACCAGCCCGGAATCTTCGAGACGGTACAGCACAGGGTACAGGGTCCCTTCTTTAAGCTTGAAATAGCCGTCGCTTCTTTCATCCAATTCGCTGATCAACTGATATCCGTACAGATTCCTTCGGCTCAGCAAATGCAAAACCAGAATTTCCAGAACACCCTTCTTGAGCTGGCTTGCCGGATCGCTCATCACATCACCTTGCTAACCTTATTATTTAGTATTACTAAGTATAGTCTGCTCCTGATTTTATCCAATGTCAATAGGCGGCCATCCTCGGCAAACCAACATTGAACTACGCGGGACAAGGCGGCAAAAAGCCAGCCCGAAGGCTGGCCGAATCCCGCCGCTTTAAACAGGCGGCTGGCAACACTATTTTGACCGGCAACCGATATTACACCGCAATATTCTTGTCCGATGCTTCCTCCGGCGTCTTCATCCGGAACGGCCACCAGTTCGCTCTGCCGAACATTTTGACCATGACAGGCACGAAGAACGGCAGGAACAGGAGCGCATACAGCACAAGTCCCGACAGCACCACGGTGGCAATCTGCATCATTGACAGCACGCCCGAGGGATACATCGCGGCGAACGTGCCGCCAAGAATGACGACCGCCGACAAAATGACGGTGCCCATATTGCGCATCGCATGCAGCATGGCGTCCTTGACATCCCAGCCTTGATTTTCATTAAACCGCGCCATCAGGAAGATGCTGTAATCGACGCCAAGCGCAATCAGCATAACGAAGCTGAAGAATGGAGTCGTCCAGGTAATACCGGAATAACCCAACAGATTGACAAAGACCGCTTCGGTTACGCCCATCGCCGTAAAATAGGTCAGCACAAGCGACAGGATCAGGTAGACCGGCATAATGATGGAGCGGAGCAGCAAGACCAGAATGATGAAGATTCCGCCCAGCATCAGCATGACCGTCCGCAGATAATCCGCATTGGAAATGGACTGGAGGTCGCTGTAGGTGCTCGTTACCCCGCTCATGGCCACCTCCGCATTTTCAAGCTTCGTGCCTTTGACAGCCCGATCCACCGCCGCCAGAATATCGTCCACCTTATTGATAGCGGCGGAGCTGTACGGGTTATCGGCAAAGACGATGTCAATAGTCATCACTTTTCGGTCGCCCGACAGGTAGTTATCGAAGACCTGCCCGATATCCTCCGACTTCAGCGCTTCCGCCGGAATGAAGAATCCGCTCAGTTCGTCGTCCCCGGCCGCCTGAACCTCGTTCAGATAATCCTGAGCGGAGCCAAGGCCGCTCGTAATCTTCTTCAGGCCTTCCGCGCTGTCGCTCAGCCCCTTCGTCAGCTCGCCGATTTGACCGTTCAGCTCGCCAAAGCCTTGGGCCAGCTGCTTCTGTCCGCCCTGTAGCTCGTCAAGTCCGCTCGTAATGGATGGAAGCTTGCCGACAATTTGCGCCTGCCCTCCGGCGGCCTGATTCAGCCCGGACTTCAGCTGCGCAATGCCGGATGCCAGCTTCCGCAGCCCCTGCGCCAGCGCATCCTGCCCGGCGGCCGCCTTGGCGTAGCCTGCGTTCGCTTCAGCCAGCCCCGCCGCGGCGCCTTTCATCTGGGCCGAGATTTGGCCCAGCCCGGCCGCGAGCCTGCCCGCTCCTTCGCCCGTCTGGGCGACCGTCCCCTTGATGGTCCGGTAATCCGCGTCCTGCAGCAGCTCGGGATGGCTTCCCTCCAGACCGGCAAAGCTCGAATCCAGACCGGCAAGCGCCGCCGCCACGCCGGACAGCTGCTGCTGGATCTGGCCGATGCCGCCATCCAGCGCCGTCAGCCCGCCGCCGATCTGCTTGTACCCCGCCAGCAGCTTCTTATGGGCGGCCGCCAGCTGCTGCGCGCTCGACGCGGCCTGCTCAAGTCCGCTCTGGATCTCGCCCGCACCCGCAGAGCCGCTCTCAATGCCTTTCTGGATGCGGGTCAGACCGTCTCCAAGCGCGGCAATGCCCGATTTCAGCTCGGACGTGCCGC
>NZ_ASSC01000279.1 GCF_000520735.1 Paenibacillus forsythiae T98
GCGCGGTGATTACGATGGTGGCGCTGGACTTCATTCAGGCCGGGCAATGACCCTGGTCCTGAGCGGTGCCGCAATCCGGCAAGTATGGAAACGGCGGGCCTGATTCATGAAGTATTTTACAGGAAATGGGAAGGTTTGCTTGCGAAAAACGGCTAATAAGCGGTTTGACACCGGATTGGGCGCATTGTATAATCCCGGGGAATACAGGAAGAACCGCTGCGCCGTCCTTGTGGGGCTAGCGCCCGGAATTACAGAAAATCATACGTTTGCGCTTTCGCGCGGTCGAAAGACCGCCGGGAGTGAGCATATATAAAGGAGCCATGATCGATTTGTCGGTACAAAGGGGAAAGGGCGAGCCGATAGATTACGGCGATCCCGCAGCCACCGAAGGGATTCCCGTCCTTGTAGGCGGCCTGGATGATTTGCTTGGTTACGAGGGAGACGATTTGGGCGTGAGCTATAGTCCGGAGCGCTCTGCGTTCCGTCTATGGGCGCCGACCTCCCGGCAGGCGGAGCTTGTACTATACGATTCCTGGCAGGACGAGGCTTCAGCCGTGCTTCCGATGACACGCGATATCGGCGGGACCTGGACGCTGACGGTAAAGGGCGATCTGGAGGGCAAGTTCTATACGTATCGCGTATGGATTGAAGACCGGTGGAATGAAGCGGCAGATCCCTACGCCAGAGCTGTCGGCGTGAATGGCGACCGGGGAGCCATCCTCGATCTCCGAAAGACGGACCCGCTGCGCTGGACCGAAGACAAACCGCCTTTTGACCATCCCGTGGACGCCGTCATCTATGAGCTGCACCTGCGGGACCTGTCGATCCACCCGGGCGGGGGGATTCGCCAGAAGGGAAAGTTTACCGGCCTGGCCGAGAGCGGCACGCGGGGACCGGGAGGCACTCCTACCGGGCTGGACCATATCGCGGCGCTTGGAGTGACCCATGTGCAGCTTCAGCCGATCTTTGATTACGCGACCGAGAGCGTGGATGAAACGAAGCTCGACCAGCCGCATTACAACTGGGGCTACGATCCGAAGAACTATAATGTTCCCGAGGGCTCTTATGCGACCGATCCCTACGTTCCCGGGGTCCGGATCAAGGAGCTGAAGTGTCTGATCCAGACGCTGCATGACCGCGGCCTGCGGGTTATCATGGACGTTGTATACAATCATGTCTATGACGCCCACCGCATGAACCTCGCCAAGCTTGTTCCGGGCTACTACCTGCGCTACAAGGCGGACGGCACGCTGTCGAACGGATCGGGCTGCGGCAATGACTGCGCCACCGAGCGGAAGATGATGTCCCGCTTTATTGCCGATTCCGTGCTGTATTGGGCGCAGGAGTACCATATCGACGGCTTCCGCTTCGATCTGATGGGCCTCATGGACATTGGAACGATGACGGAGATTCGCCGGAGGCTCGATGAACTGGACCCGTCCATCCTTACGATCGGGGAGGGCTGGATGATGGACACGGAGCTTGCCCCCGAGCTTCGGGCGAATCAGCACAACAGCTCTTTGTTGCCGGGATTCGGGCAGTTTAACGACGGCTTCCGGGATGCGGTCAAGGGAAGCATTTTTCTGCACAACCGCCAAGGCTTCATCAGCGGGGGAGCCGGAACCGAGAACGGAGTCATGGCCGGAGTCGCCGGAGGCATCGCTTACGGACCGGGGATCTGGCAGTTCGCCCAGGAGCCGCAGCAGTCCGTCAACTTCGTGGAGTGCCATGACAACCATACGCTCTGGGACAAATTGCTGCTCTCTACGGAGGGGGCGACGGATGAGGAACGCCGCGCCATGCACCGGCTGGCTTCCGCCATGGTGCTGACGAGC
>NZ_ASSC01000280.1 GCF_000520735.1 Paenibacillus forsythiae T98
TCCGGCGCGAGGTCGGCTCGGCGGGCCGGGATGTGCGCGGGCTGTACCGCGTGCACCAGTTCTCGAAGATCGAGCAGGTCGTCCTGTGCGAGAACGATCCGGAGGTATCGGAGAACATGCTACAGGAAATTTTGGCGAACGCCGAGCATATTTTGCAGCTGCTGGAGTTGCCCTACCGCGTCGTGGCCGTCTGCACCGGCGACATGTCGCTGAAGACGCACAAGCAGTATGATATCGAGACCTGGATGCCGGGAAGGAACGCTTACGGGGAGACGCACTCGGCGTCGAATCTGCTGGATTTCCAGGCTCGACGCTCGAATATCCGCTACCGGGGCGCGGACGGCAGGCTGCGGTACTGCCACACGCTGAATAATACGGCGG
>NZ_ASSC01000281.1 GCF_000520735.1 Paenibacillus forsythiae T98
CAGCTGATGACGGACAAGGCGACGCCGCGAAGTCTGATCATCATTGACGAATTGGGCCGGGGGACCTCGACAAGCGAGGGAATGGCCATCGCCCAGGCGGTTATTGAATATGTACATCACCATATCGGCTGCAAGGCGCTTGTGTCGACGCATTTTCACGAGCTGGCCCATCTGGAGGACAGCCTGAACGGACTGCGCAATTATTCCATGGCGGTGCAGGAGAGCGGCGATAAGGTGAATTTCCTGCGCAAGCTGATCCCCGGCGCGGCGGACAGCAGCTACGGCATCTACTGCGCCCGTCTTGCGGGGCTGCCCGGCAGCATCATCGACCGCGCTTACGGACTGCTCCAGCATATTGAGCATGCTTCTTCGGTCAATGCTCCTGCCGATTCTGACTCCCTGTCCGGGGTTCGCGGCGGCGAGTCGTCGTCCGCCGCTTCCAAGGCCGCAGCCGTAGACACCGGAGAAACCGTTAGCGCGGCCGAAGCGGCCCTTGAAACCGTTCCTGGAACGGTTGCCGAATCCGGGGTTTACTCCGCAGCCCGTTCCGTAAGAAACGGTTCTTCTCTCCCTCAAGCGAATCCGGATGCTTCCGAGGCCGCCCGCCGGGAGACGGCGGCGCACTTGGCTGACCGCATGGAGGGCGGCGTCGTTCAGCTCTCCATCTTCGGAGATGAAGAGCCCCGGCGCGGCCGCAAGGGGGCAAGTCAACGCGATCATTCGTTGGCCGACGATATTATGGCGGCGGTTGGCGGAGCGGATCTGATGAATATGACGCCGCTGCAGGCGATGCAATTACTGAACGACTTGAAGATGAAGATCAAAGTGAAATAGAGCTTTAAGGAATCGGAGGTGAACGCAAATGGCCAGAATCCATGTGCTGGATGAGCATATTGCCAACCAGATTGCCGCCGGGGAGGTTGTGGAGCGGCCGGCTTCGGTAGTGAAGGAGCTTGTGGAGAACGCCATCGACGCGGGCAGCACCCGGATCGAAGTTGCGGTGGAGGAAGGCGGGCTTGCGAGCATCCGGGTCAAGGATAACGGCTCGGGCATTGAGGCGGAGGATTGCGAGACCGCCTTTTACCGCCACGCCACAAGCAAAATTGCGAATGGCCGCGATTTGTTTCAAATTACCAGTCTCGGCTTCCGGGGAGAGGCGCTGCCCAGTATCGCCGCCGTGTCTAAAGTTTCCCTGCTGACGTCAAGCTCGGATGACGGAAAGGGGCGGCTGCTGGAGATTGAGGGCGGCAAATTGACGGTGCATGAGGATGCCGCCCGCAGCCGGGGGACGGAGCTGAATGTCAGGGAGTTGTTTTACAATACTCCGGCAAGATTGAAATACATGAAGAGCATTCAGACCGAGCTGGGCCATATCTCCGATGCCATGTACCGGATGGCGCTCGCCCATCCCGGCATTTCCTTTACCCTGCATCATAACGGCAACCAGTTGCTGCATACGCTGGGCAACGGCGATCTGCTGCAGGTCATCGCCGCCGTGTACGGCACATCGGCCGCGAAAGCGATGCTGCCTGTACAGGCCGAAGATCCGGATTACCGGATCTCAGGGTTTGTCAGCCGCCCGGAATGGACCCGGTCCAACCGCAACGCGGTCACGACGATAGTCGGCGGGCGTTATATCCGCAGCAATGGGCTGAACGCGGCCATTATGCGCGCGTACCATACGCTGCTTCCGATCAACCGCTATCCGCTGCTTGTGCTGAAGCTGGACATGCATCCCTCGCTGGTGGATGTCAATGTTCATCCGGCGAAATTGGAGGTGCGGTTCAGCAAGGAGACCGAGCTGTATCAGTTCGTGGAGAGGGAAATCCGCAAGATCCTGCTTGGCGAGAATTTGATACCGCGCCCCGGAAGGGAAACGATCGGGGCCAAAGGCAGCACCTCCTTCATTCAGGAGCAGTTTGCCTTCCCGAAGGCTGCGCCGAGTGCTGCGGATGCGGGAGGCCTGACAGGCAACCGGGAAGGGCGAACCGTTCCCGAAGGCAGCCCAGGACAAGGTGACGCGAAGGGCGGCCAGAGTCCATATCCCGTCATTGGAAGCGGGTCCGATGAAGCTGGCGCACTGCTTCCACGGGGAGGTTCGCCATCCGCTGTCAATGAGGCGTCCGCTTCCCGCAAGCCGCGCGTGGAAGGACGGGATACGGCATATCCCGGGGGATCGGCTCCGCAGCCTGAGCTGCGCGACGGCGGGGGATACGCTGGATACAGCGCCGATTCCAGGAAGGCTTCCCGCCCGGTCCAGACCTTGCCGGGAACCGAAGAGCTGTGGGCGCCTGCCGGGAGCGAAGGAACGGGCCTGCCGCCGTTCCCCGAGCTGACCTATATCGGCCAGCATCACGGCACGTATATTATCGCGCAGAACGATGAAGGGCTGTATTTAATCGACCAGCACGCCGCCCATGAGCGCATCAATTACGAATATTACTACGAGAAATTCGGCCGCCCGGCGGAAGCCTCGCAGGAGCTGCTGCTGCCGATTACGCTCGAATTTACACCGGCGGAGAGCAAGCTGCTTGGAGAGCGCCTGCAATGGTTCGAGCAGGCCGGTGTCTTCCTGGAGCCATTCGGCGGCCAGACGTTTCTCGTGCGTTCGCACCCGTACTGGTTCCCGAAAGGGGAAGAGAAGGAGATTATTGAGGAGATGGCGGAGTGGGTGCTGGGCGAGAAGAGCATTGATCTCGCCAAGCTTCGGGAAGCATCGGCGATTCTATGCTCCTGCAAGGCGTCGATCAAGGCGAACCAGAAGCTGACGGAGGAGGAAGTGGAGAGTCTGCTTTCCCGGCTGTCGGCCTGCCGGCAGCCTTATACCTGCCCGCATGGAAGACCGATTGTCATTTCTTTTTCGGCCTACGATCTGGAGAAGCTCTTCAAAAGGGTAATGTGATAAATAATGAATGTGATTAACTTAAATACGCAGATTAAGTATACGGAGGCAGCATGATTATAACTACGGGCGATCGCCCGCTAACCGAGGTTGCCGCGCGTGCGGAGAGGCTGGCGGAACGCCTCGGTGTTCCGTACGCGCCGCGCGGCAACCAGTCAATAACCAAGCTTTTCTCCCGGTATGAAGGCGAGATTCTCGTCGTGCTGCTGGAGGGAACAAGACTGCTGCGGCCGGGCCGCCCGCAGCTTCAGTTTCATCCCAGCATGGGATTTGTCCGCGCCAAGCGGGTATTGAAGGGTGAAGGCGACCCGATGCTGGAAGCGGCGGGAATGGCTCCCGGGGACAGCGTGCTGGACTGCACGGCGGGGCTTGGCTCCGACGCGCTGCTGTTCGCGGTGCGCGGAGGCGAGCGGTCCCGCGTTACCGCGCTGGAGAGCTCCCTGCCGCTCTACGCCCTGCTTGCGGAAGGAATGGCCAGTTACGCTTCCGGAATCGGGGAGGTGGACGCCGCGCTGCGCCGGATCAACGTCGTTCACAGCGACCATCGGAGCTATCTGGCGAGCTTGCCAGGCGACAGCGTGGACATCGTCTATTTCGATCCGATGTTCCGCGAGCCTCTGGAGGATTCGGCGGCGATCTCTCCGCTTCGCGCATACGCCAACAGCGATTCGCTGGCTCCAGGCAGCGTACACGAAGCCGTTCGGGTGGCCCGCAAAGCGGTGGTGCTGAAAGAGAAACGGGGCAGCGGCGAGGTCA
>NZ_ASSC01000282.1 GCF_000520735.1 Paenibacillus forsythiae T98
TAGGCCTCGCCGCCGCCGCCGAAGATCAGCTCCTCCGCTTCGCGGAGAGACAGGCGCTTAAGCTCATGGTAGGAGGGACGCCCATGGCTCATCAGGCCCGTCATCTCAAGAATGTCCTCCTTGTCCGGAAGCAGCCCCCGGACCCGCTCACGCAGGCTGCCTTGGCTTAAGGCCAGCAGCTCCAGCCGTTCGCGCGGGCCGAGGCGGCTCTCTCGGGACATCTCCTCCCTGATCCGCCGGAACGTATGGTACAGCACTGCCAGCGCAATCTGCCGGTTCGGCCGTTTGACGCCGGAGAAGCCGGCAGATGCGTATCCCTGCCGGCCCGTGCTGCCCCTGATTCCGCTCTTGAACGCCATATTGTTGTAGCCGGCCTGATCCGGGCTGAGGCTTCCGGAGGGCCGCATCACATTCTTCAGCAGGCTGATATGGGAAATAATCTCGTAATTGTCCTCCATCCCGCCCGCCGGGGACGTCCCGCGCTCATTCTTGTCCGACAGAACGTAGACAAGGTCGAACAGCGGCGAAGGGCCGTGGCTGACCGGAATCGACAGCCCGTCTTCCGTGACGAGCAGCGGAGCGGTGTATGCGTAATCCGGAGACTGCATGCCCTCCAGCTCACGCAGGAAAGCCATTCCGGCGGAGCTGGACAGCCCGAAGCTCTCGGCCTGGTCCCGCTCGCTGATGAGGGCGAACAGGTCGGTCTGCACCGATTTGAACGACTGGCCAAGCACCACTCGGGCCAGCAGCGTGATTTCCGGCAGCAGCACATTTAGCGGGTCGTCGACCCTCGTAATGACAGAGAGATGGATGACATCGAAGGATGAATACAGTCTGCCGTAATCCGCCATGCCGTCTGTCAAGCGCCGCAGCGCCGTGTTCATCTCCGCCAGATAGCGCTGCTCTCCATGAAACTCACGGAACAAATCCCGGCGGACGGTGCGGGGATCTCGGCCCTCCGTCCGGGGAAGAATCATCGTTCTCAAACATTCGGCGGGCCAGTCCGCCGAGGCCCCGCCCTGGTCGTGAGCGCCGGCAACCGCGCCGCCGAACGCTTCCTTCCCGGCTGCGCCGGACGAAGCTTCATCCTCCGGGCCGCCGAATGAAGCCGCCTTCCAGCCCTCGGGCGCGGCATGCACCGCCAGCACGCCGCCTGCGTTGTCCCATTTGCGGCGGCAGCTCCCGAGTACGGGCCGGATGGCGGGCGCCGTCTTCTCACCTACGAACAGAAACAGCGCAGGATAATGAATGCTGGTTCGCCTGTCTCCCTGATCCTGCAGCCGGTCTTCCCGGGCGGCGTATTCCGCCGCGTAACGCATTGCCAGCGATCTGATCATAGGCTTACTTCAGCTTTCTGCGGATGCCGCCGAGCTTTCCGGTCATCCCCTTGTAGAAAGCGTACATCTCGTCGCCGTCGGCATGCTCCACCCGCTCGTATTCCAGGCTGTCCCGCGCTTCCAGGAAGGCTTCGTACAAGCTGTCCAGCTTGCCGAGCAGCGGGGACACATCCTCGGCCGCGGTCATTTCCGCCGCCCGCCGCGCCGCCTTGCGCAGCAAGACGCTCCGGCTCTTCTCGTCCAGGCCCCGGAAATGGCGGTAGACCGCATATTCCACATAGCTGCGCTCCTTCATCAGGTTGGCGAACGGCTCCCAGGCGTCCTCCTCCTCGTCCTTGTCGTAGACGAAGAGCGCTCCCTTTTTCACGATGGTCTCCGTGTACAGGGCCTCCAGGAACTGGTCCATCCACTTGTCCTCGTCCAGATACTGGCGCAGCACCGTATTTAACTCCTCCGATTTGGCCGAGAGCGCCTCGTACTTCGCCAGCTCCTCGCGCACTCTTGCCGTAAGCTGCGGCGAGCGGATCAGGTTCTCCTGGGCCAGCTCCCGGGTGATGCTGCCGAAGATGTCTTTCGAGCCTTCACGCTCCAGCCCGCTCTCGCGCAGCCTTCTCAGCTCGTCCGCCGCCTTCTTCACTTCGCCCAGATTCGGCCGCGGCGCGCCCAATTGAAGATCATAGCCGCGCAGAAAAGCCTCAATGTCGAATGGCTTCGTGAACACGACCGAGTAGCGGTTGCTTGTGTTCTCGTCCAGGCCCTTTTCCACAATGGCTCCGGCAGCAAGCGCCTTGGCGAAATCCTCGCGCACTCTGGCATTATACTCGCGCACCCGCGCGTTGCTGTAAGTGTCGCCCCAGGACTGCTCCGGAATCGGCGAAGGCAGATACGTCCAGTTGTTCTTGTCCGTCTGCACCAGATGGCGTCCGGTCCCTTCCTTGTCGAGAATGGTCCGCTCGTAGTTCTCTTCATATACCCGCAGCGGCGTATAGACGAACAGCGGCACGCCGTTGCGCGTATTCAGCCAGAAAATCCGGTTCTTGACCTCGCTCTCCTTGACCGTAAAATGCGATTTGCCGAGCGCGTTGTTCTGGTAATTGCGAATCCCCTTCAGAATGCCCGGCGCCTTCACAGGCACCGATACGAAGCCCCACGAAGGGAAATGCAGGCTGCCCGAGCTGTTGCTGAGGTGGAAGACCGGCACGGCCTCCTCGTCGAGCTTCCCGGCAACCGTGCGTTCAACCAGCTTGTCAAGCGGCTCCTCGCTGCCGTATTTCATCGTCAGAAAATCCTCCATCGACCGGGTGATAAGATCCCCGAACTTGTCGCTGAGAAACTCCGAAATAGAGCGGACGATATCAATCTCCTGCTCTCTGACCCAGCGGCTGGAGTTCCGCAGCATTTCCCGGGAGAAATCGCGGATCAGGTCGTCGCCGTCTTTTTGCTCCATAATCTTCGAGATCGTCTGCGCAATGTCCGGCACACTGACGATATTCCAGTAATACGTCTTGTTGCCCTTGTGGTCGGTCTGTTCTTCGCTGTTTGTGAGAATATCCCCGTTCTTTGAAAAAATCGAGCTCAGCGCGTTCAAAATCTCCGTAAACACGCCGTAAATGCGGCTGTTCTCCTCGTTCAGCAGCTCGAACAGGTCCTCGTAGAACTCGATCATGCGCTCGGTGCGCTCCGTATCGGCATGCAGCCAATATTCGTTGATCTTCGCGTCGATATAAGCGTTCTTCTTCTTCTCCTTCGAGACAAAAGCGCTGCGCGCATCGCCCAGCTTATCCTCCGCCGACTCGCGGGCCGTCTCAATATCGCGCGGCAGACGCAGCAGATTCTCGCGCAGCGCTTCAATATAGGACTGGATCAGCTTCAGGATGCAGAAGCCTTTTTCCGTATAAATCAGCCGCGACACATAGAACGGCCCCTGCTCGGGATGCAGGAACGTCCGCTCCATCTCCTCGCCGAAGCGTCCGACAATTTCGCCCGGAAGCTGCTTTCTCACCTTGATGTACTCTTCTCTCGCGCGCGACAGGAAGGTCTGCTCCAGCTCGGTATCCATGTCGACAACCTGGTGCTTGATCACATTGGAGTGGCTCAGGCGCTCGCTGTTCTCATAGCCAGGCAGCGGCTCCGGCACACGGGCTTCGAACGTCTTGATGGCGCTCTCCAGATCGATTCCGAGCTTGCGGGCTATTTTCTCAACATCCTCCTGGCCCGGCGCCTGATGGAACATTTTATCCATTTTGTCGAACAGGCGGTAAGCAAGGTAGGTGGTCATTTCCTCAATCGGCAGCACAGCCGACGAAGCCCCGATAATGTTGTACTCGTAGTTGGCCGGATAGCTCTTGTGCATCTGCGCGATATTCGTGCGGATATTGCTGATATAGTCGTGAATGGCGAATTCCTCGCCCGACTGCTTCTCCTCGCTGGCCATGAAGTTCGTAATATTCTCTGCGGTCACGTTCATGCAATAGTCGTAGGCGTTCTCCAGCAGCTTGCCTTCCGTGTTCGTCGCGGAAATGAGGTGGCACAGATTGAACGGGGGGAGCGGGGAGTTGACGGTCAAAATATTGCCGTACTGCTGGCGGAACCGCTCGCCCCGGCTGTCCACGTTCATCCAGTAGTCCAGCTCTTTGAGCGCAGCGTAGCCGTTCTTGCGGATATATTCGCGGGTGTGCTCGCTGAGGCTCTTGTTCGACAGGTTCACGTCGGGCGTGAACAGATATCCAAGCGTATTGACCCGGTCGATTCCGGCAGAGCCGAAATCGCGCTCGATGATGCCCCGCACGATGTAGGCAATGTCGAGAAAAGCGCCGCTGCCTGTACCTCCGGACAGGCCGGTCAGGAGGAAGACCATCAGCTTCTTGTTCGTTCCGACCGACAAAGTCTTGATCTTCTTGTCGATCGCGCCAACGACCTGGTTGATCTTCGTGAACAGCAGCAGCCGTCCCGCCTGCCGCACCCCGGCGGCGCCGTTCATGCCATCCGTGATGCTAAGCTCGGGCGACAGCCATTCCGTAATGTAAGGGTCTAGGATGCTGCGGTTCTGCAGCAGCCCGCCGATTTCGGCGTTGGCCAGCAGCACGAACTCGTTCTGCGGATCAAGGCCGATGCCTCGGTACTTCTTGGCGCGGTCCTGCTCGTTCGTCTCGAAGGCCAGAAACTCCACGTTGTCCGGCTTGTCGCGCTTCTTCTTGGTAATCGGGTCCTCCGGCAGCTTGAAGCGGCGGTTGATCTGGTATTTCAGGCGGAGGAGGGCGTCGATGCCCGTGCCGCCGAGACCGATGATAAGAATCGGGTTATCAATCGTGTCGACCCTGATTTTGTCGCTGACGATGCCTCCGCCAAGCGATACGTCAAGCTGCTGAATATGTTCTCTTACGACCGGTTTCATGGTTATCCCCCTAAAAGTTTTACGGTGAGTAAACTTCATTGATTGACTTCAGTAAAACTCGCTTCGAAAGCATGCGTCTTATACCAAATACTCCAGCATAATCGTCTTGTCCACGCTGCCGAGCGGAACCGACACCCGGTCCCCGCTCTTCAGCTCCAGCCCCCGGGAGGCGTCGACCGCCCGGCCCGATTTCTCGACCGCGATTCCGTCGCCGCCGCGCAGCAGCAGCCGGTCGTTATTCCCCGGCGTGAAGACCAGCTTCTCGCTCTCCCGAAACTCCGGTGCAAGCTGAAGCAGCTGATGCAGGTTGAACTTGCCCCGGAAGCCGGCCAGCTTCTTGTACTGCGGATACGTCTTCTCGCCGGTATTTCCGTCAACCACTTCAATCACCAGTTGGCCGACAAAGCCGCGGTTCGCTTTCTTCCACAGCATCCAGATGACGGCAGCCGCCGCAAGCGCCAGCAGTATTCCGGCAATGACCAGAA
>NZ_ASSC01000283.1 GCF_000520735.1 Paenibacillus forsythiae T98
CCCAAAGACGGTCAGCGTTACCAGCGGATTCTCCTTCATGTTGCGGACCAGCCTCGAACGATGGTCGATCGCCAGCCTGAGCGTGGAAGCATCCACCGCATAGACCCACGAAATCGCCGTGGACGTAGGGCCGCCGCTCTCCGCATCAACGGTATTAAGCAGCACAAATGTTTCGTTCTGCAGCATCTTCAACAAGGATTCGGTAAGCTGGGCAGCGGATTCGGACATGTTGACAGGCCCCCTTGTGCAGCATGTTGGAACTTAGTTAATTATATTATAGCATATGCCCAAACTTGCATTCAATTTGCGAGCCGGAGCTATCGGATGTCCCGCCCGTCTACGGAGCCACGGACGCCGCCGGAGCGGCTCCGGCCAGCCGGTTCCTCAGACTCTGCTTCGCGGCATCGAGAGTCTCTTCGTTAATATATACATAAGGGCTGCTCCAGGTGCCGGTTACCGGCTTAAATTCCACGTTCTCCTTGGACATTTTCCAGTACGCCGCAATCAGGTTCCGGATCTGATCCTTCTCGATGTCGGTCTTCATATTATCGTTGATCGCATCCAGCACCCCGCCGATTTTTACGGCTCCCCCCAGCGACTGCATCTGATCCATGAGCGAATGCAGCACCTCGCTTTGGCGCCGGTTGCGGTCGAAATCGTCGGAGGGGTTCGTCTTCGGCTTACAGTTGGATTTGCGGTAACGGACATAATCGAGCGCGTCGTCGCCGCCAAGCTCGGCCGGACCCTTTTTCAGATTGATATCGGTGCCGTCCACGCTGTCCGTATAGCACATATCCTCGCTGATATTGACCTTCACGCCGCCAAGCTCGTCGACCACCTCACGGAAGGCCTGAAAATTAAGCACGGTTACGTAGTCAATAGGGACGCCCAGATACTTGCCCATCATCGTCTTCATTTCATCCTCGGCGGAGATGCCGGAGGTGTCTTCCTTATCCTTGAAACGCGAATAAAACGCATTGATCTTCGTTCTCTTGTAGCCGTCCAGCTCCATATACGTATCTCGGGGAAGCGACACAATCGTTGCCGATTCCGTCTGCGGATTGAGTGAGACCACCATAATGACATCCGTCAGATACGATTTATGCTCCGGCCGGTAATCTGTACCGAGCAGCAGCACCGTCAGCGGCTTTA
>NZ_ASSC01000284.1 GCF_000520735.1 Paenibacillus forsythiae T98
ACGGTCTGGGGCGAGGCGCCGGCTTCGCGCAGCTCCGCGAGCGTAATTCCTCCGTGACGCTTGGCCAGCCGGCGTCCGTCCGGGTCCATCAGCAGCGGGACATGGGTGAACCGGGGCGGCTTCCAGCCCAGCGCTTCGTAGAGCATCAGCTGGCGGGGCGTGGAATCGAGCAGATCGGCCCCGCGAAGCACATCCGTAATGCCCATCAGGGCATCATCGACGACGACGGCCAGTTGATAGGAGAAAATACCGTCGGCGCGCCGCACGATGAAGTCCCCGCCGGCGGCTGCATCGGTCCGGCGGCTCCCGGCGATACCGTCGGTAAAGGCAATCTCGCAGGG
>NZ_ASSC01000285.1 GCF_000520735.1 Paenibacillus forsythiae T98
CCCCCCTTGTTCCGACACCAAATAAATCGTCTCGCCGCTCGGGTTCGCTGGACTTGCGCAAATGCCGAAATAGGGTACGTTCTCCGGCTTATAATCCCCTTGGTTCATCAAGGGCTTTCCTTTGTAATAGGCGCCGTGGCTGACCGGCAGGTTAATCTTCCGCGCATGCGTTCCGTACTGGCAGCGCATAGTCGCGCCGCGTACAATGTAAGCTTCCAGACTTGACATTTCTTCATCCTCCCCTCAGGTATCCAGTTCTGCTCTTTCCAGCCGGATGCCGGTGAAATCCCGCCTCAAGATGCTTTCGGCCGCATCAAGCCGGATCACCAGCAGCGGTGTGGCGACACCGCTGACTTTGAATATTTTTTTGCCCCGTATACGCTCTTCTTGCAGAACGGCGGATTTGAGCACACTCCGGTCGAGATTAAACTCACTGCGCGGTGACAACGCCTCGATTTCTTCCAGAAAGGGCAGATAGTAGTTTTTCTGCAGCTGGAGTTCCGGGTTGATCAGGGCCGCCGGTTTAAATCGGCACTCTGGAACGTACACCTTTATTAGCTTCATCAGCCGGTCGGAAACCAGCGGAAACGGGCTTTCCATAAAATCGATAAACCGGCTCTCCTTGCCCGCCTTGACAGGGAACACCAGTACCCGCGGAAGCTCTTCCGGCGGCAGCTTATTCACTTTCCACAGGTTGATGTGTCCCATCCCTTTTTGCAGCACCGGCACATCGGTATACCGCTGATCCTGCTTTAAGTAGAAATAATCCATCGCTTCTCCCCTCTTTCCGTAAATGGGGATGCCGCCCCCGCCTCTGCCGTTTGGCGCTCCAGCTTGCACAGGATGATACTCTCATCCCGGTATTCACCGGCAGATAGGGTGAACGGTTCCGCTTTGGCCAGTTCTTCCAGTTTTGGGCTTGTGATGAAGGCCGGAATCATGGTTTTGAGAAATTGAAGCGTCAGCAGATGATATTTAACAGCTTCGATCTGCGTGATTTGCTCGATATCCATCGACGTAATCTTGCGGGCATAGTCTCTTTTCATTTCTTCAAGCCCTGCCATTCGGTTGAAGAGCGGCCGGAACACAAAGTCCGCCGACCATAATTCCGCGCACTCTACCGGGTCCAGAAACCAGTTGGCATCATGGGCGTCGATCCGGTAGTACGCTTTATTTTCAAGTAAACGAGTGCGAAGCAAGGAGATATACATATATTGGATGTCGCCTTTCATCCCTGCGCGCTGCTGCGACAATGCCTTTTCGCATACGGCTTCGAAGGCGCTCAGCAGGTCGGCTTCAATCTGTTCGTTATGCTCTTCCACATACTGCTCAATCAGCGGCAGATCGCCCAGCCAGCCTTCATGCACATGCTTCTCCAGAAAATCCTGCAGCGCCGCATCCCGGTCTATCCTCATCATTTGATGTTCACCTTGCCGCCGCTCAGCGTAACATCCTTCATGATCTGCAATGTAGCCCCGGCCTGGATCAGATCCACGCCTTCCTGGCCTTCGATGAATACCTTGCTGCCCTGGATTTCAATATCCCCTTCGGCATGCAGCGTGATTTTTTTGTCACTGTTGATTTCAATGCCGCCTTCATCGGTCAGACGCATGAGAAGCTGGCCGCTGCCGATAATTTCCACGGCTCCCGGTTTGAACACGATCTGTTTGCCATACTTGGTGCTGATGCTTTTCACGGAAGGGTCACTGCGCTTGACGGGGTCGGAGGAAGCGATATCGACGGAGCTTGCAGCGAAAGCATGGTGCTCCTGTTCGTCGGGGAAATACAAACGTACCTCATCCCCCTCTTCCGGCATGACATACCAGCCACTGCCATCGGGAGAAGAGTAGACGGTAGAGTAAGGGAACCACATGGCGCCGGATGAGGAGGAGCCGTGATCGATGTCCAGATGGAGCTGCACTTTATCTTTGGAGATCTTCGCAACCTTGCCAAAAAGGGACACTCCAGCCAACTGCGTGGCATAAACCGTCCGACATTCAAAGCCCTGCTTGTTACAAAGGTGATAACGGCTGACAACCAGA
This sequence comes from Paenibacillus forsythiae T98, assembly GCF_000520735.1. Lineage (GTDB taxonomy): Bacteria > Bacillota > Bacilli > Paenibacillales > Paenibacillaceae > Paenibacillus_AQ > Paenibacillus_AQ forsythiae. The sequence continues at coordinate 2,043 of NZ_ASSC01000285.1, forward strand.
CCGCCTTCAATCACCGTTTCGGCCCGGGCCACATACAGGGTGTACCCCTGAAAGCTGACGGGACTGCCAAGCTCCAGTACCTTGGGGCTGGTCACTTCATAGCTCAGGCTGCTCTGCTCACTAGCCTCGGGAATGCCATTGCCGGCCTTTAGCTTGTATTCATGAAGGTCTTTTCGGATGGTATAGTTAAACTCTTCAAGCGGCCGCGCCTCGCCCAAATCCGGTAAACCAACGATAAACTTCAGGCCCTGCTGCATGGAAAAAGGAATCACTACCGCATGCAGCCTGGAAGCCGCACGTTTGACAAATGCCCAGTCGGTCTCGTTATATTGAACCAGTAATTCGCCAATGGACCGCCCGTCAGAAGCTTCGTCAATCACTTCGGCATTCGCGTAACCTGAGGCAACCTGCGAGAACATCTCGTTGTACGCTTGCCCTGTATGTTGAAAGGAGCGGCTTTGCCGGGTTAAATCCATAAGCAGCGTTAAGCTTGCGGCCTCAACGGTCATTTCACGCACATGATTTACGGCTCTCACAGTGATGTCCGACACAGTTCCCTGGAACAAAATGACCTGGCGCTCGTCATCCCGCAGATAAACCTGAATGCTCTCTTCTTCATCCGCCTTCTCCACATACTGATCCAACACCTCTTCCGACACGATGCCGGTAATGGAAAAAGTCACGTGCTCATTAACCTGCTTGAGCAGCTTCAGACTGGTAATGCGCTCAAATTGATACGGCCAGGCCACAATATTGGCTGAGGTAAAGAAAGCATCGCTCATACGCTGGGTTCCTCCTCTTCCTGAACGGTCCGTATGGAACGAATCACTTGCACCACAATATCCCGCCAGTCCGCGTATTGTCTGTACGGACAGTTGAAACTGCCCATCACCGTCTCGCCCTCAAGTTCAAAATAGAACAAATTGTGATAGACCGGTTCATCGAGCGCAGGGCTTTTGAAGTCAAAATAACCGATGCTCTTCCCGTTCACTTCTTCAAGCTGTTCACCATAGAAAACGTTCGCCGGCTGCATTTTTTGCAGCATAGCTTTCATGCCGGAGGTCAGTCTCTGAACCCATTCGTCCTGCAGCTTCTGATCCACCCGGTTCAACGTAAGATTTACCGTGCCGGGCTCATTGCTCAAGACGATCTCGGGACGTTGTTCGTAAGGGTATTTTATTTTTTGCAGCGCAACAGGCATTTCCTCGAAAGTGGCGGGAAGGTACATCGTTAATTTGTCTTCAAAAAAAGCGCGCTCCACAAACTCGTAGCTTTCGTCGCCGATCAGGACAGGACCCGACCGTATATCCTTGGGCTTCTGGGCCTGTTCCACTTGATTAAGCAGCGCTTGAATCTGTTCATCATGAAAGCTCACATTCATTCCTCCCTTATCCGTTGGTATTCAGTCAATCTACGATCATCCGCTGCGGACCAAGGGCTGTCCTGCGCAAGGAAGCTGTCCTTCCGGATGCCGATAAAATACGAGACAGCTCATGATGGATTTCCATATTCGAATACTCTCTGTACTCCGATCCCGACCGGCTGGAGATGTAATACAGAATCGTCTTGCGTTCCACCCGCTCGGTATTAAGACACATTAAGGCGAATACTGAATCCTGCGGATCAGCGGCTCGGCTATTTAGCATTTCTGCAGCAAAGTAATGTAAAATCTCGGGTCTAAGGGTAACTTCCCGCTTCCCTGCATAATGGGCGGTAATTGAATTCCAAGTATTGTACTCTGTTGCCATATCGGAGAAATCCTGATAATCAGACCTTAATTCAGCTCCGGTCTTTAACTTGAAGCGGCCCAGTTCAAGCTCGTCCGTTCCGGATGATGCTTCGGCTGCCTCTACAAGAATTTCAGCAGAATAGCGGGTAAAATCCGGTTGATCCGCGCCTTCCAGAAACCGCACCTTCAGCACCATCTCCCGCCCCGTTGCCGAATAAGGAATCTCCTGCTCCTCTTCCATCAGGTACAGCCGCCCGGCGTGCTTGATAATCCCTGGGGAAACGCATAGAACATCCTGCCTAACAGTGACGCTTGTTCCCTCTATAATCCCGTCTGAGTAGTCCTGATAACGGATATCGAGGAAGGAGCGCGGATAGTCCCGCAGATTTTCCAGCATCCCCGTCTTCAGAATCCGGCCTTTCTCAAATTTGGGTACGATGTGGGTAAACAATAACGCTCTCCTCCTTTCGAGTGGCATATACCGAATATACGCATAGGCTGCTTACACGCACTTACGCTTACTGCTAACCATCCGCTGCTTGCACGCACATACGCCCCGTCCCTGCCGCCTGGCCGCCCTTACTTGGTTCCGTCAAAAAAGTCGAGTTCGGACAGATCGCTCTCAAACGCGAAGAACCGCTTCGCGCCAAGCTCCAGAATTTCATTCTGCCGCGCGACCGGCACAACGTGAAATCCCCAGCGGCTGCCACCAGCCAATACAAAGTACTTGGTTTCGCCGTTGCGGATCGAATCCGTGTCATCCTGGGGAATCCCCTCGCCGTACAGCTCCGCGATATTCTCATATGTGACTTGCCGAAACTTGTTCGACCCGCGCTGGTATACATGCCGCTGGCGGAGCGCTCCCCCGTGCGCAGTCAGGTAAAATTCCACTTCAGCCGCCTGCGACGGCCGGGAAATAAAACCGCCGGAACGGCTCGGCGTCAGGCTTTCTACCAGTTCCTTCTCCTGACCGGTATGCGTATACGCGCTGACCGTATAAGGAATCACCGGAACATGATCGGTAATGAACGGCTCGATCCGCCCCATTTTCTTCGCATTGAGATAACGGATCGCCCCGCGCACGCATGCCAGCTTCAGCTCCGGCACCCTGTCCTGCTCTGCGGCCTTTTGCCGGAATTCAATGCTGCGTCCCGGTACAAATTCCTTCAAGGCTTCACGGAACACGTCGATGCGGCAGCTCTGTCCGGTCAGCTTGATAATCGAATAATCCTGCAGACGCCCATCCTGGTAGAAGTCCTCCAGAAACTTGCGCACAATGCCGTAAATATCCGCCTTGACCAGCTGCTGGATTTCGCGGATGTTGAAGACGACGTCAGGCAGACTGTACTCGTCCCGGAACCTTCCGTTCTCCACCACCGACACCATCCACCGGTTCATGACCGCAATATTCAGATCACTGTCGGCCGACCGCACCTGTTCCGCTTCGAAACGGCTTCGGAGAATACCCGTCCGCCGGAAAAATTCGCGCTTCATCTGCTCCGCCGCGTCCCACAGCAGATGGAAGTTCCCGAGCACCCGCTGATATTCGTCGCGGCTGGCCTGCTCATACTGCCTGAACGCGGTCGGCAGAATCGCCTCGGCTTCACGGTAACGGCGTTCCAGCCCGGCATATACGGCCTCCACGCCGTATTCATCGACGTACCGGTACACATCGCCGGACGGAATACCGATCAGGACGTCAATGTCCGTATCGGGCAGGCGTGTCTCCGCCGCATAGTAGCCCGCGAATACGATTTTCATAAACTGCATAATCCGGTAGGTCAGATTGTTGCCGCCAAAATTGGTGTCCCCGTTCTCATACGTGGTATGGATATCCAGCTTGTAGGCAATCCGCCCGTCCTCGATCCTGAAGCGGCATGATGACAAATCCGTGGTTCCCCCGCCGCAATCGATAACCAGCGCCTGATATTCTTTTCCGTCGGCGAACGTTCCCTTATCCATCTGGTCGGCTAACGTATTGTAGAGAACAGCGAGCCCTTCGTCCAAAGCATCCTTGGCTTCAATCCGGTACTCCGGCAGAATCTCACTGAACATCTCGATGAACTGGGCCTTCAGCTTCACCGGAGAGGACAGGTGCAGATGCTGAAAACGGCATTTGAACTGCTGCTCCGCCGTCCCGACCACATAGCGGATGAACGCGGCCAGTATCTCGCTGCGCGGAGCCCGAGCCGTATTCCCTTCCTGGTCCATCAGCTCTTCCTGCCGCTTGTAATCATTGACCCAGCGTTTGATGCCGCGCATGACCGTCGCCCGGCTGCCCGGCACTCTGCCGCCTCGAAGCGCCTCTTCCCCGAAGGCATAGACAATATGCTGCGGATTCGCACAATCCTCCACACTGACGGCGGTCGGCAGCACTTCGATCCATTCCCCGCCCGGTCCGTCGGCTCCCGGGAAGGAGACGTAATTGACCGCGTCAAGCCGGACATGCCTGACGCCATTCGGATCGGGTGCAGACACATAGGAGCTGTCAAGATAAACCCCCGCCGTTGTGTTGGAGGTGCCGAAATCAATAGCCAGCACCGCATCGGTCAGCTCGGGCCTCTGGATAATCAGCTCCGCCACAGGAATGCGGACGGCGTGCAGGGTCGACGGCAGCAGCGGCTTGTCCCCATAGTAGGCATCGTACAAATATTCCGATTCCTGCCGCCGGAAGAACAATAGGCTGTATTGCTGGTTCGCAGTCAGCCGCAGCTCGGCCGAGCTGTGCCGGGCCAGAAAGTAGACTCCCGCCTCCGTCTCGTCCTTTACCAGATTCAGCACGCCGCACAGCTCCCCGAGAGCATTGACGATCAGCACATTGGATTCGGCCAGCCAATGAAGATCCGACTCCACCCGGTATCCGTCCATGCGGCTAAGCCGGATTTCCTCGTACAGCACGATTTTGGCCGGAACGCGAATATGTCCCGCTTCCAGCCGGTCGGTGCCAAGCCGCTTATGCAGCGCCGCTTCCAGCCGCTCGAACCCTCCCGGATTCGGTCTGCCGATCAGTTGGCTGCTGTCGGCCCCCCGGAACCGCAGAATCAGCGTTATTAATTCCTCGCGTTCGAGCCGCTTGGCGAGCCCTTCCACCAGCCGCTCTTTGTCACAGATGCCCCGGAGCTGAAACGTCGTCATCTGCTCCAGCTCCGTCCGCGTAAATCTGGCTGTGAACCGGACCCCTGCGCTCTCCATGGAGTGGTTGTACAGCCGATAGGTATAAGGTCCGTTCATCCTTCACATGTCCTTTCTTCTTGCCTCAGCCGCGTTCGTTACTAATGCAGCGCAATCGCATCCATCCGCATGGTCGATTCCATTCCCAGCACCCCGAAATGCCGGCTCCAGTACAGCTCCGTATGAAAGCGGGGCGGCAGAAACAGCTCCAGAATCAGCTCGACGCGAATGCGGGCGGCTTCGTTCTCTTCCCGTCCCACATAGATAAGCAGTTCGTCCTTTTCTTCGCAGTTGGCGTAGATCACTGAGCCGGGGAACAGACGCTTCATCATCTCCTTAAACAGATGCACAGCCTCCCCCGTTTCATACAGCCGCAAAATCCCTTCGGCCACCGTCTCCTGCTCCTCCCGCTTAAGCCTTGAGAAATACTCGCGAATCCGGCCGCCGAACAACCCGCCGGCGATATCCCTCCGTACAAACCGAATGTAATACTCCCGCCGGTTCATCCCCTGATGCAAGTCGATTTCCGCCAGAAAATGCATCAAAAGATCAAACAGCGTATCCCGCAGTTCCTCGTCGCCGGTCAAATCCGGGGCGTACAAATCGCGGAAAATATCGTAAAACCGGTAGTAGGGATTGATTTCTAGCACCTGCCCGGGCAGCACCGCATTCAGCTCCGGCAGACTCAGCTCCATATACGGCGAGTAGGTCTGCGCCGGCACAAACCGGATATCGGCGGCATCGGCCTGAAGATTGCGGATTCGCATCACGACATCCCAGATGTAATTCATACCCACACCCCTTCACAGCGGTATTCGGGAAAATACATCTGCACCTCTGAGACGACGAAGCTCATTAGGTCGCCGATCATAAACGGCGGGATCGATTCCGCCCCACGCGCGCCCCCCGAAGGCTTGAACCCGAGCCGCATGACCAGCTTGCCTCTTTCCGTGCGCACATTATCGCTGACGAACGGATTGAGCGGATAGGTCAGCGGCAAGGCTTGTCGCCCGTCCGATTCAACAATCTCGACACCTTCCAGTTCCAACACTTCGGCAGCTTCAAAAGAGTGAACTATGCGCGCGATTTCCGCCCTGGCGCGCACCACCATCGCCTGCTTGCGGGCATACCTCTCGGTAAAGCTGTCCCGCCGGCGGTTCGATACCAGCTTGTACAGCTGCCGTCCGAGCCGGGTTTCTACCGGCTTCGTGACCTTCAGCACCTCCCACATGCCTGCTCTCTCACGCGGAGTCACGACGGTCAGCTCGTGCTCGGAGCGCTTAATATAGCGTACTTCCCCTTCACCTCCGGCCCGGACCAAATATCCGTGCTCCACACCGGTTTTGCGCAGGGACAGCACATGCTCATAATTCACCCTGTCAATAGCCGGAACGGGAAAGCCGCTGTTCTTCATCGACAGCCGCTCCACATTCCAGAGCGGAATTATCCCCTGACGGCTGTAAGCATCGAACTCATCCAGCGAGACCGTAACCTCCCGGATTTCCTCATGCGGTCCGGGCTCCCCTTCGCCCCCGGTCAGCAGCACATCGACGAATTTATGCGCGTAAGGATGGTTCACCGTCTTCCACGGAATTCCGTTGTCCAGAAACACCTGATATAATTTTTCAATTTCATGGATATACCTCTTGTCCTGTCTCAGCCGGATATCAATCGGGTAAGAGCCGGCATCCGTAACGACCTGACCATGAAAGACGCGTCCGCTCTGAATGAGCCGCTGCGCCTCGCTGGTCTCTACTTCCAGAAACAGCCCGAACAGCTTCAGCTCGCCGCCTTCGCGAATAACCGAAGCGACGCTGCTCATATCCACCGTGCTGTCCGTATGATCCGACGGCAGCATCGGATACAGGAACTCATGAATCGGGTCGAAGTCCTCCCGGGAGCACATGGAGACGAAGATATCGTACCTCTGTCCGTCGTCCTCCATTTCATGGAAGACGCGCTGCTCCAGCTTGCGGGTCATTTCCTCCTGATATTCCACCAGATTCAGGAACACACCGGTCATGAGATTTTTCAAAATCTGCCGCTGCTGAAGATCCTCCATCCTGCCAAGCCGGTCCTGTACAAGCTCCTTCATCCCCCTAAGCTCCTCTCCCTTAAATTCGCTGCTTCTTGCGCTGCTGCCATAGTACCCTATAAGTTCCTCTAAGCTCCTCCCGCAGCATCGCCAGTATCCGCTGCATCCTTGGCAGCATCCGGAGCAGGCTGCCCGGATGCTGCCTGCCCGGACGTCTTGCTCGGAGTCTCATTTACTTCTGCAGCCTGTTGGGCCGCAGCTTGCTCTGCCGCAGCCTGCTCTGCAGCCGCCGCTTCCGCCGCAGCCTGGTCTGCGGCTTCCTGCTCCTTGGCGAGCGCGGCCGCCTCCTCCTGCTGTTTGGCGATTTTCTTATCCTCAATCTTCGAAATAGTGCGCTCCACGGCCACTACGCTCTCCAGTTTGCCTATTGCCTGATAGATTTCCTCCGCGTCGTTGTAGGCATCAATCGCTCCGTCGAAATCTTCTGCTGCCAGCAAACGTTTTCCCCGGGCTTCCAATTGTCCGGCGCGGATCTCTTGAATCTCCCGCTTCAAAGCGGCGATCTTGTCCTCGGTCTCCTGTTTCTTCTTGGCAATGCTCTCGATGGCCGCATCATAACCGGCTTCCGTTGCCGCCGTATTCGCCTTGTTGTACAACGCCAGCGCGCCTATATAATCCTGACCTTGAAATTTCAGATCCGCTGTATCCATCTGCTTCCGGATGGCGGCGTAGTCATCCAGACTTTCAAGCTTCTGCTGAATACCGTCGCTGTCCGAGGGCAAATAGACCTTCGCCTCTTTCAACGCCTTTTCGTAGCTGACTTGCGCATTGTCAAAATCGCCCTTATCCACGTATCCGTTGCCGTCAACCATTGCCTGGGAAATGTTCTGTTTGTTTACGTACAGCTTTTTGCTGATTTTGTCGTTAGCTTTAGTGGCCGCATTTTTGGCTTCACTGTACGCTTTCAGCGATTTTTCGAAATCACCCATATGCGCATAGTCGTCCCCCTGGCTTCCGTATTGAATCATATCTTCAATCGCCTCGGCCTTTCTTTGCGCCGCTTTCGCCGCGTAGAGCCATGCGCCTCCGCCCGCCAGCATCAGCGCCAGCGCCCCAATGACGATCCGCTTGATCAGCTTGCGGCGGTTCTTCACTTTTTCCTGAAAAATCTTGTCTATGAATACCGCTGCTGCCGTGTAATTCGGCACCGTCCGCAGTTGGCGGCTGAGCAGCACCTCTTCCAGCGTGTCGGTCAGCGCATTCGGGTCCTTCGCCTCTTCCAGCGCGCCCAGCATTTCCGCCAGTTCAACGTTTCCCCACATACCGGGGGTGGCAAGCAGCAGAACGTCCCCGTCGGCCAACAGGGTTTTCTTAGATAAGAAGCTCCGGCTTTTTCCCGGTTTGCCAAGGTACTCAAGAAGGTTCCCGCGCTCTTCATGCAAGGTTGCCGCTTCCTCCGGGATACGCCCCTCATCCGCCATTGCCTGGGCCAAGCTGTGATCCCTGCTGCGGAAATTCAGCCTGCCGCCGCGAAAGTGATACAGCCGGACATTCCCGCAGGAGGCGTATACCATGCGCGTATAGTCCGTGACGACTGCCAGCAGGCTGGCTTTCAGCCGAACGCGGCGGCTCTCGAATTGCAGCCATTCCTGCGCATCCCGCAGACCTTCCTTCAAACGCCGCTTTGACATAAACGGCTTTTCCATGAAGTTCTCCAGTACGGCCTTCGCCGCCATCTCGGCGCTCCTAATCTCCTGGTCGGTATCAAGTCCGTGGGCCAGAACATAGCAAGCCATATCATCCGTCTCCATATAAGCGAAATAATCACGGTTGTCGATATGGGAACCTGCTTCTGATACGAAGCCGGTCACGAACTGGCTATTCTCCTTGCGCATGCTTACCTTCCCCTTCACATTTCTCCCCCGAACTTCAGCAGGCGTCCTCCCGCAGAATCACTACGGTGGCGTTATCCTGACCGCGCAGCCCTTTCGCCTCAATGGCGTCAATGACGTCTTCCGCCATATCTTGAGGCGTTTTCTGCTGCAGCAGAATTTGTTCAAGCTCAATTTCTGTCAGCGCTTCGTGCACACCGTCGCTTACGAGCAGGACCAGATCATCCGCCCGAAGCGGCACCGGGTCCTCTCCAATCTCCATCCGCTCGAATCCCTCGTAGCCGAGATAATTCGTCAACTGGCGGCGGACCGGGCTGGACACGGCCTCCTCGCGGGACATTTCCCCGGTCAGCACCTTCTCCTCCAGCAGCGTTTCCGCCGTATGCTTCGAATTCACCGGAACGAACTCGCCGTTGCGAAAAAGGGTGATCAGGCTGTCGCCTACAGCGCCGTAATGCAGCTTGCCGCCTGTAATTACAGCCGCTGCTAGCGTCGTTCCTCCACCCTGCCCGTTCAGATTTTGCAGTATTTCGCGATTGCTCTTCTGCGCAGCCCTGGCGAAGTATTCTTCCAGTTCGTCTGCCCGCTCCAGTTTGGCGAATTCTCTTGTAAATATTGTCACCGCCAAAGTGCTGGACATCCTCCCGTTCTGCAGGCCGCTGATCCCGTCGGCGACCACAGCCAGCGTCCCGACAGGCGTCGTCATGCTGGCGAAATAATCGTCCTGCTCCGCTCTGCGGCCAATGGTCTGTCCGTTGCCGATCTGGATGGCTCCGGCCTTCCCCAGCCGCCGCCGGGGCGCCATCGGCGCTATGAATCCAAAGCGGATAATAAGCAGTGCAATAATGATGCAGACCGCTATAGCAACAACAATATAAAAATCAACTGCACTCTCATAGTCCACTCTTTTCACCTCAAAAGTCAGCTTGCAATCAACGCGTAATATCAATATTGCTCTTCGATTTCAGCCCGATGAACTATCCGTTGTTCTCCCACTCAAAGTGCGGCCCGCATAGCGGAATAAAGATAAACTTGCTTCTCCCAAGCTGAATGACGTCGTACGCGTTGAGCTCCACCGGGGAATATACCGCTTCATTGTTATGATAAGCTAGCCCCGATGCGTCTCCGGGCAGCAGAAAAAAGTTACGCTTTTTCGGATCATATACAATAACGGCATGATTCCGGCGCGACACAGTGTTATCCCCGATAATACGGATATGCATTTCTTCTGCGCGCCCGATAAAGTTCTTCTCGGCCATGATCCGGTAGTCCTGACCCATCTGAGCCCCTTCAATGCACACCAGCCAGCCGGTTACCGGATGAATGCCGGTCGTCTCTCCCAGATAAGGCATCGTCTTATCTTCTTCCGCAGGCAGAGGAATTTGGCGTGCGGCCGGATCGCCTGCCGTCGCGGCTTGCACCACCGAGTGGCAATAAGGACATGTATTTCCATGCTTACGTGTACTGAACATGTGTCCGTTCGGGCATCTTGTCAAACTCATCGTATGTACTCTTCCCCCTTATTTCACCAGCAATCTTGTATTGGCGATATACAGCAGATCCCCCGGGCCTATCCTATGAGGCTCTCCGCTCTCCAGCTTGTCGACGGCGCTGTTCTTCGCCGCGCGCAGTCCGGTTCCGCTTCTAGAATCGACATCCTCTACGTACCATTCGCTGCCTACCCGGTTAAGGACTGCATGCTCCGCGCTGATCAGCGAAGCATACTCGCTGTTCGCCAGATCGATATCCGCCTCCTGGCGGGCATTTGTCTTCCCGATCAGCAGCGAAATCTCTCCTTTGATGTACCACTCTTTCAACGGATCGCCGTCATCATCAAGCAGAACAAGCTTAATTACCTCTTGCACCGGAGGATGCGCCGCCTGCTGAACGCGCGGCTTCTTGTTCGTCACCGTCTTGGCAGCGTCCGCAGCTTCGCCGCCCCTCTCTACTGTCACCCGGCGTCTGCCAAAATAGAGATACAGCAGGAAGCAGACCGCAATCCCTGTAACCACTCCGGCCTTCAACGGGTAAAAGCCGGATCTGCGGAATACATATATGGCAGTGGCCGCAATCACTCCCCAAATGATGACGTCCAGTATGAACAGGCATATGATCCTGAACGATTTGGCCAAGCCAATCTCTCCTTTGCCCCGGTAATCCGCTGTTATTTACGGAATCCGAAAAATTGATTGAACAGTCCGTCGGCATTCACTGGCTCTCCGGCTTTCTTGCCGGACGCTCCCGGTGTCCCCTTTCCGGTCTTCGGGTGAAAGCCGAAGAATCTCTCAAATTCCTTCGCCATGGCGGCCGGGTCAGAAGCTGTAAAAGATTTCGGCTCCGCGTGCCCGGCCCGGTCGCCGCCGCTGCGGGTCCGGCCGCCTTCCGCCTGCTTCCCTTCTTTCCTGCCCTGCCGCATCCTGACATCGTATGCCTGCCGCGAGGCTTCGCTGCGCAGCGTTTCATAAGCCTCATGAATCTGCTTAAACTTCTGCGCCGCTTCCTTGCTTCCCTGATTCGTATCCGGATGATATTTTTTGGCGAGCTTGCGGTAAGCCCGCTTGATCTCTGCTTCCGAAGCATCCCGGCCGACATCGAGCAGTTCATAGAAATCCGCCATGCTTGTCTCTCCCCTTCATTTCTTGCGCGGAATAGGAAGCCCGCATTTCCCATTCTGAGGTGGGGAATACGGGCTTCTGTTAAGACAACCCTATCCGCTCTGCCCTAAGGCATCAGCTTCAGCTGTATAACGGAATATAAGATTATACCGCGTAGCCGCCGTCGATCTTTGCAAGCTCGGTCTTGTCTTTTTTCTGTTTCACGAAGATCGAGAATGTACCCACCCCTTCGGTGTCGCCGAAGCTTTCGTTGTAATCTACAACAAAAGCGTTAGGGAAGGAAATTTTGCGCACAACCTGATCCGCCGCGATAACTTCCAGCGTAAGCTTGCGGTAGCAATCCGCTTTCTCAGCGGGTACAAGCGACCAGAGCGCCAGCTTCATGGTGTCGTCTGCTTTGTCTCCATCCGTTGCGGTAATAATTTTGCCGCTGATGCGCAGCGTCGAGCCTACGTCTGTGGAGCGAGCGTTGGAATCATCCGGTGTGTCTGTGTCATAAACAACCTTTTGAATATTGTCCATGCCCACTTCAATCGTTTCTTGCCCTTCAATTGTCAATCTGAATCCCATCTGTGTTTCCTCCTTAGAATAAATTATGGTTTCCGGGAAGCTTTCGCTTCGCCGGGATTTATGTATAAAGGCGAATCGGTTAAAAAACGCCTTTAACAACTTTTTCACAGCGCCCATCACGCTTTCACAGGGCTGGTTCCCTTGGTAATCATGACTTCAAGGTTCTTGACATTGCCGTTGAAGACCAGATCGATATGGCACAGGTTGCTCTTCTCGTCAATCACATAACTGATGTCATCCCCGTCTTGAATGATCGAGTTGATATATCCTCTGGTGCCGATCCATTTGCTCTTCTGGCTGCTCGGATTGTTGCTGAAGAAACGAACAATGTTCTCATGCTTGAAATCTCCGGTCTGATAACGGAGAATCCGCTCGATATACGTACTGACCAGCGTCTTGTAGATGGAATCGAATCCGTCTTCTGACAGCGCCATGCTTCTGGCTTTGTATACCGTAATCCGGCGGATGTCTTTATCCTGCAGCTGCGCGTTTTCCGATGAGAACACGAACCCGAAGTTTTTCCGGTTGATCGCATCCTTGATGTTGTTCGTAAAGCCGGTGATCTCTTTGGCCATGGTCGTCACCGTGCGCAGACTGTTGTCTCCTGCTTCAATGTCGAAGCGGGCTCCCGGGAGATCCTTGTTGACCGTCTTGAACGTTTCCCGCAGATACTCCGGACATTGATAAGAGGCAACGAGTCCCGCGGCTACATAAGCAGCACCGACATACACGCCCTCAATCCACAATTTCAGGATGTCTTCCTTCTCCTTGGACAGCTCCACGCCATTTTCGGTTTGCAGCATCTTGCTGTCGATGATTACGCCCGATTTCTCTTTCGGAATGATGGTGAAATTCGGAACACAAGGAATGGCAAATTCGCTGTATTCCTTGCGGACCAGCGGGGCGCATTTGTCGACATACTTATCGATGCCCGCTGTCGCCATACTGTTGAAGGTCGTATCTTCGCCGGATTCGAAATTGAAGAAGATTTGAATTTTGTAATCCTTGACCACCTGAAGCAGCATGGACAGCGATTCCATTGTGTATCCGTCATGCTTTACAACCTTCTCATTGCCTTTGAAGCGAGCGCGCGACACCTTGACTTTTCCTCCATTTTCCAGTTCAACCGACGGCACGATGCCAAACCAGATCGTGTCGCTGAAATCATTCTTCGAGTTGACGGTGTTGAGGAAAGTCTCCAGACGCGGTATGTTGCTGCTCTTCACGAGCATGTCGAGCTTGCTGTTGACAATCAGCATCGTCGGCAGCATGCCTTTGTTCTTGGTGGCATACTGGTCGAAGAACATTTTTACGCCGATAATTTTCTCGACTAGCGGCTTGACGGTTTTAACAAAGTCATCCTTGGCATTCTTATAAAATTCCAGATAGGTATTGTAGTTCTGCACTTCCAGCTCCGTGTCCACTTCCGTATGCACGGCGGGGAGCGGTACGAAGGTCCGGACAACAAGATCCTTCACATAATTGGACGGACTCTCCGTAATGGAGTCATAGTCCTCTTCAAAGACGGTCGACAAATCGCCTGCCCCGTTCTCATCCAACAGCATCAGCTCTGTGCTGTCGCTTTTCGGCGCTTCAATAATCTTGAGCTCGCCGCCCTCGCCGATGGTCAGCATGCCGATTTGAACGGCTTCTCCCGCATCCTCTTCCTGTGTTCCGCCAAGCAGAAGCCGGGTTTTGATATCCTCGATCGCCAGCGGCAGCATCGCCATAACATTATTGTAGTTCCTGCTCGCTTCTTCGAACATCGCGTTCAGCTTGTCGCCCATATCGAGTTTTTTCGGATCGTCTTCATCCAGTTGCTCATATTGGCCGTACATATAATGAATTTCTTTGCGCACCTGGCGGATATCATCCATCACCTTTTTTGGCGAAATCATATCCAGCAGGTTCTCGAATCTAAAATCGACATTCGTGATACCCTGGCTGCGTTTCGTATCAATCAGCGTAAACAGCATTTTCAGAAAATCATTGTCCTGATCCACCCGGATCTCCGAAATCATCTCGTCGGGAATGCCATCCGGCTTGCGCAGCGTATACATCACCTTCTGGTTGGCTGCGTTAAAAAACGAGTATACAGTCGGGGTAAACTTGTCCAGAAATTCATCGAAGCTGCGAACCAGCAACTGCTGGTTAATCTCTTTAATGCGGTCGTCGCTTAAGCTGTCAATCCCTTTGACATCACCTACGATGGTAATCAGATCAAGCTTTTCCGGATTAATCTCCTCAAAAAGAATGGTGCGGTTCGTTTGGTTGATAATCTCCATTCATGCTCGGCAGCTCAATTGCCAAAATATTGTCGACTCGCCATCCGCCATACGAATGCCAAATACCCAGGACTTTGTCATCATTTTGCTGCCTCCTCCTCCCTCAATGCATATGTATGGTCGTCCGTTAGACGCAAGGAACATACATTCCCATGTCTCGCGGTTCTTCCTAAATTTCTGCAAAAACTGATTGTATTCCAGATAATTCCTCAAGCTCACACTTATATTAACGATGGCCTTTTATTTTTGTCAATTTAAGTTATTAATGCATAAAATCGGTCCAATAGACTCATAGTTCAGTGAAATTACGAAAATTTCTATGAAAATAGACCTTATTACAAAATTCTCTATTCATTCCAAAATGCTGCCGTCCGATAAAGTAATGTTAGATTTTAGGTTATTGTTCATATTCAGGAATGGATTCCATCTTGATCCGCTAAACTGTCCGAAGGTTCGGGAATGGTTCGAAAAAACAAGGGGCTCAGGCACATAGCGGTAAATCCAGTTAAAATTCAGGGAGGAGATTATGAAGACCCCAAGGAAACACAGGACTAAGGTTGTTGTGACTTTTATACTATTTTTAATTTTTGTCGAAACTTTTGTTTCTGCCGGTTCAACCGGCTCCGCAGAGGCTGCTTCCGCAGCCCTTCCTTCCGGATATGACGTTGTGTTTGTTATGGACACCAGCTATTCAATGCGAGAATCGGACAAGGAAGGAATCGCCACCGAAGTCGTGAAGATGTTCATGGACATGAGCGACTCCAGCCGCACCAAGGTTGGATTTGTCGCTTACAATCACCAGATTGTCGCCGCCAGTCCCCTCACCTCAATTGCAGTAGCGGCCCGGCGGACGGAAATTCAAACGGCTATTTCCAGCCTTAAGCGGTCCGGATATACGGATCTGGGCCTCGGCCTCCGCAAAGGAGCGGATCTGCTTGCTTCCGGGGCGGGAGATGGAAGAAAGCCCTTTCTGATTCTGCTATCCGATGGCGAGACGGACTTCGGTCCTTCTGCCGGCTCACGGACCAAATCGGATTCCGACCGGGATGTAGCCTCTGTGATTAAATCGGCTAAGACCAGAAACTATCCTGTCTATACGATCGGGCTTAATCATAACGGAGCCGTAAACCGGAAGGAACTGGAGCAAATTGCCGGGGAGACTGGCGGGAACTCATATATTACTAGCAGCGCGGATGATCTTCCGGAAATCGTCAACCGTATTTTTGCCAATCAGATTCGTTCACAGCTCATGCAGACCGCCGGCATCACCGCGACAGGTTCACTCCAAGAGGTAACGGTGACTATACCCGATTCCAGTATGGAGGAAGCGAATCTCGTCCTGCTCTCCGAGCATCCGCTTAAAGAGGCGCAGCTGTACTATAATTCGGACAATATCCGCAGATATGAATCGGACCGTTACGTCATTCTGAAGATCGGCCATCCTGCGGCCGGGTCGCTGAAGCTGAAGCTGCGGGGACAGGCGGGGGATCTGATAAAAGTCAATTTGCTTGGAAGCTATGCGCTGGAAATAGACAGCCAGATGACAGGTGGAGAGGCAGATGGTAAGAATGCCGGGAACGGAGCGCCCCCGCTCGCGGCTGGAGAAACCCTGAAGGGACAGAAGACCGCTTTCGAAGCGCGGCTCGTGACCGGCGGAGGACAGCCGCTCCAAAATGAAGATGTCTATGCCTCGCTTAAAGCAGAGCTTGTTGTCACTGCCGCAGACGGTCAGAGCAAGGAGCAGGTTCCAATGGTCTATAAGTCCGGAAGCTTCCGTGCGAAATACAGCTTCCCGCAGACGGGAGATTATAAATGGCAGATTAATATGCGTGGCGCGGCTTTCTACCGGAATGGAAGGGTAAATACCGTCCATGCGGTGAACGCTGGACCTGCGGCGACGGGGAATTGGAAGCTCCATGCCATCCGCGAGGACGGGGACATCCGGCTGAATCTGGACGATTATTTTCGGGATGCCAACAATGATCCGCTTACCTTCTCCGTGGCAGATGAGAAAGCTTTCAATCTTGGACATTATAATTGGGACGGGCACACACTGGTATTGTCTTCTCTGCGCACGGGAGAGGCGGGCCTAAAGCTAACTGCGGCGGACCCGCAAGGAGAAAAGGCAAGCTCCATCCTGCTTCTGACTGTGGAATCCAGATATACCGTGCTGAAATGGTCATTGGGCGGCGCCCTGCTGGCGATTGCCGCCGGTGTGCTGCTGTATTTCTGCTTTAGACCAAGGCCGGATTTCACCGGCAAGCTCGAAGGCTTCTTCCTCGCGACGGCCAGCGGCAACGAGGTTCCGGTCAAGTCGTGGCCGCTGACTTCCTTCCCTGGGCGTAAGGTTACATTAAATGAGCTGTTCCGCTCGCTTGCCGTGCATGAGCCCCTGCCGGAAGCGGAGCAGATTGTCTTCGCGCCAGGTAAAAACGGGACGCTGACCGTCAAACACGATACGCGCTGCGCGGTCCAGCACGGCAAGACGCCGGTCGCAAGAAATCAAAAGGTAGTCATGTCTTACAATGAGAAGCTGTACATCACTTTCGAGGATGGAATAACGGAAATTGAGCTGCGCTACAAGGCGATTAAGCCGGTAACGAACATTTACACCGGCGGAGATTCGAACCGGGCCGGATAAGCAGGGATGAAGCGGATCTGCTGCTCGATATAAGGGCGCCTGAAAAAGCGTCAGCCCTGAAGGTTATCCTCCAGAGCGCTGACGCTTCCCTCTGTTCAGCCAATATTCCGCCTGCAGAGCGGCCTGGAACCAGCGGAAGGAACGGACCCGCCGCTGCTGCTTCACTGCAAGAGCCCGGCGAATGACAAAGGACAGCAGTGGTGAAGAAGTGCCGCCTCTAAGCGCAACTGGCTGCAGATTGTCCCGGAATAAACGCTTCGGCACCTCTGGAGGAGGGGTCCCGTTACAGCAATAATACACCGTGGCGGCCAAACTATACATGTCTGAGACCGGTCCCTGGCAGGAGCGGCTTGAGTAGAACTCCAGCGGCGAATAGCCGGCGGTTGTAAAGACCGGATGCTCTTTGCCTTCATATTTTACAGCCGATCCGAAATCCAGGAGCTTAACCTCTCCGCCTTCTCCAACCATAATATTTCCCGGCTTAATGTCCCGGTGGATAAAACCATTTTTGTGAATATACTTCAGCGCGTCGATTAACGGCAGCAGCGTGCTGCGGAGGAATGCTGCATCAACCGTGGTGTTCCGGCCCTTGATCAGCTTGTCCAGGGTCTGACCATCGCAGTACTCCATGACAAGATAGGCTGTACCGTTCTCTTCAAAATGGTCCACATAACCTACAATCCCCGGATGCCTCAGTTCCTTCAAAATCTGCGCTTCCTGCAAAAAGGAATCCATCAGCTCCCGGTACTTGCCTGCCAGCGAGTGTGAGCGGCACTTCACCGCCTGTTTGTCAGTGGTCCGTACAGCCAGAAGCGACGGGAAAAATTCCTTAACAACCACCTTCACAACCAACTCCTCCCGGATGCTCCGGGCCTGGTAGACAATCGATAGCTCACTGCGGCACAGCGGCTTCCGAATCTGATAGGTGCCGCGAAGTTTCGTATTTCGAGCCAGATTGTCATCACCCTTCACGCTGTTCATGCTTCAGCCTCCTAATATAGCGGTTAATCCTAATTTTTCTACTATAGACCATTATGTGTCAAGCCTTGTCGCAAATGTGATTATGGAGCGATATTATTATTTTATTTACAATAGTGTTTGATACACAGTATAATAAAATCAGGAGCTGATGCACATGGCTGATATTCAAGAGACGATCAACGGCTTAATTCAGGAGCTGCGGCGCGGAACGATTATCATCAGCGTTCTCAGCCAATTATCCGAGCCTCAATACGGCTATTCTCTGGTCACTATCTTGCAGGAGAAAGGAGTAAGTATTGATCCGGGCACCCTATATCCTCTTTTGCGCAGATTGGAGAAACAGGAGTTGCTGGAAAGTACATGGGACACTAACGAAACGCGCCCACGGAAATATTATTCGCTCAGTCCTGCCGGGAAAGAGGTGTATCTGCAGCTCTGCAAGGAATGGAAGAGCCTGAGTGACAGCCTTGAAAGCTTAATTAAAGGAGACGATGGCAATGGAGTTGGTTAACAGATATATCCACGCGGTTACGCACCAGCTGACGGGCAGACAGCGGGAGGATATTAAGAGGGAGCTTCAGGGATTAATCGAGGATATGCTTGAAGAGCGTACCGGAGGCCGGAGCGCTTCCGCGGCAGAAGTGGAAGAAGTGCTGCTGGAACTTGGGAACCCGCGGAAACTGGCTGATCAATACAGGGGATACGGAAGATACCTGATCAGTCCGGAAATGTTCGCGTCCTATCTGGCGGTGCTCAAGATTGTACTGCTCTCTATCGGAATCGCCTCGACGATTGCATCCGCGGTTCAAATGATTAGCGAACCTGTGGATGCGCTTGGACATTTTCTGGATTACCTGGCTTCCCTGTTTATTGGCGGCGTTCAGGGATTCACCTGGGTAACCCTTGCTTTTGGATTGATCGAATATTTCGGAGTGAAACGCATCCGTACGGGAATGGAAGCCAGGAACGCCTGGAGACCGTCCGATCTGCCTCCCCTGCCCGACCACCGCTTGCGCATCAGACGGTCAGACCCTGCCTTCAGTCTGGTCTTTACCATACTGCTGGGGCTACTGTTTACCTCATCGCTTAACCTCTTTGGCGTATGGCATTTTCCGGAGAGCGGTTCCATGCAGATTGTGCCTTTTTTTAACGAAACGGTATTTCGCGGATTCCTTCCGCTGATCTGGGCGGTATTCGCCCTCGGCATTATAAAGGATATCTTGAAGATAGCTGTGGGTAAATGGACACCGGCGCTGATTGGCTTTGAAATTCTGGTCAGTCTGCTGCATTTCGTGCTGGCTCTGTTCCTGTTCAACGATACGGCGATCTGGAATACAGATTTTATGCGGCAAATGGCAGAGTCCGGCATAACGCCGGCAGGGAGCGAGGCCTTCTACAAGGTTGGCAGCAACTGGAGCAGAGCCACCGGAGGGTTAATTTATCTGATCGGCATCGCAACCTTCATTGAGATTATCACCGCCGCGGCAAAGGCATACCGGCTAAGAGCCATTTATCGACGCTAGTGCAAATCATCCCAAGCCGGAGATAACAAGAAGCGGAGCCATTCTCCGCTTCTGTTTCTTTTCCCGATTACCTTATTAGTTTTACCAGTTGCTGCTCAATGACATAGATGTGGTCGGCGACACGCTCAATAAACCTGCGGTCATGCGATACGAGCAGAACCGTGCCTTCATACCCCTTGATAAAGCGCTCCAGCGCTTCAATGCAAAAGACATCAAGGAAATTCGACGGCTCATCCAGAATCAGGATGTTGTATCTCCCCAGGAACAGTTGACACAGCACTAACCGGATGGCTTCGCCCCCGCTTAAATCGCGGACATTTTTTCTCAAATCATTTCCGGCGAAGCCCATGGCGTGAAGAACCGCGCGGATTTTGCCGTCATCGCAGCCGCTTCTCTCCTTCATATAGGCCATGACAGCTTCATCTCGTTCAAACTGATAGCCCATTTGCTCGTAAGCTCCGATGACAGCTTTGGGGGAAAGAAGGATTCCGTCGCCTTGGCGCAAAATATGCCGAAGCAGCGTCGTTTTTCCCGAGCCGTTATTTCCTGTGATCGCGATGGTGCGGCCCAGCGGAAATTGAAAGCTTGCTTCCTTCAGAAGCGTGTTGTTCCCTGCCGTTAACGTCACTCTGTCCGCCATCACCGGAAACCTGTTGTGCAGCCGGAGTGCCGGAGATTGGTGAAAAAGAAGGGGGGCTTCCTGCGGCGGCGCCTCCACCGCTTCCAATTGCTCCACTCGCTGCTCCATCGCTTTTGCCGCCCGATGAACCGCCTTTTGGCTGGTCCCCCGCGACTTGGTCATAAACATTTTATTGGTCTTTGCCTTCGCTTCTTTTTTGGACATCCGTCCGTTGGCCTCCGTAATTTTCTCGGCCTTTTTTAGCTTCTCCTCCGCCGCTTTAATCAGGCGCGCTTTTTCTTTGATGTACTGCTCGTGCTGTTCCCGCTGCTGTCTGCGAAGAAGCTCTTTTTGCGCCGCGTAATCTGAATAATTGCCTGCATACTCCGTCACGCGCCCTGCCTCTACTTCCCAGATCGTTGTGACGAGCTGATCCAACACATAACGGTCATGACTTACAAGGACGAGCGCCCCGTAATAATAAGCCAGTTCCTCTATGAAAAATTGTGTGCCCTCCGCGTCGAGATGAGTGGTCGGCTCGTCAATCAGCAGCCCTTCGCTGTATGCGGACAATAACCTGGCTAACTTCAACCGGGTCTGTTCACCGCCGCTTAGCCTTTCGACCCCGATTTGAGGGATGGACAGCTTTCCGAGCAGCTTATCATCCGCTGTCCGTTCAACCGGCGCCTGCAATTGATCGAAGTACGCAAAATCCGCAAAGCGGCTGACCCGGCCTTGATCGGGCGGCATTTGACCTGCGATCAGCCTCAGCAGCATACTTTTTCCGGCCCCGTTCTTGCCGACAATGCCGATTCGGTCAAACTGATGGACAGCCAGCCGGGGGATATCCAGCACAATTTTATCCAAAAAGGAAAGTTTAATATTTTCCAGCTTCACGCCTATTTTATCCATGTTTCTCTGCCTCCCGCTTATTGACTCCAATCCAAATATCCAGCTCCACGGTGATCTCCGCTGAGTTCCGGTTGACGTAGCCGTCGATAAGGGCCTTATTGCCGGACCAGGCCAGAGGGGTCATGCGAACGATATTTCCAAGCTCCGCCTGATTCAGTTGCTGGGTATAGCTTAGATGGACCACATCCGACAAGACGAAATGTTTCCGGAAAAGCGCCGCCGTCTCGTCGCTGCGATCCCTCTTGTTCTCCTTGCCGCCATAAAGGGCCTCTCTCAGTTCTTTCAGGTAGCCGGAGCGGGGTACGACTTTAATGACCAGGCCGTCATGGACCACAATCCGCTTAAATTCCTTGTAATTGGATGGAGACAGAATATTGAGCACGACGTTCAGCGATTGGTCTGCAAGCGGCGTCCTGGCCAGGTCCGCCACCATCCAGACGGGGCCTTCGTAGCTTTTGGAGGCCATGATAATCCCTTCCTTGGACAGATCAAGGCCGACTCCGGCTATTCCCGGACTTCCGCATTCCTCCAAAATCCGGTGCAAATGCGAGCCTTCCCCGCAGCCCAGATCCGCAACCGTATACGCATCGCCAGAGCCGCTTCTGTGTCCCTTGATCACTCCCGCAATCGCCTCATGCATCGAAGCATACAGACTGGATTCCGCAATGATTTTGCGCCTGGCTTCGAATAATTCTTTCGTGTACTTGCTGCCCGAGGGACGGGCCGACAAATTAAGATAGCCGTGTTTTGAGAAATCGAAGCTGTGGTTTCCGGAACAGATCAGGCTTTTAAAGCCTGTGACCCTCACCTTGCTTTCGCAGAGCGGACACTTAAATGCCGACTCCATTTTTTGCACGCGTGCTGCACTTGCTGTTTGTCTGGTCATGGCTTATCTCCCTTTGAACAAAATAAAAAAAACCACAGGCGCTTTGCCTGTGATTCAGAGTAAAGGGGAAAAGACCCATCCATATTCGGTTAGGGATTAATCCAAGATAGCCGTCACCAAATAAACCTCTTGCATGAAGAAAGAGAAAGATCTATGAGATATTCTTCATGGCAGAAGAGGAGCATTAAAAATGGACAGACTGCTCCCGTTTACTCTGTATAGCCAAACAGAGCCTTTGAACGTATTTAATTACGCGTTCAAAGCCGGGAAACGCAGTCTCATGAACCAGACCATTTTTAATAATCCTCCTTGAAAGTTCAAAGTATGAGTCCATTATAAACAACACAGGGATTAAAGAGCAATCTTTAGCTATGCCGAGCGGGATAATATGAAGTATTCTGATCTATAGGAAAATGCCGGAAGCAGCGAGATAAGCGTAGCATAACGCGGGGGTGCCACATGGAGGTCGAAATTCAAAAAGCGGATCTGGGCGATAAAAAGACGCTCGAAAATCTGGTGCAATTCTACATGTATGATTTCACGGAGTTTACCGGGGTGAATCTTGATGATGACGGACGATTCGGCGCGATGCCCGACTTTGACGCTTACTGGACATCGGGCGAGCTGTACCAGCCCTTTTTGATAAAGGCAAACAACAAGACTGCCGGATTCGTATTCGTCAAAAATTATGATTCGAAAACGGCGCGCCGCCATGTTCTGGAGCATTTCTTTGTGTTGAAAAAATATAGAAGCCAGGGCGTGGGGCGCCGGGCGGCAAGCTGTATCTTCCGCCGGTCTCCGGGAGAATGGGGACTCTCCCAGTTGGAGAACAACCTACCCGCACAGCAGTTCTGGATCAAGGTCATTACGGAGCTGACTTCGGGAAGCTTCAGGGACGAATACCGGAATGGCAGAAGAATCCAGACGTTCACGCTGTAGTAGCAAAAACACAAATAGAGGACCGGGGGCAGGAAGACCCGGTCCTCTTGGCGTTTCATCGCCGTCGCGCCATGTGGCGCCCGGCACCTCGCTTTGGCGCCCGGCATTTGGGGTCCGGCAGGAGCGCCAGCCTGCTGTCCAACCGGAAAGCGACGGCGCTGGCGCGGGGTCCGGCGTCAGATATCGTCGCTGGAACGCCCCATCTTCCGTGCCACGCGGGCGCGGACGAGCAGAGTCAGCGCCACTCCGGCGGCCAGCGCGCCGAGCGTCCTGGGCAGTTGG
>NZ_ASSC01000286.1 GCF_000520735.1 Paenibacillus forsythiae T98
GCAAGGCTTGAGCCAAGCAAGGCTGCGGTCTCTCTCAGCGGAATATACACGCGGGAATTCTCCAGCAGGAAGGGCTGGCTCAGCTTCGTCGCCACGCCGCTCACAACTAGGGTTCCGGCAAATGTGTTATTCTTTACCAGAGCATAGCCGTATTTTATTGCAATACTCTCCATGTCAAGCGTCGTGGAGGTGATGACCACTGTCGTATTTTTCTTCACCTGCGGAAACAGCCAATGGATGTCGTCGTTATGCATCCGGATGCATCCTGCGCTTACATACTTGCCGATCGAGGATTCCTTGTTGTTGCCATGAATTGCGTAGGTCGTGCCTCTTGTGCCGTATGCATCCAGCCCGAGCCACCGGTCGCCAAGTGGATTGGCGGGATCGCCGCCGGGAATATGCTCTTTGTAATAAGGCCGGTTTTTGATTTTATTGACGATTTTGAAGCGGCCCTCCGGAGTCAGACTTCTCTCTTTGCCGGTAGCCACCGGGAATTCCTTAACCAGCTTGCCGCCATCGAAAAAGGCCAGCATGTTGACCTTTTTGTTCACCACGATCATTTGTGTGTCTACCTGTGTGCCTGCCGCATGCGCCTCTCCCGCGAAAATGCCGGTACACAGCAGAACAAGCGCAAGCATCAGACTGAGCGTTCTGCGCCGGCTCGTTCCTCGATGAATCTCTCCCATGTGATTTGTCATACCTGTTCCCCTCCAGCCCCAAGGCTGCAAAAATTTTGTATCTCTTTATCTTATTAACGGATTCCGGAGGGAAATGTTGCCACTTTTGCGCAAAAAAAATTCCGGCCTCCTGGTGGAGACCGGATTACCCGCTTATCATCCCTTGATAATTTTCAGCATATGGCCTGTACCTTTTTGAAATTCGTAGGGCACCTGTACTTCCTCGGTCGTGCAGCCATCTCCGGCAATCTCTGCCAGCAATTCATCCATTTGTCCGTACCGCTTACCCGAGAGATCCACCAGCGGATAAATGCGCAGCTCGCTTCGGGTCACACGCAGCAGCTCCCGCAGCGACTTCAGGTGAAAGTCATAATCCAGCCGGTCGCCGTACATGAACAGGAAATGCGCGGACAGCGTCAGATCGAACCGGCCGTCTTCAAACGGCAGCACCGGCATTACCGCCGGAACGTAACGCTCCGGGTAACGTTCCATGTCGGAGACGCATTCCCGCAGCGCGCGGGTTCTATTGGCCCTCAGCTCTTCAACGGAGGAGAAATAGTCCCACTTGAATCCGGCCCGCGCCTTGTCCAGCTGGGCCATCGCATGCGCGATATCCTCCAGCCCTTTCTCCGCAAGGCTCCGGACAGGATATCCATAGGCAATATCGGCCGACACCGCAGTCGCTCCAAGGGTATTCGCCCTTGCCGTGAACGCGCATGCGCCGCCCGGACAATCCAGAATAGTCCGTCCTTTCAGCTCCTCTTCAGCCAGGCCGAACATCGCCATGTACTCATCAAAGGTTCTGCCGATAAATACAATGCGGCTCAAATCCAGTCTGTTCTCTTCCAGACTCATACTCATCTCTTCCTTTCTCAGCTCAGCTCGTCTAGTCTGTAGCGACCGTGGCCGCTCCTTCCACTTTACCATAATAAACGCTTCCGGCGCACCAGGTTTTTTGGGAAAGTGAACCAATTCACCATAAACCATGAATAATCTGGATAAGGATTCAGCATAATAAATTTCGGTTATCAACCAATTCCACGAGGAGGACACAACTTTGAACACTAACATTTCCAATCAAGTCAGCCAGGGAGAGCAACTTGTTCAACGTCTTATCAACGAAACACAGCAAGCCAGCCAGTTGTATCAACAACTGTTGCAGCAAGAAGAACAAAACGCAAGACAGCTTGAGGAACTGGCAAACCGGGAGCGCAGAGCATCTCAAACGATTCAGACAGCTCTGCAAGGCCACCAAACAGCCATTCAGCAATTGCAGCAAATCTCCCAAGTATTCCGTCAAGTAGAGCAGCAATCGGCTCAAATCGGCACATTTGGTTCGGCA
Organism: Paenibacillus forsythiae T98; assembly: GCF_000520735.1. Classification (GTDB taxonomy): domain Bacteria; phylum Bacillota; class Bacilli; order Paenibacillales; family Paenibacillaceae; genus Paenibacillus_AQ; species Paenibacillus_AQ forsythiae. The sequence continues at coordinate 2,020 of NZ_ASSC01000286.1, forward strand.
TACAACCAACCTGTGTTCAATAATCCGGGAGTTGCGTCGAACCGCTCCTTCGGTTCGACGCTGGGGTCTTCTTCGATCGGCTACTCCTCGGCAGGAGTATCCCCCATCGGATCTTCGTCCATTGGATCTTCGTCCATTGGATCTTCGTTCACCGGCGCATCTTCCTTTGGCCAAGGCTCCATCCAAGGACAAGGGAACTACCTGAATCAAAACCGGAGCTTCCAGTAACAAAAGCTGCGGCGGGCCTGAAGGCCCGGC
>NZ_ASSC01000287.1 GCF_000520735.1 Paenibacillus forsythiae T98
TCATCTACGCCGACTTCGAATTCATCAAGCAGTTCCCGGCAGCGGTGGAGGCCGTTCGGGCGGCCGGCGCACGAATCGCGCTGGCGACGCCGCGCATCCATATGCCGAGTGAGAACGGCTACCATGCGAATATCCTGCGCCTTCAGCCCGACGCGGTGCTGGTGCGCAATACCGGCGCGCTGTATTATTATCTGCGCCGCCGCCGGGAAGAGCCGGATGCCGCGCATCCGCAGCTCATCGGCGATTTCTCGCTGAATATCGCCAACCACAAGGCGGTTGACCTGTTCCTCGAAGCGGGCTGCGACCGGGTAACGCCGTCGTATGACCTGAATATCCAGCAGATGGTCGACCTGCTGCGGCGCAGCCGCACCTCGCAGCTGGAGGTGGTTATCCACCAGCATCTGCCGATGTACCATACAGAGCACTGCGTATACTGCACGTTCCTGAGCGAAGGGACCGACTTTACGAACTGCGGCCGTCCTTGCGAGAGCCAGCGGGCCTCCCTGCAGGACCGGATCGGCATGGTCCATCCCGTCCGTGTGGATGAAGGCTGCCGCAACACGGTTTACAACGCGATTGAGCAGTCTGGCGCTGAATACTTGAACAACTTCCGCGAGCTGGGAGTGTCGTCTTTCCGCGTGGAATTTCTGGAGGAGACCCCCGAACAGGTCGCCGAGGTCATAGATCTGTACGGCAAGGCGCTGCGCGGCGAAATCTCCGGAACCCAGGTCTGGAAGACGCTCAAAGCAACCAACCAGCTTGGCGTTACCCGGGGGCAGTTGGTGAAGTAAGAGAATATACGCCCGGACCTTTATATTCGCAGAAACCGTAAGCTCCCGCCATCCGGCGGGAGTTCTTTGCTTGCCGCATGCTTGTCCGGGCACGCAGCAAAAAAAAGAGTACCCAATTAAGGTACTCTCTCATCCTCCATTTGGATTAAGGGAGAATCTCTTTAAGATCCTCCGGTTTGAGTATAGAACTTAAATCTGCCCGACGACCGGGGATCGTAAACTCAATTGAAGCGATAACCCATTGCTGATTTTCTTTCACGTAATTTATAGTCGCTCTTCCATCTATCAATTGATGTTCGCTGACAGCTTTGTTTTCTGATGTTTCAACTAAATGGGTAAAGGGATCTATTTTTTTAACGTCATCAACATTGGCAGTCTTGATTACCAGCTTGCTGAAAGCTTCCTTTTTCAATAAAGTATTCAGTTGCCATATCTCAGTAACCATTTTGGATTGCGAATTGTATATAACAATCAATTGGCTATTGTCGGGCTTCTTTCTAATTTCGTAAGAATAGGGGGTTCCATCTCGAGCAATATTCGGCTTGCCATACATCTTCTCTACATCTGAGCTTCTTAAAGCAACAGATATTTGTTGACGGAGAGAGACAGGAAAATTAATTAGCCCAGTCATAGAGGCAGAAACCTCCGATTCTGATTTCTTATCCGTATTTGAACACCCACATAAGAGAAAAGTGATTACAACAATTGATAAGGCTATCCTGTTCATAAATCACCACTTTCATATTACTTGGGATCGCCGAGCATTAATCTTTATGTAGAGATAAAAAATCCCTAATTTTACTAATATGTATATGTTGCCATAATTATACTGCCACGTATATATTATTTAAGGGATTATTGTGAATATTTATTTAATAATTTCATTTTTACGGAATTTTTCCTCAGCCTCTTGTTTATCTTGTTTCAAAGAACAGCGGGAAAGTTATGCTCATTTACAGTTCAGGAGGATGCCCACTAAAATTCCATGCACAGAGATGATTCGGCAATTTTTGTTCAAATGCACGGCCAATCTGACAATATATTGATGGAACTGATATAATAGAATAAAAGCTGATTTTATATTCTGGCGAATACAGCTGCATATAATATAATTTAAACCAAAGGAGCCATATTATGACAAAAATCCGCAAAGCTATTATTCCGGCCGCCGGTCTCGGGACCCGGTTTCTGCCTGCGACCAAGGCGATGCCGAAGGAAATGCTGCCGATTGTGGACAAGCCGACCATTCAGTATATCGTGGAAGAGGCGGTCGCCTCGGGCATTGAGGATATCATTATTGTAACAGGCAAGGGCAAACGGGCGATTGAGGATCATTTCGACAATTCCTTCGAGCTGGAATTCAACCTGGCCGAGAAACAGAAATGGGATCTGCTGAATTCCGTCCGCAAATCTTCCGAGATGGCCGACATCCACTATATCCGGCAAAAAGAGCCCAAAGGTCTCGGACACGCCATCTGGTGCGCGCGCAAATTTATCGGCAACGAGCCGTTCGCAGTGCTGCTCGGTGACGATATCGTCGAATCGGATAAGCCCTGCCTTAGACAGATGATCGAGGTCTTTGATCAATATAAATCCTCCATCGTCGGCGTTCAGCCCGTGCCTTGGGAGGAGGTTTCCCGTTACGGCGTCGTCGACGGAACGGAACTGGCTGACCGTGTATATAAGGCGAACCGGCTTGTCGAGAAGCCCAAACAAGACGAGGCGCCATCCAATTTGGCTATCCTCGGCCGGTACATTTTGACTCCGCGAATCTTTGATCTGCTGGGCGAGCAGCAGGCGGGAGTCGGCGGCGAAATTCAGCTGACGGATGCCATTGCCCGTCTCAGCGAGGTGGAACGCATTCTGGCCTTCCATTTCGAGGGGCACCGGCATGACGTAGGCGAGAAGATGGGCTTTATCCAAACCACAATTCATTACGCGCTGCAGCATGAAGAGCTGAAGGATGATCTGCTCGTTTATCTCAAGGGCCTGATTGAAAGCGAAGCGCAAAAGACGGTTTCGAAATCATAATTCACAGCGAAGAAAAGGCAGTCCGGGAAGTGGCCCGGAACTGCCTTTTTATCTTAATAGCCGGAGTCCGGCTGTTTCCCGAATGCAGGTTGTTCAGCTGTTGCATACTTAAATGAGTGGGAGTGGTAGCGTTGACCAGAAGTATCATGTCGCCCGCCAAATATGTTCAGGGCAGAGGAGAAATCCGTTATCTTCACCGGTATTGTGCCGAGCTGGGAGGCAAGAAGGCCTATATCGTCGCCGATGCCTTTGTCTTCACGAATTATGAGAAGGAGATTTCAGAAGGCTTTCAAGAGGGCGAAGTCTCCTATGATCTGCAATCGTTCGCTGGTGAATGCAGCCTGAAGGAAGTGCAGCGGATCGTCGAAGCGACAGGGAAATCGGGAGCAGACGTCATTATAGGGATCGGCGGAGGCAAGACACTGGATGTCGCCAAAGCGGTCGGCTTCTACAGCCGCCTGCCGCTCATTGTTGTGCCGACCGTCGCCTCAACCGACGCGCCCTGCAGCGCTCTGTCCGTGCTGTATACCGACGAGGGCCGGCTGGACAAGTATTTGCCGCTGCGCAGCAACCCCGAAAGGGTCGTTGTGGACACGGAGCTTGTAGCCAAAGCGCCCGTCCGCCTGCTGGTCGCCGGAATGGGAGATGCTTTATCGACCTTCTATGAGGCGCGGGCCTGCCGGCGCGCCGCCGAATCCAAGGGCGGGGGTAAAAGCGCAGTGGCCGCCTACGCGCTTGCGCAGGCTTGCAGGGACACGCTGCTGGCTCAAGGGGCACAGGCCAAGCAGGATGCAGAGAATGGCGTGCTCTCAGAAGCGGTAGAGAACATCATAGAGGCCAACATTTATCTCAGCGGCATCGGCTTTGAGAGCGGCGGGCTTGCCGCCGCCCACGCGATTCACAACGCCATGACGCAGCTTGAGGAGACCCGCCCGATTCTGCACGGCGAGAAGGTAGCCTTCGGAACGATTGTGCAGCTTGTGCTGGAAGAGGCCGAGCCGTCCGAAATCGAAGAAGCCCTCACCTTCTGCCGAAGTGTGGGCCTGCCGACAACCCTGCGGCAGCTGAATCTGGATGCGGCGGTGGATTCCCGGCTGCGGCTTGTGGCCGAGGCAAGCTGCGCTCCCCATGAGCCGATGAGCAATATGCCGTTTTCAGTAACCCCTGAAAGTGTACTGAAAGCCATGCTAAAGGCGGATGAATGGGGGAGACAGGAACTGCCTATTTCCTGAAGGATGAGGACTAGGTGTTCTCGAAGAATCCAGAATCAAAAAGCGGGAGTCATCCACTAGTTTCATGGATGACTCCCGCTTCTTTTCTATACTGCCAACCGGGTGTCGTCTTTAGGAAGGAGGGGAGAGCCTCCCCTCCGATCCTATCTTTTATTTAGGACAAAGGATTCATCGCTGCAATTTCATCAATCTTTGCCGCTTCTTGAGGATCGGCGGCAATCAGCTTGTTATATACCTCCTGATCTTGATTGCCGTTCAGCTTCTTCAGCGTGGCCAAATACCAACGTGCCATTTCGCGATTTGTTGCATTTGAATAATCTTCGCTCAGCGCGCTTTTGAATGTGTTCAATGCTGCCTGAATATTTTTGGTGAGGAACTGCATTTTACCTACAACCAATATAGTAGCAGGCGAAATGGCATTTGTTTGAGTGGTCATCTCCACCATGACCTGATCGTAAGCCCCAAGCCCAATATTAAAGTTCGTCTTTGCATTTGTGGCGTCGTACTGGTTATAGGAGGCCTGACCCAAGTCATACGAACGGACGATTAAATCGTTATACCACGTTGTACTCCAAAGGTCGCCTCGGGTAGCCAGATCGGCATAGCTGCCGACGAGGCCCGATTGCAATATAGCGGCAGCAGCCTGGCTGTCACCGGTTACTTGTTTTATTTTACCCGCACCAAGCGCGATTAGCGGCGTTACGGCGAACGGACGGCCCTGCATCTGCCCGGGTGGAAGTGTCTTCAAGTAAGCCACTCCCGCCACCACATGCTCGTAAGCATCCAGCCCGGTGTCAAAATACTGCCGCTCCTTGGCGGAGTCTTTTTGAAGATAGGCCTGATTGCCGAGATCGGCTGCCCGGGTAATCAGCGGCTCATACCACTCGATATCCCAGTTGAATTTATCCGCATTGTCTCGGTATACCGCATACGCTTCATCCTGTTTTCCCTGCAAATCATATAGAGCAATGAGCTGCTTCAGCAGCAGCTTATTGTTCGGTTCATCCTTCAGCGCGCGGGTCAGCACGGAGAGAGACTCCGCCGCGAACTGTTCGTTCTTGTTCTGGCTGTAGACCTGATTATCCATCGCGGCGAGGAGAAGAACAGACTCCGGATGGCTCGGACGGTTCTTCAGGGCCTTGACCAGCGGGGCCTTGATTTCTTCGTAGGACTGGCTTCTCTGCGCAATGATCTTGGCGTCCTCGGCGGCATTGGCGGAACCAATGTAGCGGAGAGATACGAAGAGGATAGCCAGCGTGCCCGCGCAGGCCAGTGCAATGTAACCAAACCGGATACCGCTGGAGTTCCATCTGACCGCGAGCGGTTTGGCGTCCATAGCGGCGGCCATACCCGCGAGTCCAATGAACACAAGCAGCCCCATGAACGCATAGCTCAAATTGAAGTCCAGAACACTGTGAAGCAGAATCGAGAGCGCGATGATCAGGAAGAAAAAGCCGTTCCCGTAATCGTCACTGTCCTTTTGCTTGATATAGCCTCTTATATATTTGTAGAACACAAACAGGATAAAGCCCATAAATACGATAAAGCCAAGGATGCCGACCTCAATCAAATATTGCAGGAAGAAGTTATGCGCCTGACGGCTCGTATACGGGTTATTCTGATATTTCTCATACAGAGCGGCCCAGCCGCCTCCGCCGGCGCCGAGAATCGGATAATCCTTGGCCACCTTGAGCGCATCCTTGTAGAAGGTGAAGCGTTCAAGTACGCTATGCTGCTGGAAGTTGATATTCTCCAGACGCGTTTCGATATTATCCGGCAAAATGCTGCGCGCCCCCGTGCCGATCAGCAGGAAAGCGGCCAGCGCCACAAGCGCTGTCGCGCCGATGGGAAGCCAGAGGTTGGTGAATCTGCGTCCTGTCCAGCCTTCAAGCCCCGTTTCCAGCTTGGGCGCGGCAAAACGCTGTACCGCCCAGCATAAAACTGCCGTAACCGCCGAAGCAATCAGCAGGTAGGCCCAGCCTTTGACAGCCGCCGCCGCGTCGGGGACCAGGCTAAGATGCTGACCGATCGTCGTAATTGGACTCGTTACCGCCAGCGAGGCGATGCCTGCGATAATGAGATGAATAATCCACAGAATTTGCCGGGACGGCTTCAGGAACAGCAGCAGAAGCACGAACACGACCGGCAGCATAACCAGACCGCCCCGCGATAGCGTCAGCAGCAGCGATACGATAATGGGCACAAGCATGAAGCCGTTGACCAGCGCGCCAACCCCTTTTTTCGACCGGACCAGCGCAAAGATCGCCACGAACAGGAAGGCCATCAGAAAGGCGGCGTATGTATTGGCATACTGAAAAATCGAGGTCAGACGCAAACCGTTGGCGTCAGTCATCACCGCGTCCAGATACTTGCCATTTCTCACCGTATTCGAGAACCAGCCCACCAGCCCGCCAGCCACATTCCAGGCGCCCAGCCAATTCAGCAGCCCGAACCAGACAATCAGATAAGCTACTGTCAATACGGCGTTTTGTATGATAACATTAACTTGTTTTTGTCGAAGGAGGTAGAGACTTACAATGAATACGGCCGCGTACATGCTCTGAATCAGCAGCATATTCATCGCCATATAGTGCGAAGCGGCGACAAAGAGCGACAGAAAGTACGTCAGAGGAAGCAGCAGCACGGCTACCGCAAGCAAATCACGCTGGTCCTCCAGCTTGAACCTTTTGTAATAGAGGATGGCCCATAAGAGCAGCATAAGACAGCTCAGCAAAGCCGCGACATAAATCGGTTTCTCAAAATCCATCTGCTGACCGTTAAATAATCCCACTTGAAACGGGGTCCATAACAAAAATAAAATAAAACCAATCACCAACACCCAAAGCGAGCCCGATATCGTCTCAACGTTTCTCGACTGCGCAGCCTGTTTACCGTATACTGGATTAGCCAACTTTTTAATCTCCTTTTCCTGTAGATACGACAATATTTTAGCATATCCGCTCGGGATAGGGCTACTTTATGATTCCTGATTTAATTTAGCTATATTTTGGAGGTTCATTTTAAATGGTATATCTAGTTAAGTGTGGTTTCGACCATGAGTGAAGTGAAATCCTACTTCTTTAAGAGGTTATATAGATTTGCTGTTGTCTTGAAACCAATTATAGTAAAGATCATGCCTTTCTCCGCCAGGCAGCATATCAAACACCGAATATTGAGATCGGCCTTTCCAATTGACAATAAACAAACAGAGCGCGTCCTCAGCGAAAATTTCTCTGGGATTAATCTAATCGGCTATGTTAGAGCCGAAATGGGGATTGGAGAGTCCTGCAGGATTGCGGCCAAGAGTATCAGCACTGCAGAGATTCCTTTTGGAATTATCAATTTTATGGGTACAAACCCCGCCAGTATGAATGACAGGTCCTGGGTTCATAAAGAGATATCGGAGCCGAAATATAATGTGAATATCTTTCATATAAATGCCGAACAAATGATGGAGATTTATGCCCATCATGGTAACTCTTTGTTTAAAAACAGGTATAACATTGGATTTTGGCACTGGGAATTGCCGGATTTTCCGGATGAATGGAAGGAGAGCTTCAGATTGGTTGATGAAATCTGGGTGCCATCAACTTTCGTCGCTGATTCCATCGCTATGAAAAGTCCTGTTCCGGTTGTGAAGATTCCTCATAGCATTGAAGTAACCATTAATGAAATAAGAGAAAGATCATATTTCAACTTACCTAAGGAACCTTTTCTCTTTCTTACTATGTACGATTTAAAAAGCTATCAAGAGAGGAAGAATCCTCAAGCTGCTGTCCGTGCCTTTAAACAGGTTTTTCTGCCTGACGATTTAAATGTGGGATTGGTCATTAAGGTGAACAGCTCTCACCATAGTTCAGAAGATATAACAGAACTGAATCAGTTAATCGGTAATTATCAGAATATATACTTGATTAAAAAAACGTTATCGAGGAACGATACGAATGCTTTACTTTCTGTAACGGACTGTTACATATCCCTTCATAGAAGTGAAGGATTCGGTCTGGGACTGGCGGAGGCCATGTATCTAGGCAAACCTGCTATCGGTACAAACTGGTCGTCTAACATAGACTTTATGAATCCGGGCAATTCCTGCCCTGTCGATTACAGGCTCATTCGACTAAATCACGATCATGGGCCGTATAAGTCATATCAATATTGGGCCGATCCCGATATAGAACATGCAAGCGAATATATGCTTAAACTTTATAATGACAGGAACTTCTATAATGAAATTTCGTTAGAGGGAGAGCGATATATCAAAGATCACCTCTCGCCGCATGCTGTTGGTGAGACGATCAAAAAGAGGTTGAACTATATTTCGTTATGGAATTTTGGAGGATAACATGACAATTACAAGCGTAATTATGGCAGGGGGAAAAGGGGAAAGATTTTGGCCGAAGAGCCGTACAAATCTCCCTAAGCAGTTTTTGAATATTTCAGGGAATAAGTCCATGATCCAGCAATCCATAGCCCGGCTTGAAAAGATGATGGATATAAGTCAAATCTTTGTAGTTACCAATGAATTATATGCAGAGCTCATCAAGGCTCAGATTCCACATCTGCCTCCCGAGAATATCATTATTGAACCTATTGGCCGAAATACAGCCCCATGCATTGGATTGGCATCAATTCTTATTGAAGAGCGTTTTCCGGACAGTACAATGATCGTCATTCCTTCAGACCACATTATTGAGAATGAAGAAGGATTTATAAAAATACTAAAAACTGCCGTTGAAGTGGCCCAGGAAAACAGTAATCTGGTGACGCTCGGCATTCAGCCAACTTATCCAGAGACGGGTTACGGGTACATTGAAAGTACGAATCAGGTGCAGCAAATTAATGAACTGGACGTTCACAAAGTGAACAAGTTTGTTGAGAAGCCTGATCTTGAAACCGCGCAGTCCTATCTGGAGTCAGGAAATTTCTTTTGGAACAGCGGGATCTTTGTTTGGAAAACGGGAACAATAAGAAGCTACATAAAAAGTCTCATGCCGGAAATGCATGATATACTGGAAACTATGAAGGCCGTTTTAGATTCAGAAGACCGGGATTCGGCCATCCGGGCGGAATTTATAAAAATGCCGGATCAGTCGATCGACTACGGGATTATGGAGAAAGTTGATAATATCTATGTGATCCCTTGCGTGTTCGGTTGGGATGATGTCGGCAGTTGGACTGCTTTGGAACGAATTAGCGATTTGGACGACAATGGTAATGTAATAAAAGGCAACATATTGAATTTGGACACAAAGCGCTGCATTATCGAGAGCAACGGAAAATTGATAGCGACTTTAGGCATTGAGGATTTAATCATTGTCGATACCGAAGATGTAACTCTGATTTGCACAAAGGATAAGGCGCAGGAAGTTAAACTACTGCTGAAGGAATTACGTATGCAGAAGCTTGAACAATATTTATAATTAAATTTATTACTACATGTTAAAGGGGAATTTATTACAATGACAAAGCAAGCACTCATCACCGGTATTACTGGACAAGACGGCTCTTATTTGGCGGAGCTTCTACTTTCAAAAGGTTATAAAGTTTTTGGTTTGCGCCGTAGAACGAGCATGCCGATTATGGAAAATATAGATCATATTAAGAATGAAATTGAATTTATTGACGGCGATCTGCTTGATCAGGGCTCTTTGATTAATGCGGTTAGAATCTCTAATCCGGATGAAGTATATAATCTGGCCGCACAGTCTTTTGTGGCCACATCTTGGATCCAACCAGTGGCAACTGGACAAGCTACGGGCATTGGAGTAACAAATATGCTCGAAGCGGTGAGATTGGTTAAGCCTGAAGCCAGATTTTATCAAGCTTCCAGCAGTGAGATGTTTGGGAAAGTTGTGGAAACACCACAAAAAGAAACAACCCCGTTCTATCCGCGCAGTCCTTACGGCGTTGCTAAAGTATACGGACATTGGATTACCGTTAATTATAGAGAAAGCTATAACATGTATGCGTGCTCGGGTATCTTGTTCAACCATGAATCCCCCCGTCGCGGCATTGAATTTGTGACTCGTAAAGTTTCCGACGCTGTTGCCAGAATTAAGCTCGGTCTACAGAATGAATTGCGCATGGGTAATCTGGACGCCAAAAGAGACTGGGGCTTTGCCGGCGACTATGTAAAAGCAATGTGGCTGATGCTGCAGCAGGATAAAGCGGATGATTATGTAATTTCTACTGGGGAAACTCACACCATTGAAGAACTCGTAGAGGTTGCATTCAGCCACGTTGGTCTGAACTGGAGAGATTACGTTGTAGTGGATCAGAAGTTTGTAAGACCGGCTGAAGTGGATCTCCTGCTTGGCAATTGCACAAAAGCTAATGAGAAACTGGGCTGGGAGCTTGAAGTTGGATTTGAAGAGTTGGTGAAAATGATGGTGGATAGTGATCTGGAGAGGCTTTCTAAATAACTAATAAATTTTATTCAAAAAAGGGGCTTACTAATGAAGGCTTTAATAACAGGAGTAACAGGGTTTGTTGGTCAACATTTGGCGAGCTACTTATTGATGAATGGATACTATGTGTTAGGTACTTCTCGGCATAACGCTAATAATGAACAATTCATAGAAGGCATAGAATTGGTTAACATAGATTTTGATAATACTGCTGACATTGTGAAAGTATTGGATACTGTGCAACCCGATTTTATTTATCATCTAGCAGGCCAAAGCTCTGTGAAAGACTCCTGGGTAGACAAAGAAGGGACTTTCCAGAGCAATGTAAATCTCACTCTCCGTCTTTTGGAAGCTGTCGTTAGTAGTTCTGTTAAAGATACAGTGAAAATATTAACTGTCGGCTCTTCAGAGGAATATGGTGGAATTGATGCAAACTCCGAGCCAATACCCGAAAGTACTCAATTAAAGCCGACATCGCCTTATGGAATTTCCAAAGCTACAGTAGGGATGCTGGTAAGACACTATTATATGGCGTATGGTCTGAAGGTCGTTCACGTTAGACCATTTAATCATATTGGCCCAGGTCAACGAATGGGATTTGTCGTGTCTGATTTTTCTAATCAGATTGTTGAAATTGAGAGGGGCGATAGGGATAGGGTAATATCGGTTGGGAACTTAAGTGCACAAAGAGACTTTACAGATGTTCGCGATATTGTGCGTGCCTATTATCTTTTGTTAAGTCAAGAGGTTGAGATGTGTTGGGGGGAGAGTGTTAATGTTTGCTCTGGGGAGGCAACTCCTGTCCAAAGTATATTAGACATTTTGCTCTCACTATGTAGTGTAAGCATTGAAGTCAAGGTTGACCAGAATAAATTTAGACCGATAGATGTTCCTTTATTTATAGGTGATAATACTAAACTTAAAAGTTTGACCGATTGGGAACCATTATACAACTTAGAACAAACTTTAAATGATGTAATAGAAAATTTAAGAAATCAAAGTTAAGGTGAGAAACTGAATGATAAAAGATTGGATTGATGTTTTTAAATACAGAGAGTTTCTGAAAAACTCAGTTTCAAAAGACCTAAGAACTCGATATAGAGGTTCAGTTTTTGGATTTTTGTGGACTTTTCTTAATCCTTTATTAATGTTAGTGGTTTATTCTATTCTTTTTTCGATCGTAATTAAAATGCAAGTGGATAATTATCCTTTATTTTTATTCAGCACGTTACTTTCGTGGAATTTTTTTGCTACTTCAATTTTGAGTGGTTCTTCTATTATTGTCGGGTCGGGAAATTTGATAAAAAAAATCTATTTTCCACATGAAATCCTTCCTATATCTATTGTTATGGGGGGGGTAGTCAATTATGTTTATGGTTTGGCTATTTTAATTCCAGCGCTTTGTATTTATGGATACTATCCAAATATAAACTATGTTTTTTTGCCTGTAATTCTAATTATCCAAGTAATTCTGACTTTAGCAGTCACATTCTTAGTTTCATCATTAACTGTTTTCTTTAGAGATTTGGAGCATATGCTCGTCATAATAGTTAATGCACTATTTTACCTATCGGGCGTATTATTCCCATTAACTACAGTACCTGAAGAAGCTAGATGGATGTTTTATTACAATCCTTTGGCTACCCTAATGGCTTCATATCGCGACGTGTTTTACTACAACAAGATGCCCGATATGTATACTCTTCTAACAATTGGACTATTCTCTTTCTTGCTGCTCATTATAGCACAACGTATCTTTGCAAAGTTAAAGTTAAGATTCATTGAAGAAATCTAGAGGGTGGGTACAATGTCTAATATTGCAATTAGAGTGTCTGATGTATCTAAAAAGTTCAAAATATTTGAAGATAAACCTGCAACCTTAAAGGATCGCATCCTTTATAAAAGTAAAGGTGTCTTTCAAGAAAAGTGGGTTTTACAAAATATTTCCTTTGATGTATCCCAAGGTAAGATGATTGGTTTGATTGGTCGCAACGGATCGGGAAAAAGTACTTTGCTGAAAATACTCACAAAGATATTACATCCTGATACAGGGAAGGTGGAAATTGTAGGACGTGTTTCAAGCTTGCTTGAATTAGGAGCAGGCTTTCATATGGATTTTACTGGACGTGAGAATATTTATATGAACGCGTCCATTTTTGGGTTGTCGAGGAAAGAAATTGACGGGAAGATTGATGAAATTATTCGTTTCGCGGAACTTGGTCCATTTATAGAAAATCCTGTAAGAACATACTCTTCTGGAATGTATATGAGATTAGCTTTTTCTATTGCGGTTCATGTTGACCCGGACATTTTACTGATTGATGAAATATTAGCGGTGGGGGACAATGCTTTTCAAAAAAAGTGTATCAGCCGAATTGAAAATTTTAAGAGTCAAGGAAAAACTATTGTGTTTGTCTCTCATGATAATGGTGTCATGGAAAGACTATGCGATGAATTGTACTGGATACATGAATCTCATCTGGTAGAACATGGTGAACCGCGAAAAATAATTAGAAACTATATGGATTTTTTAAATGAAAGCGAAGAGAAGCGGTTGACTGCTGAGTCTGAATCTTTAGCTATCCCTAAAGAAAACGAAAACGTAGTCCCAGAGGACAAAGCTAAGAGTGATAGATGGGGGAATAAGCTGGTCGAGATTTCAAATGTTCAAATAGTGGATCATAAGGGTATAGCAAAGCATTACTTCGAGAAGGGGAAATCGGTAACTATTCTTATTGATTATGTAGCTTCAAAAGCTAAGATTGATAAGCCTGTTTTTGGAATTGGAATATTTAGGATGGATGGTTACTGCTGCTATGGGACGAATACACATATTGATAATGAGAAAATCAGCTTGAATGAAAATGGTGTTGTAGAGGTAAGCATTGAACATTTGAACCTGGTTGCAGGTGAATATTATCTGGATGTAGCATGTCACCATGAAAACGGAACCCCATATGATTATATAACAAAAGCACTTACATTTAATGTGAAGTCGTATGAAGAGGAGATTGGTGTAGCTTATTTGCCGCATCACTGGACCCATAAAGGAGAGCCGAACCAATGAGTGATAAGTTCAATACAACCGAAGATTTAATGGAGCATTTAAAGAAACAGATAATCCAATTTTCTAATGGAGAAGAGGTTGAATTTGAAAACAGCTTAAACCAACAAGTGACAATACCTAATGGTGACATAGATTTAACCCGTTTAAAACAAGAAATTGAAAGAAATAATTTGCTATGGAATGTTAGTGCTGATCAGCCTATTACGTCCCATAGAAAGGCTTCTGGAAAGTTTATTGTATTTGGTAAAAAAATTGTACGCAAATTTCTTAGATGGTATGTATCTAATCCATTTAAAGACCAAGCCGAATTTAATGGTTCTATAACACGTTCTTTTAATGAAACTACAAATCTATTAGTTGTCGCGAAGGCAAAAATTGCTGAATTAACCGCATCGCAACAAGAATTACTAAACAGAATGAATCTGATGGAAGAAAGATTACCTAAACAATGGAGCGTTATTGATGAAAAAGTGTTTAGACAAAACGATCTCATTGAGAATTATAAAAATGGAATTAATATCAAGTTAGAAGAATTGAAGAGTGAGATTGAACTATTGACCACTAACGAAGATATCCTAAATATTAACAATAAGATAGACTCGATCCAAGAAGAACTACAAGCAATCACTGCTGAAGCAATTGAGCAAAAAAACACTTTGAATACTTTTATCTTTCCAAAACTGGATGAAGTAAATGGGAAAATTCACTATAATGAACAAAAATTAAAATCGGAGCTGAATTTTCTGAACTATAGGATCAGAAAATCTAAAAGTGCCCTGTTTAAAAAAGAATCTCTTCCTTCTATGGAATTAAATTTAGGAGTAAACGTGGCTGATACTTCATCGCAAGATAGCCAATTTGATTATCTGTTGTTTGAAAATAGATTTAGAGGTTCCAACGAGGATATTAGAAATAGACAATTAAAGTATCTTCCCTATTTCGAGAATAAAGAAAATGTTATAGATATTGGTTGTGGGCGAGGAGAATTTCTGGAATTGCTCCTAAACAACAATATTTCTGCAAAAGGTATTGATTTGACCGATGAGATGGTGGAATATTGTCAGGATCTCGGACTGCCGGTTGATAAGCAAGATGCACTGATCTATCTAGAACAACAGAACGATAACTCTATTGGAGGTATCTTTTTAGGACAAGTCATTGAACATATGCCTTTCGATAACATAATTAGGCTTGTCGAGATATCTTGGCAAAAATTGAAGCCTGGATGTTATCTGATAATGGAGACTCCTAACCCACAGACGCTAGCCATTTTCAATCGGTCATTCTATATGGACCCTACACATGTTAAACCAGTTCATCCTCTCACAGTGCAATTTCTAACTGAATCAGTAGGTTTTAGAGAGTCCAACCTGATTTACTCAGGAAGAGTTGAGAGAGAAAATGCACTGCCTCATATTCAGGCTGCAGGGGATGTTATCCTAAATATAGAAGAGTTCAATCATTCAATAGATAGATTGAATGATCTTTTGTTTGGAGATCAAGACTACGCTCTTATAGCGCGTAAATAAAGGATTGTGACTATGAATATAGGGATCATTAAACCGGATTATAAGATTACGGGTGGTTTTGAAGTAGTAATTAATCATATTAGAGAAGAATTGGAAATGAGTGGGCATAATGTCGAAGTTGTCTATGTGGATGCTACAGAAAGAGGTTTAAGTTATATTCCTTTCCCCATAAGAGCTCAAGATTATGAACAAAACTTTGAATTCTTCAATTATATTAATTACTTCTGGAGATATTTGCGAATGGATTTGTCAAAGTATGATACAGTCATTAGCACGCAACCTCCATCCTTTGCAATTCAACATCCACGGCATATAGCTTTATTCTATCATCATAGTAAAATACACTACGACTTATCAGAACTAATACAGGAAGTAGGGTTAGATAAACCGTTTCATAAAAAAGTCCAAGAAGTGCTAAGAGAGATTGATTCACTAAGTCTAGCCAAGGTGTCGACCATATTAGCTGGAAGTAAAACGATAAAAAAGCGTATCGCTCAATTTAATGGATTACATTCTAATGTCGATTTGTTTTATGCGGGAATTGACAACGAAATTTATAATTACGATGGCCCCATTGCTTACCAATCTCCTATTGTTGTAGGAAGACATGAATTCCCTAAACGACCGGAGCTTTTTGTGAAAGCTATGAAAAAAATCCCTTCGATTCAAGGAAGAGTTATTGGTGAGGGTGGACGGACCGACGATCTAAAAAAAATAGATCAGTTACTAACCTTCGCAGACAATCGGAATATTGAAATTCCAGATGATGTCGTATGGAAAAGACTGTCTAATGGCTTCTTCCAGCAAGAGCAAAGGGAACTGCTGCAGAAATCTCAAAAGAGTCATTTAAAGTCCAACGTTGTTTTTACAGGAAGAGTTTCAAAACAGCAATTGTTTAAAGAATATGCAAATGCTCTTTGTGTTGTATGCCCAGCGTATGAAGAAGACTATGGATTAACAGCGATCGAGGCCATGTCCTTTAAAAAACCAGTAATTGCGTGTACAGACGGTGGAGGATATGCAGAGTTAATCAAAGATGGAGTAAACGGTTTTCTGGTGGAACCAACATCGGAAGCTATAGCTAATGCAATACAGAGATTGGCGAATGATCCTGAACGGGTTAAACGAATGGGGAATAATGCTTATGAAACAAGTAGGTCTTACTCTTGGAAGAACGCCATGAACAAAATAACAGAAATTATTATTTAGGAGGACCTTATGAATATTGCCATTATTTCTCCTAGTCCTAAACCATTTGCAGTAGGTGGCATCGAAAAATTGATGTTAGGTTTATATTATAATATAGATAAGATGACAGACCATAAAGTTGAACTTTTTAAAATTCCCACTGAAGAGAATGGTTTCTGGCCACTTATTAATAGTTATAAGGCCTTCTATAAATTGGATCTTAGTCACTTTGATATGGTAATAAGCTGTAAATATCCAGCATGGATGATAAATCATCATAATCATATTATTTATATGGCTCATCATCTTAGAGGGTTATTTGATACGTACCATTTTATGAACATACCGGAAACTATGTCTAAAACGAAATATGTTCAGATAAACCAAATTATTGATTATGCAAGCAACAAGGCCAATTTGAATAGCAATATTGATTCTTTTTTTGATATGTTAGATCAGCTATATAAAGATAAGGAGTCTTATCCGGAAACCATGTTTTCATTTCCGGGCCCATTTATTAGGACTATCATTCACTTTTTGGATAAATGGGCGATTCATCCTGCACGAATTAAGAGATATACTTCAATATCTAATACAGTAAAGAATCGGAAGGACTATTTTCCACGTGCAGTAAATGTAGAGGTTATTTATCCTCCCACCTCCCTCGAAGGGTTGGAATCCGGTGCTTATGAATACTTTTTAATTGTGGGAAGGCTGGATGGAGCAAAAAGAGTTGAGTTGATTGTTAAGGCAATGAAGCTTGTCGAAAATCCAAAGGCCCAACTTCTTATTGCAGGAACCGGGCCTGATGAATCTAGGCTAAAAGAACTCGCAGGAGATGCGCGAAATATTAAGTTTTTAGGATACATCAACAATGAAAGTTTAAGTGCTTTGTACAAAAATGCTCTGGCTGTAATTTATATCCCATATGATGAAGACTACGGTTTGGCAACGATTGAAGCTATGCATTGCAAGAAACCGGTCATTACATGTTTTGATTCCGGTGGTACGACTGAATTTGTAAAGCATGAAATTACAGGACTAGTGGCTGAAAGTAATCCTGAAAGCTTATCACTTCAACTTGAACGACTAATTGATAATATCCCATTTGCAATGGAGCTTGGCCAACAAGGCTTTGAGACAGTAAAAGCAATAACATGGTCTAATATGATAAACAGTTTGCTTAATACAAGCAAAACAGCAGCAGTGAAGTTGTCGCCCCTTTCTACTACACCAAAGCAAAAGATGGTCATTTTGTCTACTTATCCGGTATTTCCAAAGCAACATGGTGGACAACTGAGAATATATAATCTGTATTACAATTTAAAAGATGAGTTCGAAGTAACTATAGTTAGTTTCAATGATAAAGGGCAATATTACA
Source organism: Paenibacillus forsythiae T98 (assembly GCF_000520735.1). Classification (GTDB taxonomy): domain Bacteria; phylum Bacillota; class Bacilli; order Paenibacillales; family Paenibacillaceae; genus Paenibacillus_AQ; species Paenibacillus_AQ forsythiae. The sequence goes on from NZ_ASSC01000287.1 coordinate 17,630, forward strand.
GACTTGATAAAGAGGGATTTATAGAAATAAGTATTCCTAAAACCCAAAAACATCAAGATCACGAATGGGAGATTGAGCGTGAAGTTGGAATACCGATTACAGATATTGCAATGGAGAAGCTATCCCGATATACTCCTGAATATCATGAGATTACCAAAAAGTATCTAGATGAAGGAGACATTCTAATTGCCTCACATCCTTACCTATTCCATCTTATTGAACCATACTGCGGAGTAAAAAAAGTGTTTTATGATGCTCATAATGTCGAATATGAATTAAAGAAAAATATGTTGCCAGATAGGAAGAGGGCTAAAAATCTATTGAAGGATTTGTATGATCTTGAACAGAGAGCTACCAGCTTAAGTGATTATGTATTGGCATGTTCGAAAGAGGATATTGCTAAGTTTAAAGAGGTTTACAAAGAAATAGAAGAAGATAAATTTATTCTTATACCTAATGGAGTTGACCTGACTACCAATAAATATACCAGTCCTGAGGATAAAAAAAATCAAAAAGAAAAGTTAGGGCTAGTTGATGAGAAGATTGTGGTCTTTATTGGTAGTTGGCACAAACCAAATCTTGAGGCGGTAGAACACATATTAGAGTTGGCGCCAAAGCTTCCTGAATATCATTTCATAATAATGGGTGGACAATGCGAAGCATTTAAAGAAGTAGTTCCACCTAACAATGTGGCTTTTGCAGGAGTCGTAAGTGAAGAAATTAAGAGCCTGATCTACTCTGTTGCAGATGTTGCTATAAATCCAATGGTAAATGGTTCAGGAACAAATTTGAAAATTGCCGAGTATATGGCCAATGGAGTTCCGGTTATTTCGACCGAAGTAGGGGCTAGGGGATATAATTTTGATGAGAGTTGTTTAGTTATTACAGACTTATCTGAATTTTTTGATGATATTAAGAGTTTGATGAACAATGATAATAAAAGGAATATTTATTCAGAGAAGGCTTACAACTACATCAAAATGAATTATGCTTGGACTATGATATCAAAAAAATTAAAGAATGTATTAATGTAATATTACATCCCAATACCTTGAAGGAAACTATGAGACATTTTAGAGATGAATGTTTCAATTATGTTGGGCCAAAAACAATGCCTGGGGAAACCGAGTGATATTGAGCATGACTTGAATCTTGTATAAAAAAGGAAAGGATTGCACCCCAGTAAACTTAAGCGACTATGTTTATATAGAATAAATAAATGGAGGATACATGAAACATAATTTAATAAATAGTAAAGATCTCGTTCTAACGTTATTTGTTTCAATACTTGTCTTTATTTTTAGCTGGAATTTTGGATCACTGTATATTTCTATAGGACTAAGTATTGTCTTAAGTCTTTTTCTATCTGCATGGAACAAAACTTATATAAACGAAAAAATAAATAATTATTTCATGTTAATATTTAGTGGAGTATTAGGATTAATCTTTTTTTGTACTATCTTAAGCGTAAGGGTGTTGAATACATCATATATTGATTGGCTTTTAAACCGTGGCGATCCAGCACAGCATTTTTTGGGTTGGCATTTTTTTAGAAATAATCCATGGGCATTCCCTCCTGGTATTATTAGTAGTTTAAACACACCGATAGGTACCTCTATTACATATACAGATTCTATTCCCTTATTTGCTTTCTTTTTTAAAATTTTCAATTTATTGCTTCCAGAAATTTTTCAGTATTTAGGGATTTGGATTTTACTTTGTTATATATTGCAAGGCATTTTTGGACTTCTATTAATGAAAAGAATGACGCAAAACTTGGCAGTGCAACTATTAGGAACTATGTTCTTTATTATGAGTCCAATTATGCTATGGCGTGCTTATGGACATGAAGGTCTGATGGGACACTGGATAATATTATGGGTGCTTCTACTTTATAAATCTCAATATAAACATCTACATTGGCTTTCTCTTGTTTTAGTTAGTCTTTTGGTTCATCCGTATCTTTTTATAATGGTTTATATATTTTTTGTTGTAAAATTGTTGGAAATGGTAGTTATTAGGACAATAAACTATAAATCATTAATATTTTATTTTACTACATCTTTATTGCTCATTGCGTTCACTCTATGGATTATCGGTTATTTCTACATTGGTTCATCAGGGGTATCAGATGGTTTTGGATTTTATTCTATGAATATTAACTCATTATTCAATCCTCAAGGATGGTCTCAGTATCTTATAAAAGACCAGCCATATGCTACACCTGGTCAGTATGAAGGTTTCAATTATTTGGGTTCAGGTATTATTTTCTTGTTAATATGTTCATTATATATAACCATAAATAATAGTAGAGATACTAATAATAAAGGCAATTTTGGATTGATTGTCATAATAATAATTTTTACTTTCATTGCTTTAAGTAATGTAATTACTTTCTCGAACAAAATACTACTTACAATTCCATTGCCTGATATTATATTGAAACTTTGTGGAATTGTAAGAGCGTCAGGGAGATTTTTTTGGCCTGTATATTATTTAATTATTATATTCTGCCTATCTTCAATCATAAGAAATACCAAGAGAAGATCAGTGGTTTTATTATTAATAATATCCCTTTCAATTCAGTTTGCGGATTTCTCGGGAAAGTTTAATGAATTTCATAAAATGTACTCAAGTGATACTAAATGGGAAACTCCTTTAAAATCAGAAGTATGGAGTAAAATAAATGGGTTAAAATACCATAATTTAGTTTTTGTCCCGGCGAAAGTTAGTGATAAATATGTAGCTTTTTCTATGTTGGCAGCTGAAAAAAGAATGACAATTAATGCTATTTATACAGCAAGAGAAGATTATACAAAGCGAGAATTATATAATAATAAATTAATTGAGGATTTTAAAATAAGAAATTGGAATTTAGATAATATTTATATTGTAGATAATTCATTGTTTGGAACTGTTATGAAAGAAAAAAAAGAAAGTGATCTATTTCTAACAGTAGATAGCTTTAATGTTCTGATTCCAAATGGTAAAGAGGATACAAATTTCAAAGGTTTTAATTTTGATTCGTACGATTTTAACTATAACTACGGAGATGTTATCAAATTTGGATTAAACGGGAACTCGAATTTAATCAAAGACGGTGGCTGGAGTGATACGGAGGAAAATGCTACATGGACAGAGGGTAAAGAGGCATCGCTATTTTTTTCTCTTAAAAAACCTCAAAGAAATCTTAAGCTTTCAGTGAAAATGTTACCTCTTATTGGAGGTGATTTAAAAGGCCAACATCTAAAAGTATCAGCAAATCATAAATTGATTAGTGAAATAATTGTAGACTCAAGTAATACTTATCAATTCTCCATTCCAAATAATATTGTTAAAGATCGACTCGAGATTACGTTTAATTTACCTGATGCGACCTCGCCTAAACTTTTAGGGATAAATGAAGATACAAGAATACTAGGTTTGTTTGTTGAGAATGTAATTTTAGAACAACAACCTTAATAGGGTATACTCAACGAAACAAGGCTATTTTGCATAAAGTAAGTTCAGATTTAATGCGGTTACAACCTAATAATTAAGGTATATCAGCTAAATTGCATTTTTTTGAGAAGGGATAGAAGAATGGCCTCTAATAATTTTTCTTTATCTATTATTGTCCCGATGTATAACGAAGGTGAAAATGTTTCAGTTTTTTACGAAAAGATCACCCAAATTCTTGTGAGTCATAATTATGATTATAAGATTATTTGTATAAATGATGGAAGTAAAGATGATACGATGGAGAGGCTTCGACAGCTTGCAAATCATGATAAGCGAGTTAAGGTTATTAACTTATCAAGAAATTTTGGTAAAGAGATTGCCATGTCGGCTGGTTTGAATTATTCCAAGGCCGATATAGTAATTCCTATTGACGCTGATCTACAGGACCCTCCGGAAGTAATTCCCCTTCTAATAGAAAAGTGGAAAGAAGGCTATGATGTTGTATATGCAACCCGTAAAAAGAGAGATGGAGAAACGTGGTTGAAAAAGGCAACAGCACATACATTTTACAGAGTAATGGGGAAAGTGACACGATTTGAAATTCCAGCGGATACTGGTGATTTTCGTCTAATGACGAAACAGGTGGTTGATGCATTAAACCAGCTTCCTGAACAGCATAGATTTATGAAGGGATTATTTAGTTGGGTAGGGTTTAAACAAACAAGCGTTACCTATTATAGAGAGCCAAGATATGCTGGTAAGAGCAGCTTTAATTACTGGAAGCTTTGGAATTTTGCTATTGAGGGAATAACCTCGTTTTCATTTGCACCTTTACAAATTGCAACTTACCTTGGTCTCTTAATCGCTGTTTTGTCATTAGTGTATGCCACATATTTGGTTATAGCGACATTCACTTTGGGAAATCCTGTACCAGGTTACCCTTCTCTTATGGTTGCAATTTTGTTTTTTGGTGGAGTTCAACTAATTACTTTGGGTGTAATAGGGGAGTATATAGGTAGAATTTATAATGAGTCAAAAAGAAGACCTTTATATTTGGTTAAAGAAGAGCTAAATATAGACGAAGAACCTAAATCGGCAAAATTAAAGATTATTAATTAATATAAGATATTGAAACGAATTAGCTTATAAGTTCTGAAATGCTATTCTATCAGGACCGGTGATATGCGGAACCACTGGTTCTTTTACTTTTTAACAACGAAGGAACTAACATAAAATTAGCATAATTTAGCGTTTTCTCTTAGGCGAACAATACTGTTCCACCAACCACAATCGTGGCATACTATGAAATGATACAGCGCCTGGGATTAATTGATCTATGTCGTTTCTCTATGCTCCATAGACAAAGATCAGTGTTATGGACATTGGAGAGTTCGGAGTTGAAAAATGAATAATTTAAATTGAGAAGTCGCTGCTGTTCGGAAACAGCGTGCGATTAAATCATTTATCGAATAAAAGGTGGTCACTCATGAAACTCCTCGTCACCGGCGGAGCCGGCTTTATTGGCAGCAATTTTGTTATGTATATGCTTCAGCAGCATCCGGATTACGAAATTGTAAATGTGGATGCGCTGACGTATGCAGGGAATTTGGAGAATTTGAAATCGGTCGAGAGTCATCCGAACTATACTTTTGTTAAGGCGGATATTACGGATGTGCAGGCGATGGACGCTTTGATCGGTCAGGGTGTGGATGTGGTCGTGAATTTTGCGGCGGAGTCGCATGTGGATCGGAGTATTTTGGAGCCGGATGTGTTTGTGAAGACGAATGTGCTTGGGACTCAAGTGCTGCTGGACGCGGCGAAAAAACATAAGGTCACCAAGTTTGTGCAGGTGTCGACCGATGAGGTGTACGGTACGCTTGGAGCGACCGGTCTGTTCACGGAAGAGACACCGCTGACGCCGAACAGTCCTTATTCCGCCAGCAAGGCAGGCGGCGATCTGCTGGTGCGCGCTTATCATGAAACGTTCGGGCTGCCTGTAAATATTACGCGCTGCTCGAACAACTATGGTCCTTATCAGTTCCCGGAGAAGCTCATCCCGCTGATGATCTCTCGTGCTCTGGCCGACGGGGCGCTTCCGGTGTACGGCGACGGCCTGAACATTCGCGACTGGCTGTATGTGGAGGATCATTGCAGTGCGATTGATCTGGTCATTCACAAGGGTGTACTGGGTGAAGTATACAATATTGGGGGCAATAATGAGCGGACGAATGTGCATATTGTCAAGACGATTTTGCAGGAGCTGGGCAAGCCGGAATCGCTGATTACGTATGTGCAGGACCGTCCAGGCCATGACCGCCGCTACGGCATTGACCCGGCTAAGATTATGAACGAGCTGGGCTGGAAGCCGAAGCATACGTTTGAAACGGGAATCAAGGAAACGATCCAGTGGTATTTGAACAACAAGGAATGGTGGACTCGCATTCAATCCGGAGAGTACCAGAAGTATGCCGAGAAGCAGTACGGCAGCCGTTTGGGGGATGCCCTGTAATGACGATGAAGATTCTTGTGACGGGAGCGGCGGGACAGCTTGGCCGTGATGTGGTGGTGCTGCTGGAAAGTCGGGGCTATGAGGTACTGGCCTGCGACCGGCAGGAGATGGATATTACCGATCTCGACCAGTGCGGCAAGGTCATTGGAGAATTTGGCCCTGAAGCCATTATTCACTGCGCCGCGCATACGTCAGTGGATGCCGCCGAGACGGATGTTGACGCTGCATACTTAATCAATGCGGTGGGTACGCGCAATGTTGCGCTTGCAGCGGAGAAAGCCGGCGCCAAGCTGGTATATATCAGTACCGATTATGTGTTCGACGGACAAGGCAGCCGCCCGTATCATGAGTACGACAACACCGATCCCAAGAGTATCTACGGCAAGTCTAAACGGGCCGGGGAAGTTCTGGTGCAGACCTTATCATCCAAGTATTTTATCGTGCGGACCTCTTGGGTGTATGGAAAGTACGGGAATAATTTTGTCAAAACCATGCTGAAATTTGGTCAGGAAAAACCGGTGCTGCAGGTCGTGGAAGACCAGAAAGGCTCTCCAACGTACACGGTGGACTTGGCGAACTTCTTGCTGGAATTGATCGGAACTGAAAAGTATGGAATTTACCATGCCTCCAATACGGAGATTTGCACGTGGTATGAGTTTACGCAGGCGATTTTTGCCGAGGCGGAGGAGATCCTGGGACTCAAATTCACCGCGAAACTGGAGCCTTGTACGACGGAACAGTTCCCCCGACCCGCTCCGCGTCCGCGGAATTCGGTGATGGAGCATTTGTCGATCCGGACGAATGGTCTCAAGGATTTACGGCCGTGGAGAGAAGGTCTTAAGGCGTTCTTGGCTGAACTTCGGGATTAGTGTAAGGAAGTCTGCAACTCTCGGTTTGTACGTCAGGCCGGGAGTTTTTGATTAGACGGGAGAGCTGCTTAAACGGTGCGATGTACCATTCATCCCTCTATTTCGGCGAGTGGCGAGCTGCACTGTGAAACCGCCACCGTCTGCGGGTACTCCTGGTTTAAGGATCATCCGGTTTCCGTTATAATTGTCCTATGACTAACCAAACCGTAAGCATACATATCGTAACCTACAACAGCGAAGAGGACATTATGGATTGCCTGGAAGCCGTGTTCCGGCAGGATTATCCGGTTATTGAGAAGATCATTGTGGTCGATAACGCCTCTGGAGATCGTACAGTGGAACGGATTCATTCCCGGTATAGAGCTGACGGCTGGCGCGGAATTATGGGGGATCGGACGGCGGGAACGGATCAGGCGACAATTCCGGTGGGCCAAGGTGAAGAGCCGCCCTTTCCGCTCCTTCTCCTGCAAAATCAAATCAATACCGGCTTCGCCCCCGCCCACAACCAGGCGATTGCCACAAGTGATGCCGATTACGTGCTGGTGCTGAATCCTGACGTCACGCTGGCGCCGGATTATGTGTCCAGGCTGGTTGCCCGGATGGAGGCCGATCCTGAAATCGGCAGCGCTACGGGCAAGCTGCTGTTCAAGGCGGATCCGGGGGCGGTGGATAGCACGGGGCTGAGGATGAACAAGGCGCGAAGGGCTTTTGACCGTGGATCGGGGGAGCCGACGGAGAACTGGATGGAATCAGGCGAGGTGTTCGGCGTCTCGGGCGCTGCGGCAATGTACTCGCGGCGGATGATCGGGGATATCAGCGTGGACGGTGAGTTTTTTGACGCGGATTTTTTTGCCTATAAGGAAGATGTCGATGTGGCGTGGCGGGCGCGGCTGCTGGGCTGGACGGCGTATTATGATGCGGATGCCATCGGGTATCATGAACGGGGCTGGAAAGCCTCGGGCCGCAGCGGGAAGCCGCTGTTCATCCGGAGGGTCTCCTATGTAAACCGGTACAAAATGATTGTAAAAAACGAGCCGGTCCGGACCCTGCCGAGGACGATCCTGTGCTCTCTCCCTTACGAGCTTGCTGCCCATGGATACCTTCTGCTGAAGGAGCCGGGTGTGCTGAGGGCCTGGGGAAGCTTGTGCTCCAATCTCGGGGCGCTGGTGAACAAAAGGAAGCACATCCAAAGCCGGATACGGCGTAGAAGCAAGCCTGAATAGTAAATTGAACCGTTGATTGTGGAGAAGAGTTGCTGCTCGTATGGGATTGATCCTATGGAGCGGCAGGG
>NZ_ASSC01000288.1 GCF_000520735.1 Paenibacillus forsythiae T98
TGAGAAGCCCCTCCCTTTAGGGATGGGAGTCATCACGATGCTTTTTCAACATTTTTCTTCTATTTGCCACGTTTTTTCTCCTCATGTCAGGCCTTTGGGACAGGCTTCATGGTATGATGGAATAATAAATCATTAAGGATGGAGTGAGGTTACATGCAAGAGGAATTGGCAAAAGCGCTAAATGAGCAAATGAATTTTGAGTTCTATTCGGCGCATGTGTACTTGGCGATGGCGGCGTATTGTTCGGGCGAAAGTCTGGACGGGTTCGCGAACTTTTTTCAGATCCAGGCGGAAGAGGAACGTTTCCATGCGATGAAGATCTACAAATTCCTGAACGACCGCGATCAGCGGGCTACGCTGGCGGCGCTGCCTGAGCCGAAGAATGAGTATGCTTCCGTGCTCGAAGCTTTTGAGACAAGCTATGCCCATGAACAGAAGAACACCAGCAAATTCTATCATCTGGCCGATCTGGCGCTCGACGCGCGTGAGCATGCCACGATTTATTTCCTGAAATGGTTCATCGACGAGCAGGTTGAGGAAGAAGCGCTGTTCAGCAGCATTATCCAAAAGCTGAAACGGATCGAGAACGACAGCAACGCTTTCTTCATGATGGATGCGGAGTTTGCGGCCCGCACATTTACACCTCCGGCCGAGTAAATCCGGTTCCGGCTTCCAAGAGGTACATACGGTAAGGCATGAAGCCCAGGCCTGAGCGCTTGGGCTTTTTGTGTTGTCAGAAAGAGTGAATTCATGTACAATTTTAATGATAATGATTATCAATATCATATAATGAGAGAGCTACATAAGCTATTTACTGGAGGAGAGCGATGGAACATCAACCGGAATTATTCGATGTAACGGTTATCGGCGGCGGTCCCGCCGGAATGTATGCGGCCTTTTACAGCGGGATGCGCGACCTGAAGACCAAATTAATCGACGCGAATCAGGAGCTGGGCGGTAAAATGCTTGTCTACCCCGAAAAGGTCATATGGGATGTAGGCGGTGTTGGGCCTGTGCTTTGCAGGCAGCTCATCGATCGGCTCAAGCAGCAGGCGTCTACCTTTGATCCGGCCATTGTGCTGGGGGAGCAGATTGTCGCGATGGACCGGCAGGAGGATGGCACTTATCAGCTTGTCTCTGCGGAGGGCAGCATTCATTGGACTCGCACGGTCATTCTGTGTATCGGGTACGGCATTCTGAAGATGGCCAAGCTGGAGCTTGAAGGGGCCGACCGATACGAAATATCGAACCTGTATTATACCGTTCAGGAGCTGGAGCCATTCAGAGGAAAGCATGTGCTGATATCCGGCGGCGGTGACTCCGCGGTGGATTGGGCGAACGCGCTGGAGCCGGTGGCGGGACGGGTGACCATCGTACACCGGCGAGAGCAGTTCGGCGGGCATGAGAAAAATATCGCCGCCATGAAGGAGTCCTCGGTAACTGTGCGCACGCCTTATTCCGTAAGCCAACTGCATAGCGGCGGGGGAGAACGCATAGAGGAAGTGACTCTCTGTCATGTGGAAACCGGCGAAACCGCACGCTTTGAAGTGGACGCCGTCATAGTCAATCACGGAATGAAATCCGACTTTGGGCCTGTGCGGGGCTGGGGGCTGGATATGGGAGAATGGCATGTGAACGCCAGCGCCAGGCTGGAGACGAATCTGCCGGGCGTGTTCGCCGCCGGTGATTTTGCCAGCTATGACAGCAAGGTGAGGCTGATTGCGGGCACATTTACGGACGCGGTATTGGCGGTCAACAGCGCCAAGCTGTATCTTGATCCGGAAGCCCCCAAGACCGCCGGCGTCTCTTCCCACAACGAACGGTTTCAAGAGAAGAACAAAGCGCTGTGCGTCCCCCGGGAATAATCGGCAAGCTGGCCGTCTGATTACCGGGGCAAAAGACCGGGAAGGGTAGTCTATTCATATTTTCTATAAAATGCTAAATAAAGCGTTTACACCAAATCGGGCGTATGCTATGATCGAATAAACATGATCGTGCAAACGTTTGTGAATATTTCTGCTGTTATGCTTGGAATCCGGCTCAATCAGGTGCAATGAACTGAGTTTGACGCTGTCCTAAAGAAGCAGCAGATTTTTTATGTCTTCTGTGCAAACGTTGGCACAATGTTTGAATGCCATTAAAGCGGAGGGATACTATTTCTATGTCAATGGAGCATGAGAAGAAGAGCTGGCGTTGGACCTCTATTGTAACCGCTATCATTTTGGTTTTCCAGTTGTTTTCAGGGCTGCTGCCCGCAGAAGTGAACGCCGATTCGGACACGCCGGTTGCCGATTCATTGACCGAACAGCCGGGAGGGGCGACCAAGTGGATCGTTGTCGGCATTAAGAACTGGGATAACAGCGACGCGGAAATGCAGATGAAGCATCTGGTCGGCGGCTTTTACGAGCATTCCACTGTACTTGCGGAGGGACATTACGAATTCAAGCTCGTCAAATCCGGCACCTGGAGCGGATTCGACAACGGCGGCAATAACTTTGCCTTCGATCTGACCGCGCCCGCGAAGGTCAACTTCTACATAAATGAGGAGCTGAACGAGGCGCGAATCAGTCTGCCGAACGTGCAGGGCATCCCCCAGTATATTCCTGCTCTCACCCCTGACAAGCGGCCAAGGCTGGTCGGAGACTTGCAGCGCGTCTTCGGGGAAACGGAATGGTCCCCCGGGGACAGCCGCCAGTTTTTTGTCGATTATCACTTTGATAACACGGTGTACAAAATTCAGCGGAGTCTGCCTGCGGGAAGCTATCAGGCGAAGGTGATTTTCGGGACCGACTGGAGCAAGGACGAAAGCTACGGAGACAACGGCAGCAATCTGGCTGTAAATGTGCTTGATCCGGCCAATGTTACGTTTACGATCGATTACAGCTCCGGCAGCAAGAACCTTACCCATGATTATACGGCTAAAAATTCGGCTTACGACGGCAAAATCGATAAAGGCTCCGTCGCGTTCGATAGTCGTTCGATTACGTACAAGAAGCCCTTCGGCGCGATCAAAATGGGACAGCAGGATGTTACGCTGCGGATTGCCGCCTTGCAGGGCGATGTACAGCTTGCGAAGGTCGAGCTGACGAACCCGGATTCGCTTTCCAGGGATTTTACGATGAACCGGGTGACCACGGTAAATAACAAGGATTATTTTGAGGTGACGATTCCGGGCAGCCAGTTCTCCAAAATCGGCATCTGGGGCTATAAATTCATTCTGGTGGACGGTGCGGCCAAAGCCGAGTATGGAGACGATACCTCAAGAGGCGGGAGCGGAAGCGTAAGCGATGAAGGGGCTGTTCCTTACGATCTGACGGTCTATGATCCAGATTTCAAGACGCCCGACTGGATGAAGAACGCCGTCGTATATCAGATTTTTCCGGACCGTTTCTTTGACGGAGACAAGAGCAACAACCGCGCCAAGACGGCGGACGGTTACCGCGGGGCAAGCTCGGAGGAATATGCGACAGATAAGGGCGGACAGAAGCTCCAGTATTTTGACGGCGGGGTAGCGGATGATCTTGCGCCGGATCAGGTATGGGGAATGTGGAGCGACGTGCCGGAGAATCCGGACCGCAGCACAGCCGAGAATAAACCGTACTATCCGGAAGCCAGGACGGACGGGGCGTGGACCAACGAGTTCTACGGCGGGGATATTAAAGGGATTCAGGATAAGCTGGGCTATCTGAAATCGCTGGGCGTTACGACGCTGTATCTCAATCCCGTAGCCTGGGCTGCTTCCAACCATAAATACGACGCCACCGATTACGAGCATCTTGATCCGATGTTCGGCAAGCCGGTATATAACACGCCGGGCGAGCCGTCCTCGGGGCTGGATTACACGGCTTCACGGGCGGAATCCGACCGGGTGTATCAGGCTTTTGCCAAGGCTGCGCGCGGGCAGGGCATGCATATCATTAACGATGGCGTGTTCAATCATGTCGGAGACGACTCGATCTATTTTGACCGGTATGGCAAATATCCCGAAATCGGAGCTTACGAGTACTGGTCCAGGGTCTATGACAGAATGAACGCGGACAGCCTGTCCCAAACGGATGCGGAAGCCGCAGTACGCGCGGAGTTTACGGCCAAGGTCAATCCGCTGACGGGTGCGAAATATAAATATCCGGACGATTTTGCATACACGACCTGGTTCACCATATTGAATGAACAGGTCAAAAACCGCGACGACGACAACCTGCATTACAAATACGACGCATGGTGGGGCTATGACTCCCTCCCGGCGATGGACGCCAAGGACCCGCAAACGGAGCCGACGGACTTTTTCCCTGCGGACACGCAGGCGCTTGACGGGCAGAACGAATGGAACAACATCGGCTACCGGGAGGCGGTCATCGGGCATGATCTTGCCGGTCTTGGCGCAGCCTACGCGCAGAAGGCGATGGAATCCACCAACTCGCAGCGATGGATGTGGATGGGCTCAAGCGGCTGGCGGCTGGATGTCGCTCCCGACGTATCGAGCGGAACGTGGCGGAAATTCCGCGAAGCGGTCAAATCAACGGAAGGGAGAACGGATGCGAACGGCAATGCGATTGAAGACCCGGTTATTTTGGGCGAAGAATGGGGCGTGGCCACACGTTACCTGCTGGGGGACCAGTTCGACTCGGTAATGAACTACCGGTTCCGCGGCGCGGTTCAGAGCTATATGATTTCCGGTGACGCGAATACGCTGAACCAGTCGCTGGAATCGATCCGCGAGGATTATCCGCAGGAAGCGTGGCAGGCGATGCTCAACCTGGTTGACTCGCATGATACGACCCGTTCGATTACCAAATACGATCATCCCGACTATGAAGAGGAGCATTTGGTTATTGCCGATGAAGCTTCGGAGCATTCGCTCAAGCTGCAAGCGTTGACAGCGGTTCTGCAAATGGGATACCCCGGCGCTCCGACGATTTACTACGGGGATGAAGTCGGCGTCACGGGTACGAAGGACCCTGACTCGAGACGCGCTTTTCCCTGGGAGCGAATTATTGAGGGCAGCGGCGGCTACAGCGCGGCGGGCCAATATACGGAGCTGTTCAATACGTATCAGACGGCGGCAAAGGTTCGGAATGACAATGAAGTCTTTCGGACCGGCGATCTGAAGGTGGCCTATGCAAGCGGGGACGTTATTGTCTATGCCCGCAAGGATGATGCCAAGGCCGGACTGGTCGCCATTAACCGGGGAGACAGCGCCCGGACGGTGAACGCGGATGTGACCGGCTTTCTTCCCGAAGGCTTGAAGCTCCGGGATCAGCTCGGAAGCGGCGAGGAAGGAACGGTAACTGGCGGCAAAATCGGTCTGACGATCCCGGCGCTCTCCGGCATGATGCTGCTGTCAACGGGCGAGCTGTCGTTCGTGCCCCAGGTTACGGGACTTCACGCTGTCGGAGGAGACGGCAGTGCAACCCTGTCCTGGAACGCCGTGGACGGCGCCGAGGGTTATTCGATCTACCGCGCGGCCATTGAGGGCGGCGAGCTGCACAAGGTAGGCGAGAGCAGCGGCCTTGGCTACACGGACAGCAGCGTAACTAACGGCAATAAATACTACTACACCGTGACGGCGAAGGTGGGAGTCAGCGAAAGCGAGCCATGCGGTATGGCTTCGGCAACGCCGGCTTTTGTCATCCATTCCGTGACAACGGTGCAGGAAGCAACCTATATGACGGTCGGAGTAGGCAAGGCAACCTACGAAATTCTGGTGGATATTAACATTCCGGGACTGACGGATGTGCCGGCCTATCTCGGTCAGGAGCCGCCGGGCGTGATCGCGAAGCTGATCTATTACCCAGGCTCAGGCTCGCCGGAGCAGGCTTTGGAAACGAAGCTGCGTTATAAGACGGACAATACGGAAACCGGCTCCAAAATATATTGGGCGAAGTTCGAGCCGACCTTTGCAGGCAGCTATACGTATCTGGCTGAGGTATCTACGGACAATGGGGGACATTATGTAGCTTCCAATCCGTCCACCCTGGCCGTCTCCCCCGACCCGGATGATGACGAAGCGCCTGCGGCGCCTGTACTGGACGGCATTCCGGTAGAATCGAACATGACGCATCTGACCTGGGCCCTTGACGCGGCGGATGCCGCGGGCATCGAAATTTACCGGAAGGAAGCGGGAAAAGAGTACACGCTGGTTGCCTCTCTTGGCAGCAGCGTGCGGGAGTACAAGGATTATACGGTCAGCAATGATACGGCTTACACGTATAAGGTTGCCGCCTATGACGCCGCCTACAACCGCTCGTATTCGGCGGAAGAGGCGGTTACGCCGAAGCTCGTCATGGTCGATGTAACGCTTCGTCTGCATCTGCCGGATTACACGCCGAGCACGGACGGCATTTATATCGCGGGCGATTTCAACGGCTGGAATGCCGGAGGGACCGCTATGAAGGTGCCGAGCGGCGCGACCGACCGGAGTGTGGTCGAATATCATTTCAAGATGATGGCGGGCAAATCGATACAGTATAAATATACGCGCGGAGCATGGAGCACCGAGGCCTTTACGAGCCATGCGCGCAGTGCCGGTGACACGGAGGATATGGGGAACTGGGCATACAGCTCCACCGACACCAATATGAGGCAGACAATCGCCAATCAGGGCGGCAGCAAGCAGACAATCGACGATTACGTGCTGCGCTGGGTCGATATGCCGATGATTGTCACGCTGCCCCGGACCTCATACGGCTCGGATATTGAATATACGACGGATGAGAGCAAGATGAGCCTTAAAGCGAATGTTCCGTTCGGGGTATCCTTGACGATCAACGGGCAGCCGGTCGCGGCTGGG
>NZ_ASSC01000289.1 GCF_000520735.1 Paenibacillus forsythiae T98
CCGACGTACTGTAACGAATGTCATTGGATGCGGCCATGCCGGAGGCGCCGTCATCGCCGGAAGCGGTCCATGACAGCGTTACGGACGAGGAGGCAGGCGAGCTTGCAGCAAGATTGGACACCGCAGACGGAGCGGTCGCATCGGCGCTGGCCGGGGCGCTGGCTGTCACCAGCACGTCGTCAAAGGAAGCAACGCCGTTGGCGTAAAGTCCCGCTTTACCGGCTGTCAGACCGCTGTCCGTCGCCTGCACCTTCAGCACTCCGTCAACGTAGCCCTTTACCGATGTGCCGCTGATTTCCAGCTTCAGCTCATAGAAGGTCGAAGTGTCGGCGGTAAAAGCGGTCTGCTGGAGCGTGCTTGTCGAGCCGGATTCCTTCTTGTTCAACAGCACATTCCCGTTGTAGAGAATCAGGAAATAGTAGTTGTTGCTATCCGCATAACGGCCAACGATCCCATTGCGCACATTCGTCGCCCCAACCTTGACCTTTGCAGAGTATGTATAGTCCGTCCAGGAAGCTTCACCAGCCGTTGCGATAAACGTATTGCCCGTGGACGATTGCCTGGCTGCCTTGGTTCCGTCTGTAACGATGCTCCAGCTTCCGTTGCCGCTAAGCCACGAACCGGAAGGAAATCCGGAGTACGATTCGAAGTCGTCACTAAAAAGATTGGCCGCCAGTGCGGCTGGTGCCGCGGGCAACAGGGTGAGCAGAAGCGCGAAGCAAAGAGTCAGACTTAACCTCTTTTTTCTTCTAAAGATCGTTTGCAGCATTCTTGTCATCTCTCCTCTTGTAAAATCACATAAAATCACATGAAAAATTCCACTTACATTGAATATCAACTCTCAATTGTATAATTTTCCCTCCCCTCCTGTAAAAATGATACGGAGAACGGCTTATAAAGTAAATAGATACTTTGTAGGAAAAATAACCAAAAAAGCAGCATTCCTGTGCAGGACCTGCTGGCGGTCCAGTGGAGCAGAGGAAAGAGCGATTGTACCGTGGAAGAAATGACCGATCAGGTGCTCGCTATGATTACGGAAGGCACGTCCCGTCTCATTTAGAACGGAGGGAGCTAGAGGGGCCAGGAGCCTCTCCTTAGCACAACTATGCGGTAGAAGGCCTGTCGTGATGGAAAAACCTGCACCGCTACATCTTTTGTCTCGCAAAAGCTTAGCCTCCCCCGCATGCCTGCCAAAGCGCAGGCTTTCCGGCTCCCATTACCCGCCAAGACGCGTTCTGGCTTCAAATTCACGCACTTTCGCAGGAACTTCATCTTTCCCGGCGCTATTCCCTCGAAATACCTGCATATTCGCAGGAACCATTCAGGTTACCCTACTTGCACGAACGAGGAACACAAAGAAATTTAGATATTGATCAATCAATAACTATCCCTTTTAAAAAAGATCATGCTTTCGCTGCAACGCCCGAACCGTAGCTGTAATTCCGTCTTCAAAGGCGGTCTTCCGTACCGGTCCGACCAACCGCTCGTATTTATCCCCGCTCAAGACAAGCGGCTCTTCAGTTAAATAGAGCATCTCCACTACCTCCTTCATTACCGGTACAGCCATGCCGAGCAAAGACAGTCCGACTCTTCCAAGCGGAATGACCGGCTTCGAGCTCCCGCTTGCCTGCCGGGCTATTCGCGCAATCTCCCTCCCCGAGATCACCCCCGCGCCAGGAATATGCCAGTTCTCGCCATAAGCATCGTCCCTACTAGCGAGCTCCGCAATCATGAAGGCCGCATCGGGTAAATAAACGTACTCCCGGGGAACCCGCATATTGCCGATGAACAAAGCCGGCTTGCCGCCCGCGATGGCTTCGAGCGTAGAGCCTAAATAAGAGGCCTCGTTCGCCGTAGGGCCGTAATAGTCCGGCAAGCGGACGATCATCACCTTGGCCCGGTCCCAACGGCCGCCCAGAAGCATCTTTTCGTAAGCCAGCCTAACTTTTCCCTTTCGGGTATGCGGCTGCTTCGGATGCTCCTCGGTCACCCGGGCCATCTGTCTTCTTCCATAGGGATAGATGCCGTCAATCACAACCACCTTCAAGCCCAGCCTGCCTGCGGCCTCCATCACCGATTCGCCCAGAGGAATCAGCTTGCTTGCCATCTCGTGATACGGCACGTTCGCGCAGTGGAAGAGGACGTCTGTACCCTCCGAAGCGGCGACAATGTCATCCGGACGAAAGGCATCACCAACCGCAACCGTTAAATTTTCCGGATTACCCAGCCTGCCCTTAAGCTGCTCCAGCTTCTCGCGGGATCGCCCGAAGGCTATCGTCCGAATCCCTCGCTTGACCAACTCCTCCGTAACCGAAGCACCAGTACCGCCAGTTGCTCCTATGACTATCGCTTTTTCCAATGAGATCACCTCATCTTTAATTTTTGTGATTGATCAATCACTAACTTAATAACAATGTAGCATGTGGTAATTGATTAGTCAATCACCACTTTTATGAACCTCCGCTACTCCTCACGTTTCCATCAGCTCGGGCATGAGCAGCGCCGCCGAAATGTTGCACAGCATCCCGCGGGCCAGGAACAGCATCGTCCGTTCCTCGGCATTCGGAATGCCGGCTGCGCGGAAGGCGTCCAGAACCATGCGGCGGACCTCCCTGAATCCCCCCCGCATCGCTTCCCGAATGGAGTCTTCCCGGATCGTCTGAGCCTGCATCTGAAGCAGCACTTCATTCTGATAGGTGTTCAGAATTTCCTCGTAGGCCCGGATCAGATCGGTCTCCAGTTGTTCCGGCGACGCAGACTCCACGACCTTGCGGAAGGAGTCGATTATACGGGTCCAGGATACCTCCAGCGCCGTCAGCAGCAACGCTTCTTTGGTTGAGAAAAAACGAAAGATATAGGGCTGCGATATTTTGGCCCGTTCCGCGACCTGTGCCGTCGTTGCCCGGAAGTACCCTGTCTCCGCGAATACCTCGATCGCCGCCGAAATAATGTCCGATTTGCGATTGGCCGATCTCGTTTCATTTTTTGACATAGACCTGCGCCCCCTTATAAGATAAGATTAGTGATTCATCAATCAGTCAACCTATTATATCCGAATATCAGCGCTCCAAGCAATTTGGCGGCGGCACTTGCAACTGGAACCAAAGAGGAGAACGATTAGAATGACACACCAATCAAAGGATATCATCGGCATTATCCATGATCTTCACCTAAAAGGAATAATTGATCAGACCGATCACCTTATCCATAGCACGGCCGGAACGACGGAGGGGCTTGTCTATATTCTTTCAGTCAACAACAAAGCCAAATACGTGCTAAAGCCGGATCTTCCGCAGCAAATTATGATGGTCGAGCAATTTCTTCATACGTACCGGCATTGCGCCCTGCTGCCCGAGCTTCTGTATACTGATCCGGCAAAAATGTCTATTCTCTATACATATGTATCGGGAACAACCCATTATGAAAGAGGGACTAAAACAAACTGGTTAACACTGTTGGCTGGCGGGCTAATCAATCATTACAAAAATTATCCGCACAGCGACAAATGGGGCTACTGGTTAGAAGAGCCATGTTCAACCTGGCGTGATTTTATCGAGCAGGGCGTGGAGTATGCCCGCATGAATGTCGGCAGCCTGTTGCCCGTTGAGGATTACTACAAAGTGAAATCATTGGCTGGAGCTGTGCCGGAGGGCGAGGACACGGAAAGGTTTTTGCTGCATGGCGATTGTGGTGTCCATAATTTCGTGTTTGACCAAAGCGTATTAACCGGAGTTATCGATCCTGCACCAATAGCCGGGCCTGTGCTGTATGATTTTCTTTATGCCTTCTGTTCCTCTCCTGACGATCTGAACCTGGAAACTTTAATTCCGGCATTCACTCTGCTAAATCATAAGCCTATGGAGAGATCAAGGCTCATCGAAGAAGTAATCATTCAGCTCTATTGCCGAATCGGAAGCTGCGTCAAACACCATCCGCACGACTTGGCGGCTTACCTGAAGGCATGGGACTACTGGAAAGCGCTCACACCTTAATTATTTCTACTTTCGCCCCAGCTACTTCTTCTTTTTCAACTTCGTTTCCGCTTTCTCCTTGTTGCTTGCGGCTCTGTATTTAACGATTCTGCTGATGAGGTCATAGGGCAGCGGCTGGTCGAGCGGGAATTGCAAGGTCCCTTTCGACTTGTGATATTCCTTTAATTCCTCCTGGAACGCTTCGATTCCGCTTGGGGCCGGATAGAAGCCGATATGCTTTTTGAAAGCTGCAAAATGCACCAGATTTCCATGCAGCTCGAATGTCGGCATCTGATAGCTAATCTTCTCCTTGGCGTCCGGCGCCGCCTCCTGAATCACTTGCCTTAGCGTTTGAAGAATGGGCTGGACCTCGGGAGTGCACGCTGCAATATACTCATCGATTGACCCGTAAGTGATTTTTTCTTTCATGGGAAATCTTCTCCTTTCAAAGCTATGCCGAATACGTTCCGCAGGCTGCTCAGAAACTCCTGTTCGGTTTCAATGCTCTGTTCAGTTCTAATCCCGTCTTCTGTCAGAATCAACTTGTCATCCTTTAGCGATACCCTGCCGTTTTCCCTTTCGAGGGAACACAGTCTGTTGTTTCTAAATCTCGAATCCGGGGAGGTTTCAAAATATAAGCATCTCTCCATGAAATCCTCCAGCTTTCTTTCTTGCAAGGTGAACGTATATTCCAGGGAATACGCCGATCCCTTCGCGGATTTTAACAATTGATATCTGCCTTTTCCGGATTCCACGATCTTAAAGTCGCCATTAAGGTCCGTCTGGACCGTACCCGGCGCAAGCTTTACAGGTTCAAGAAAATGATCTCCGAAGCCCGCATCTACAAGCCAACGCTCCCCATTGACAAGCACGAGCAATAATACGTGGTCAAACTCATTGCCGTCCGCCAGAACCTGCGCAGCTATATATTTCACATCAAATCCGATATGCCGAAGCAGGTGAAGGAGCAATCCGTTAAGCTCGTAGCAAATTCCGCCTCTTTTGTGCTCAACAATTTTCATCCACAGCTTCTCCACAGCAAACTCAATTTTTTGGTCGGCCATGATATCCAGATTTTCAAAAGGAATGTTCAGCAGGTGCTGCTTCTGAATCATCCGCAGCGTCGTAAGATCAGGCTGTAAATGATCGTGCAGCTTCAGTCTTTCCAGGTATTGATGTACAAACACATCTTCCTGCAAGTTTATCCCCCCATCGTTGAATCATAAATAAGAGTGCTCAATCAGAACAATTCGATGCGATGCCCTCTCTGCAATCTCATAATACTTCACTGTATGCTATCCAACCACTCAGGACACTTACTTTAAAGTGCCTACTAACCTAAACTGTTGTGTCATGCTAAATTTATCATAATAAGATCCATGAAAAAGGAGCGGTGAACATGAAATATACCGGACCGGTCTATCGTCCGCCATTTGAAGCCAACTCGTTGCTGCTGCAAGTGACTGTTGGATGCAGCCATAATCAATGCAGCTTCTGCACTATGTACAGCGATGTTCCTTTTCATATCGAAAGTATGGAACAAATTGAACGGGATCTATGGGAAGCCCGGGCAGATTATACGGAAGTCAAACGCATTTTTCTGGTCAATGCCGATCCCTTCGCTTTGAGCGCGGACAGACTCAAGTCCATTGCGCAAAAAATCAATGAAATTCTGCCTGAAGTTGAGACGATCGCCATGTATGCTTCGGTTAACAACATCATTCACAAAACGGATGCGGAGCTTAAGGAACTTAGAGCTTTAAAGATTAATGACCTCAATATTGGCCTGGAGTCCGGGATGCCCGAGGTGGTGGAGCATTTTAACAAGGGGTTTACCGTCGATGAAGCGAAAGCGCAGCTGAAGCGGTTAACCCAGGCCGGTATAGACTTTAGCGTCAATATTATCATCGGAGGAGCCGGCAGCGAGAAGACGCATGAAAATGCAATCGCCAACAGCCAATTGCTAAATGAAATTCAGCCCAAGCTCATCTTTATCGCAACTCTGCATGTTGATCCCGGCAGCCCGCTTGATGAAGAACTGAGCCAAGGGCTTTTTAAAGAAAATACCTTACGGCAAAATATTGAAGAGGAAATCGAGATGTTAAGCGGACTGGACCTGGAGCATACGTATTTCTTCGGTCTGCATACCTCTAATGTAATCCCCGTTCATGGCATGCTGCCCCAAAAGAAGGACCATATGATCGCAAGGCTAAAGAACGGGTTAAGCTCGATCCGAGCCGAATACCTGGACGCTCATCCGGAAAAAGGGGCCGAGGGTTCTGTTTCGATAGGTTAGATAAGCAGCTTGCATATCATACCTACGGGGGCAGCGGACAAGCAACCTCTCCCGTGGCGTACAGACAGCCAAACTTCAAGCATGCCGACAGGTCATGGTGCTTTACCCAACTGAATTAGTCGAGAAAAAAGAGGGGCCTCGCCCCTCTTTGCTATTTCCGCCAATCCAATCTTCACATCAATGATTGAGGCGCATACTCGTTCCAATGCTATAATCGCAGGAGCAATAGAAAAGCTGATATGGGCGGTCTCGGCTAACCTCTCGGAAGGGAGG
>NZ_ASSC01000290.1 GCF_000520735.1 Paenibacillus forsythiae T98
GCCGCTTCTCAGGCCACCAGTCCGGCGGAGCCTGCGCACAAGCTGACGCTTATGCTTGACTGGTATCCGAATGCCGTGCATTCCTTTTTGTACACCGCCCAGGAAAAGGGCTTCTTCGCCAAGCAAGGTCTGGATGTGGAAATTCAGATGCCGGCGGACACGAATGACGCGCTGAAGCTCGTCGCGGCCGGAAAGGTCGATCTGGCGCTGAGCTACCAGCCGCAGGTGCTGATGGCCCGGGGGGAGAAGATTCCCGTGAAGGCGCTGGCCTCGATTGTCCGTCACCCGCTGACTCATCTGATGGTTCCTGCGGACAGCTCCATACATACGCCGAAGGATTTGGCCGGCAAATCGGTGGGATACTCTTCCATTCCGCTCTATGAGGCCATGGTCAAGACGATGGTCAAGGCCGACGGCGGGGACCCGGAGAAGATTAATTTCGTCGATGTGGGCTATGACTTGATTCCGGCGATTTCCACCGGGCAGACCGATGCCATTATGGGCGGTTTCATCAACCATGAGCAGCTTATTTTGCAAAAAGAAGGCCATCCGGTAAACTCCATCGACCCGGCGAAATACGGCGTGCCGGATTATTCCGAGCTTGTGCTTGTTGCCAGCGACGAGGGAATAGGTCAGCATAAAGAGGATTTCGTCAAGTTTCTGGCTGCGATCCGGGAAGGCCAGGCGTATGTCAAAGCGCATCCGGAGGAGGCGCTCTCCATCCTGCTGGCGCATGAGGACGGAACCGCTCCGCTCGACAAGGAAATTGAGAAGCAGAGCCTGAATGTCCTGCTGCCGCTGATGGACGCGGGAGACAAGAATTTCGGAATTCAGGATGCCGACAGCTGGGATAAAGTGCGCCAGTGGCTGGCCGATAACGGGCTGCTG
>NZ_ASSC01000291.1 GCF_000520735.1 Paenibacillus forsythiae T98
GGGCGTTGTTGCCCCATTCGATCAGCCGCTTGATGCTTTCCTGCATTTTTTTAATTTTTTTCTGCTGCTCCTGGTAATCGGCGAACTGTTGCAGCAGCCTGGCCTCTTTCTCAGCCTGGTAGCCAGTGTAATCCGTATGATAGGCAACGGCCTCGCCGTCTTCGATCTCCACAATCTTCGCAATGACCGCGTCCAGAAAATAACGGTCGTGAGAAATGACGAGGACTGTGCCGTCATAGTCTCTCAGGAACTGCTCCAGCCATTCGATGGCGGCCATATCCAGATGGTTCGTCGGCTCATCAAGCAGCAGCACATCCGGACGGAGCAGCAGCAGCGCCGCTAGCCCTACCTTCGTCTTCTCCCCGCCGGAGAGGG
>NZ_ASSC01000292.1 GCF_000520735.1 Paenibacillus forsythiae T98
CCGCTTCGCTCTCCTCATCGCCCGAATAGAAGGCGACTCCGCCCGGAGTCAGCTCGATGTTCGTCTCATACAGGCGGCCGGAGCGTTCACCGTTAATGCGAAGCCCATCGGTCATATCGGCTCCGGCTTCCGTTCCGCACAGCAGCGTCTTGGCCTCGCCATATTCGGCGACGTTCAGCGCCCAGCTCGATTCCAGCGCAATCGTTGCTCCGTTCTCCATGGTAATGAAGCCGAAGGCGGAATCTTCAACCTTGAACTGCTCCGGGTCCCACGGTCCGAACGCATTGGCGGCGTTCTTCCGGTGCCCGAGCTTATGGAACACCGAGCCGGTCACGCTGCGCGGCTTGTAGTTATCCATCATCCACAGCGTCAAATCAAGCGCATGCGTGCCGATATCGATCAGCGGGCCTCCGCCCTGCTTCTCTTCGTCCAGGAACACGCCCCATGTCGGCACCGCGCGGCGGCGCAGCGCAATCGCCTTGGCGTAGTACACCTCGCCCAGCTCGCCGTTCTCGCACATTTCCTTCAAATATTGGCTGTCATTGCGGAAGCGGTTCTGATAGGCGATGGACAGCTTCTTTCCGGTCCGGCGGGCAGCGTCCAGCATTTCCTGCGCCTGAGCCGTCGTCTTCGCCATCGGCTTCTCGCACATCACGTGGCAGTCCGCTTCAAGCGCGGCAACCGTAATTTCCGAGTGGCTGTCATTCGGCGTACATACATGCACGACATCGATGCCGCCGTCCGCAAGCAGCTTGCGGAAGTCTGAATATACCTTGGCGCCTTCCGCGCCGTATTTGCCGGCAGCCTCCTGCGCCCGCTCTTCGATAATGTCGCAGAAAGCGACCAATTCGGCGTTCTTTTGGCGGGAAAGGCTTGGCAGATGCTTGCCATTCGCGATACCTCCGCAGCCGATAATTGCGATCTTAAGTGTTTTAGACATGAATATTTCCTCCTTGTTTATAGTTTGTTTCAAGCCACTTTATACTATCCGCCACGCTATCAAGCGGCGGCCGGCTGCA
>NZ_ASSC01000293.1 GCF_000520735.1 Paenibacillus forsythiae T98
CCGCTCTTCGAGCCAAGTAGTACGCAGCATAGAGTAGGTGATGTAGCCAATGTTCCCCTTTTTCCCTTGAAGCTGCTCTTGCCGAATGTCCCTGCAATACCTTCGAAACTCCTCTACACAGATTTGAATTTGTTGCTCCTGCGTGGCTTTGAGCTTCAGTGCCCAGTCTCTGCGGATCAGGGACCAGGCTTGATTCAAGATGGCTTGTTGCTCCAGCACATCTATGGGCTGTTCCATCTGTATTCAATCACCGCCTAAAGCTAATTGGATTTGACTTCGCTGCCCTTCATGTCCGCCGAGCCGCTTAATTGAATGTGGCTGGCG
>NZ_ASSC01000294.1 GCF_000520735.1 Paenibacillus forsythiae T98
AAACGGTTCAGCATTCTTTTCAGGCCCAGGGATAATTGCAGAGAGCCTTTGGCTTGTTCCAGGGAAAACCTGTTCCGCTTGAAGCTGTGGGTCGTGATCCCCTTCCGCAGAGCGGTCAGCGGCGTAACCTTCAGCGCCTTTCTTGCCGACGAGTAGGTAACGGCGCATACGAATACCGAAACTGCCGCAAAGCCCAGCGCCGAAATTCGGGGGTCCGCAGTCTGCGTCCAGAGCAAACCGACCGACGAAGAAATCATATTCCCAAGCAGCGGCAGCACGGCCCAGGCCAGCACGGCTCCGGCGGCTCCGGCGATGCACAGAATAACGAACTGCTGAAGAAAGAGAGCCGCCGTAATCTGCCGTCCAGTATATCCGATGGCTTTGAGCGCGCCGATGCTCTCCATATCGTCTTCAATGCCGCTGGCGACCCTGAATCTCACTACAACCCCCGCCACCAGAAGAACGACCGCCGCAAACGCAACCAGCACAAGGGAGATCAGAGTGAGCGGGAGGGTGTAGTTCAGGGACATGCTGTCCGTATCGGCCAAAATGCTGGACGATGTGGGGTCCATGGGAAAGGTTTTATTGAAGGTATCCGTCAGTTTACCCGGATGGGCGCCGTTCGCCGTCTGCACCGACAGAAATATATAATGATTTCCGCCCAGCTCGGCCTTCAATGCAGCGAACTCGCGGTGCGGCAAATAGAATTTCAAGCTGCCGCCTAGCGTGTTGCCAAGCAGCGTATCCTGAAAAAAACCTCCGATAATATAGCTTCGCCGTTTGAGGCTGGAATCGGTTAATGTCAGGCTGTCGCCCAACTTATAGCCCCCGCCGCTCTTCAGAATATAAGGGGCGTATATTTGCGGCCCTTGCGCGTCAGGAAGACGCTCGGTCAGCCGCAGCGGCGAAAGCGTGCGGCCTGTGTCCGCATTCAGAAAGACCGGAAGGGTCGACAGAACGCCTCCATTATATGAAAATTGAATTTCGTTCAGCGCAAGGCTCTCTTCGCTCTCCAGCTTGGCTATGCCAGGCTGGTCAAGGAGAAACGCCTTCTTCTTGTCCAGACTGCCGTCATCCGGCAAGTTGGCGGCAAAGTCCGCGCCGGACAGCTCCGCCGTCTTGGCCTCGTAGAACGCATTAAGCCGGAGAAAGATAGTGAGTCCGGTATTCATAACAAGCACGGTAAGCAGAAGCAGGACGAACAGGATGACAGCGGAGCTCTTATGCTTGCGAAGCATCGACAAGGCCAAATGGTTCACTGCCATGCTACCACCCCATGCTTTCCAGAAAAGCGTTCAGCCGGTTCAGACGTTCCCGTCCTTCCTCTTCCCGGTACAGTCCCAGGAGCAGCTCGCCGTGAATGATTCCATCGCGGAGATACAGTACCCGGTTGCCCCGCAGCGCCGTCTTGACATCATGCGTGACCATGACGATGCTCTGCCCCTCCCGGTGGAATCCGGTCAGCACATCCAGCACGCCCCGGCTTGTGGAGGAATTGAGCGCGCCGGTCGGCTCATCGGCGAACAGCACGGCCGGCTGGTTGATCAGCGCCCTTACAATCCCCGTCCGCTGCGCCTCGCCCCCGGAAAGCTGGGAAGGAAATTTTCCCCAATCTCCCTCCCCGAGCCCTACCCGCAGCAGCAGCTCCTTGGCTCTTGCGGCGACAGCCTTCCTGCCCGAATTCCGCAGCAATCCGCTTGCCAGTACATTATCCAGCACGCTCATTGTATCGAGCAAATAAATTTGCTGAAAGACAAAGCCGCAGTGATCCCGGCGGAATACCGCAAGCTGGTCGGCGGACAACTGCGACAATTCTTTTCCCATGAAGGAGATTTCTCCCAGCGTCGGTTTGTCCATGCCCGACAGGGCATATAGCAGCGTGGATTTTCCCGAACCGGAGCTGCCCATGATGATCGTAAAATCGCCGCTCCCGATTTCGATATCCAGATTTTTCAGCACATGCTGCTGAGTGCCTCCGGCCGAAAAGGTCTTGCACAGCTTGGCCGTAGTCAGCACCGTCTTGCGCGCCGCCTGTCCCTTCTCCACTGGATTCGCCGCCCTCATCCTTGTCCGCGACGCTTCTTGCGCCAGTTCCGTCATTGCCATTTCTCCCCTCGCCCTGTAAACAAGACTTCAAATTTGAACCTCGGTTTCATCTTACTACAGCGCTTCTTAACGGGTCGTTGCCGGATTCTTAACCGTTTCTTAAATATCGGGCCGGTCTTCAGACCAGCTTCAGACGCAGCTCAGCAGCAAATCCGTCCCGGGTGTTATAGCAGACCAGATCACCCTCCATCCGCCGCATAAAGCTGCGTGAGAGATATAACCCAAGCCCCGAACCGCTGTGCCCCGCGCTGTTGCTCCCACGGTAAAATTTATTGAACAGCAGCGGAAGATCGCTTTCCGGCGCGCCTTCGCCCTCATCTTTAATTCGCATTACCAGATAATTTCCAGAGGCCGCAAATGCCGCCTCCACCGGTGTTCCCGCATATTTCCCGGCGTTGGCCAGCAGATTGTCGACAACCTGCTGCATCCGCAGCACATCCATCCTGAGCATGCACTCCGGAATGGCTCCAATCCGGATATCGTATCCGTAACAGGCGTTTCTCAACATTCCGCCAAGAACGCCGCTGTACTCTTCGGTCGGAACAACCCTGAGCTGCTCCAGCTCCTCAAGTGTGGCATGAAACAGGTTGGTCACCAGCCCGTCGATCTGCTCCGCTTTGGAGAGGACGGCTTCCAGCCGCTTCCGCATCCGGTCTTCCGCAGGGGACAGAAGCATCAGCTCGGTCACCGCCTTGATGGAGGCGACCGGAGTTTTGATGTCATGACTGAGGCTCGCCACAAGTTCTTTCTTGCTGAGGTTGGCCCGGTATTCGCTCTCCCTGGCAGACGCCAGTTCCTCCCGCATCAGGTCGAAGCTTTCGGTAAAAGCGCCGAACAGACGGTTCCTGTCCATCGTCAGCGGAAGATCGAGATTGCCCCGGGCAACCTGCTGCGCAAAGCTTTGCAGCTTGTTGAAGGGCCGGATCACCGAACGGTGCAGGTACAGAAGATAGGCGGCGCACAGGGCAGCGCATGCCGTCCACGAAACCGCAAGCGCAGCGTAAAGCTCCCGGCGTGCCGCCTTCACCTTCTCCGCTGTGTGATTCGCCATAATCAACTTGCCCGCCGGAACGCCGCTGACGGTAATATCGGCAACGGTATCGCCGTTTCGCAGCGCATCATGGATCGATGCAGCTGCGTCTTCCCCGGCGTAAAGCGTTCGGCCATCGCCCGCAATAAGCGTCAGCCGGGCGGCGGCTCCGCTCTCCGAATTGGCGCTGGACGCCGCAACGGCAGCTTTCCACCGATTCAAATCGCCCCCGGCAATCTCTTTCCAGTGCGCTTCCGCTGCCTTCACGGCCGTATTGACGGCCACCATATCAACGACACCCCCTTCACCCTGATTTCGAAGGATGAACAGAGACAGAAGAAGCCCTGCCAGCAGAACGACTCCTATGCCCCGCAGCATTTTTCCGATATTCATACGCTTCCGTCCTCGAACAAATATCCCGTTCCCCATACCGTCTTGATATAGCGCGGATGGTCAGGGTCAGGCTCAATTTTGGTCCGCAAATGCCGGATATGTACATTCAGCGTGCCGTCTCCGGTGATGGAATCGCCCCAGACCTCGCGGAACAGCTCCTCCTTGGGCAGCACCCGGTTTCTGTTCCGGACCAAATACGCAAGCAGCCGGAATTCAAGCGTCTTCAGCCGAACCTCCTCACCGCCAACCCGGAGACTGCACCGGTTGCAGTCCAATTCAAGGCTCCCGGCACGCAATATATCTCCGGACGGCTTGACTCCACCGTATCTTTTCAGCACCGCCCTGACCTTTGCCAATAGAACGCTCAGTGTGTAGGGCTTCTTGATATAGTCGTCTCCCCCAATATTCAGCGCCACGACAATATCGTCGTCGCTCGAACGCGCGCTGATGAACAGAATGGGAATCTCCGTCGTCTGGCGCAGCTTCTTGCAAAGCTCAAAACCGGAGGCGCCCTCCAAATTGATGTCCAGGAGCAGCAGAGACACCTCGTTCCCCCGCATGAACGCCAGACACTCCTCCGCCGACGTCACATAGGCCGCTTTCACGTCAAACAGGTTAAGATACTCGCTGGTCGTCTCAGCCAGAACGGCCTCGTCATCGACGATCAGGCAATCGTAACGCATGAACTTCCCTCCGCAAGATAGTCCCACCAAGTGAGGACCTGGATTTGAAGCGTACCCAGATGCTTTTGCGGGACCCCGATAAATTTTATGAATCTTAAAAAACATGGCCAATAACGTGCGCGCAGCTATACCTTGGGAAATCGGCATTCGTATCGTATGTGCTCATTCACAGCATGCAGCTTCAAAAAAAACCGGCCGGAGATCATCCGGTCGGCCTTGTTTTATAAAGAGAATATGTCCGCTTGCGCGCGGCGGAGAGGTTCTTTATTCCGCGCCTTGCTTGCGGTTTATTCTACACTTCCACCGGATACATCCGCTGGCGCAGTTCCTTGACTTCGTCGCTTTCGAGGTACTCGTCATAGCTCATCACGCGGTCGATAATGCCATTTGGCGTAATCTCGATAATCCGGTTCGCGATCGTCTGGATGAACTGATGGTCATGCGAGGTGAAGAGAATCGTGCCGTCGAAGTCGATCAGCCCGTTGTTCAGCGCCGTGATGGATTCGAGGTCCAAGTGGTTGGTCGGCTCGTCGAAGACGAGCACATTCGCGCCGTTCAGCATCATCTTCGCCAGCATGCAGCGCACCTTCTCGCCCCCCGACAATACGCTCGCCTTCTTCAGCGCTTCCTCGCCGGAGAACAGCATGCGGCCCAGGAAGCCGCGCAGGAACGTCTCGTCCTGGTCCTTGGAGTATTGGCGCAGCCATTCCACCAGGTTCAGCTCCACGCCGTCGAAATAACTGGAGTTATCCTTCGGGAAATAAGCCTGGGAGGTCGTCACGCCCCATGTGTATTCGCCCGAGTCCGCCTCCGTCTCGCCCATGATGACATCGAACAGCGTCGACTTCGGCAGCCCGTTCGGGCCGACAAAGGCAATCTTGTCGCCTTTATTGACGACAAAGCCCACTTCATCCAGCACCTTCTCGCCTTCGATGCTCTTGGTCAGATTGCTGACCGTCAGCAGCTGCTTGCCGGCTTCGCGCTCCGGCTTGAAGTTCAGGAACGGATATTTCCGGTTGGACGGACGGATGTCGTCCAGCGTAATCTTGTCGAGCTGCTTCTTCCGGGACGTCGCCTGCTTCGACTTGGACGCGTTGGCCGAGAAGCGCTGAATGAACGCCTGCAGTTCCTTGATCTTCTCTTCCTTCTTCTTGTTCGATTCCCGCTGAAGCTGGAGGGCCAGCTGGCTGGATTCGTACCAGAAGTCATAGTTGCCGACGTACATCTGAATTTTGCCGAAGTCGATGTCCGCGATGTGCGTACATACTTTGTTCAGGAAGTGACGGTCATGGGATACAACGATAACGGTGCCTTCATAGTCCATGAGGAAGTTCTCCAGCCACCCAATCGATTCGAGGTCCAAATGGTTGGTAGGTTCGTCAAGGAGCAGGTTGTTCGGACGTCCGAACAGCGCCTGGGCAAGCAGTACCCGCACCTTCTCGTTGCCGCTGAGCTCCGCCATTCTTTTGTCGTGCAGGTCGCGCGGAATGCCGAGGCCGATCAGGAGCGCGGCGGCGTCCGGCTCGGCGTCCCAGCCATTCAGCTCGGCGAATTCGCCTTCCAGCTCGCCAGCGCGCAGGCCGTCGGCTTCGGAGAAGTCAGACTTGGCGTACAGCGCGTCCTTCTCCTTCATAATGTCGTACAGGCGCGTGTGGCCCATAATGACCGTTTCCAGCACCGGGTATTCGTCATATTCGAAATGGTTCTGCTTCAGTACGGCCATGCGTTCGCCGGGCGTGATATGAACCTCGCCGGAGTTGGCTTCAATCTCGCCGGACAGAATTTTCAGAAATGTTGATTTGCCGGCGCCGTTGGCCCCGATCAGGCCGTAGCAATTGCCGGGAGTGAACTTTATATTTACATCTTCAAAAAGTGCGCGCTTTCCGTAACGGAGTGTCACGCCGCTTGTACTGATCATTTTTGCATACCATCCTTTACACATAGGTTTCGGCATATTATAGCATAAAATCGGGCCAAAAAGCCCGCAAACTCCTTGATTTCCCTCCAAAAGAGCAAAAATGGGCAGCACAGGCAGCGAGTTGCCAGAGCCTGGCTCCGCTGCTCCGGTCCGGAGCTTGCGGCTGTTTTGTATTTCCATTCAAATTTGATGTAAAATGCGGATAAACACTCTTGCAGACCAATATGTGAGCAAATGCGGCAGCTGCCGCCATAAGGAGGTTTATCCGAATGAAGATCACATTTATTGAACCCACGCCCAGTCCGAACACGATGAAGCTTCATCTGGACGAACAGCTGGAGCCGGGAATACGCCGAACCTATACCCTGCAAAGCCAGCATGCAGCGCCGTCCTGGGCGCGTGAGATGCTGACCATCCCGGGGGTGGAAAGCGTCTTTCATACCGCCGACTTTGCGGCGCTGGAACGGAGGCCCTCTGCGGACTGGGCCGAGATATTCCGGGAGCTGCAAGCCCGCTTCGGCGGCGAAGCGGCCGGGGACCGGGAGTGGACGCTGACGGACGAGAACGCCGGAGCGCATTTCGGGGAGGCACAGGTATTCGTCCAAATGTTCCGCGCCATTCCGATCCAGATCCGGGTAAAGAGCGGAGCGCGCGAGGAACGAATCGCGCTGTCGCCCCGGTTCACCGAGGCGGTGACGAATGTGGCGAGCGCGGTCCTGATTAAAGAGCGCAAGCTGACGGATTACGGCGTCCGCTACGGCGAGCTGCCCGAGATCGCCCGCGAGGTCGAGCAGGAGCTTGAGGCCGCCTATCCGCAGGAGCGCCTTGATTCACTGGTGCAGCAGGCTATTGCGCACGGGACAGGCGAAGGCGAGTTCACCGAGCAGCGCGGCAAGCGCGGTCAGGACGAACTGCTGCGCGATCTTGCGAGCGACAACTGGCGGGTACGCTATGCGGCGCTTGAAGATTTGTCGCCCGCGCCCGAGCTGATCCCACAGCTTGCAGCGGCGCTCAGAGACCCGAAGCTGCTGATCCGCCGGCTGGCCGTCGTCTATCTGGGCGATCTGCGGACGCCCGAAGCGCAGACGCTGCTGTACGAGGCCATGAAAGACAAGGCCCCGGCCGTGCGGCGCACCGCCGGCGACTCCCTGTCCGACATCGGCGACCCCGCTGCCACGCCGGTCATGATCCGGGCGCTGGAGGACGACAGCAAAATCGTCCGCTGGCGCGCCGCCCGGTTTCTGTACGAGGTCGGCACATCTGATGCGCGCGGCGCGCTGGAAGCAGCAGTGAATGATCCCGAGTTCGAAGTCGGGCTTCAGGCGCGCATGGCGCTGGAACGCATTGAGTCCGGCGAGGAGGCGGCCGGAACGGTTTGGCAGCAGATGGCGGGACGCGAACGCGGCTGAGGCTGCGGCATGACCGTAGCGGCCTCTTCCGTTACTGTCTGGCCGCCCGTCGGTTCCGCAGGCGAATGCCCCCGTCCTTGACCGACTGCGGCATGACTCCGAATCTAAATTGACCTAGGCGCTTGCGGTCCATATTTATAGACAAAGATCGCCCCCGGCCGTCCTTTCGGACGGATGGCGGAGCGATCTTTTTGAAGTTGAAGACGTTAATGCCAGTACAGATCCACTTTCAAATCCCCCGTATCCTCAAATGAGGATGCCTTGTAGCTCAGATTCTTGAAACCCTTCTCATACAGCGATTGGAGGTCGCTTACCAGCCTGCTCTCGCTTCCGTCATAGCGGAACAGCAGCGAAGCTTCTCCTGCCTTTCGCGCCTGCCCCGCCAATGCGGTCAGCTCGGCCGCGTCATCGACGATGCCGCTCTCTTCATAGAGGTCGTACCGCAGCTCCTTTCGCAGCTTCTGATAGGCCGCCTGCTTCGCTCCCTTGAGGCTTGCCAGTTCGCCAAGCGTACGGGAGTATTCCACAGCCGCTGCCGGATAGGCGCGGGTCCAGGTATGGTCGCGGCGCATCTGGCGGTCTGTGCGCAGATAGTAGTCCGTACTGACAGCGCCCGCACGATCGGGAGTGGGATCGTCCCAGGTCGTGTCCAGATGGTACCAGCGTCCGTTCAGCTGAACCAGATTCCATGCGTGCGCTTGGCCCGAGCCTCCCTGCCACGCGGTTCCTTCCACGATTTTATTCGGAATCCCGGCGCCCTTCAGCAGCTTGTAGGTCAGCAGGGAATAACCCTGGCAGACGGCGCTGCCGCTCTTCAGCCCTTCATACGCCGTATATTTGGTGTAGGTCGTGTCATATTTCAGGTTCAGCACCACCCAGTCGTGAATCGCCTTTACCTTCTCATCGCCCGTCATCCCCGGGTTAATAATTTTGTTCAGAACCGCCTTAACCCGTTCGTTCACGTAGGCCGTCTGCTGAAGCGATTCCCTGTACGACAGCCGGACGCTGACGACAGCCGAGCGGGAACCGGTCCGGTAGGAGAAGCTGTAGCCGTTCACAATATAGTTCAAGTAAGGATCGTTCGACATGGCCTGGTCCAGCGCGGTTTGGATCTGCGACTTCAAGCGCGAGGTCTTTCCTTCATATGTAAACGCAACACTCTCTCTGCGGTTGTTCATCGCCCCTGCAAGACGCTGAGTCATATCGCTGACGGAACGCACAGCGGTTCCATTTACTGCGGCATACGCATAATCCATCCCCCAATACACAACCGGCGGCACAGCGGCGGCAACCAGCATCCCCAATACGATCGCCTTCGTCAACTTTCCCATACTTGCTCTAACCCTCCTTGGCTTTAAGTCCCTTATATATTAAATGCGTCGAACATCATTTCCAATACTCCTTAAGTGCTAAAATTCACAAGCAACAAAAATACGGACCCCAGCGGGCCTTATGCCAAGCATAGGCGGCATCACCGTGTACGCGGTATTTCGGATTGCAATGTCTTTTGTACCGGCCTAGCCGCACTTTTCATTCCCCGTTACCCGGCCGCACTGCAGAAAAGGACGCCTCCGCTGTCGGAGACGCCCTTCCTTTAACCCATAGCTGTTATTACTGCGCAGCCGCCAATACCTTGTCGAACTGCGTTTTGTTCATGCCCACGATTTTATGCTCGCCGATCACGGTAACCGGAACAGCGCGCATGCCCATATCCCACACCTGCTGCGCGAACTCTTCGTTCTGCTCGATGTTGCGCTCCTCGTAAGAAATTCCCTTCTCATTCAAAAAGCTCTTGACCTGACGGCAGTGCGGACAATTGGTGGATGTATATACCACAACATTTTCCATAGTTGATTCCCTCCTTAAAGAATTATTTGTTTGTTCATTTCTTCAGGCGTTAACGTAATCGAAAGAGCAGCTACTGCATTTATTAGTCCTCACTTTTCAGTGAAGTGTTCTCATCTTTGTCAGATAAAAGCTGCCCTGCAACACCTATATTATCTCTTTCATTTTCCTTTACAAAAACAAAGAATGCCTGTTCAGGTATATTCATGATATTTGAAGCTGATGCGGTAAGTTCATTTACTAACTTTCTCTTTTGTTCTTTAGTTAATTTAGCTGCTTCAATTGTTATCACAGGCATAATTTTATCCTCCTAGTAACTTTTGCTTTATATTATATCACCTGCGGTGTTCTGATGAAACTTACAGCGCTACGGCGTTGTGCTCCAGGCTCTCGATGAACTTCTCGGCATCCATGGCCGCCTTGCAGCCGCTTCCCGCCGCCGTAATCGCTTGTCTGTACCGGGT
>NZ_ASSC01000295.1 GCF_000520735.1 Paenibacillus forsythiae T98
ATAGCGGAACAATATGCCGGCATTGCCGCCGACCTTCTTCACCTTCACATCGGCTTCGAGACTGTAGTCGGTCCAGAAGGCTTCGCCAGCGAATGCGATTGCTTCCCCGTAAAGCCCATTCTGGGCGTAGACCAGCGAATCCTCGGTCCCGATGTCCCAGCTTCCTCCGACCGTGGCCCAGCCATCCGCCATACCGTCTTCGAAATCGTCCTCAAGCACCGCCGCTTCGGGATTCGCCGTACCAGGGGCTTCGTATACGCCAATGTCAGGCGCCCCGCCGTACAGCGGATTGCCGAAGAAGTCGGCGCCGCCATTGCCCCATATAATAGCTCCGGCATTGATAGCCGGCGAGCCTTCGGCCAGTTGATACGCCGAGGCGGTGTCGATGCCGGACGCGGCGCCGCCGTTCAGAAACAGCGGGTCGCCCACAACCTTGCCGGGGTCACTGGGCACATTCGCATTCGCGCCGTAGAACAGGTTATGACTGTATTTTACATAGCTGCTGTTCGTGTACGTTCCGCTGACGGCGTTATAGAAAATATTGTTGCTGTAATACGCCATTCCGCTCGTACTCGATTTGGTCAGGGCCGATGAAATTCCATTATCGCGGTAGATGACATTATTGTAGATGTACAGACTGCCTCCGCCCGGTCTCAAATTGAACGCGCCGAAGGCGTCGTAGTCGTTCTGGCTAATATTGTAGCGAAAAATATTATTGTTCGTGCTGTCCATAACCAGCAGGGCTCCGCCCTCGTTATGATGGCTGAAGTTATATTGATAGATGCTGTCGCTCACCCTGATGTCGAAGTCCCAGGCCTGGCCGTCTCCCTGAAGAACCCGGGTATTGAACGCCTCGTTATGCTGGAAGACGGCTCCGGTGGTGTAATAGGCCCACTGCGCGGCGACATAACCAATGGTATCCAGATAATTCACCACCGAAGTGTTCACGTCGCAGCTGACGCCAATCTCACTCGTCGTGTTATACTCAATCAGCGGCGAGACGCCAGCGCGGACGAGAATGCCGTCCCGGTGAATTTTTTCCACATAGTTGCCGCGTATAATCAAACGGGTGAAGGCGTCAAACTTATGGGCCCAGGAAGTATTGGCAAAAGCGTCCGTCATCACCTGAATGCCGGTGTCCGCCACGTTGATTACCGTATTATCCTCGATCAGCACGTCGTCCCAGGTGCTCTCGGGATCGGTATTGCCGCCGCGCGCGTGAAAATTGATGCCTCCGGTTCTCCGGTCAGTGCCGAATACGTCATGGATGTCATTGCCTTTGATATAAATATGCTGGACCGCGCCGGCGCCCGCGCCTTCGCCGACGACAAGAATGCCGCTTCGGCGCATATCGGTCGCGTGCTGCCCGCTCGTAATTTCCAGATTGTTGATTTCCCAGTAAGACACATTCTTGAGCCGGACGCCGAAGCCTTCGCCGCCCACCGCCGTATTGCCGAAGTGAATCAGCGGCTTGGGACCGAATCCGTACCGGTCAACCACAATTGGGCTGCCTTCCGTCCCCGAGCCCTTCAGATCCAGATAAGCGTTGTTCCAGACCGAACCGGCTTTGAGCAGAATGCGGTCGCCGGGATCGAACACGACCGAATTGACCTTGTCCAGAGATTTCCAGGGGCTTTCCTCGCTTGTGCCGCTATTCGCGTCATCTCCCGCAGCGGCGTCCACATAATATGTCGTGCCCGCCGCCGCTGCCCGGCCCGGCGGCATGAGGCCGACCAGACCGAATATCAAGGCAGCGATAAGCGGAAGCCATAATATTTTATTTAAAGTAACCGCTTTCATAAATATTCTCCTTTTCGTATTGGCCCCTCTCTGCGCATTCATGAATTGCTATACATTCTTGAATTCACTGGGGCTCTTGCCGCTGTATTTCTTGAAGACCTTGGAGAAATAAGCCCGGTCCGAGAACCCGAGCGTATAAGCCACATTCTCGACGGTCTCATTCTCCCGGCGAAGCATGGAGATGGCGATGGAGATTTTGTAGCGATTGACGTAATCCGTAAATTTCATCCCGGCCAGCCGCTTGAAATAGCGGGAGAAATAGCTGGGGTTCAGGTGAAGATGCTCCGCCATATCCACCGAGGTGATCGTCCGGTCGACATGCTCCCTGAGAAAAACGTCGATGGCCTGAAGCCGGATATCCTTCTCCAGCTCGGTGATCGGCGCAAGCGCCTGATGACGCCACAGGTTCCACAGCTCCCGCTTCGTCAGGCGCGCCGCTTCCTCCGCATGGAGGGACCGGCTTAAGTGGACGAAGAACGCTTCCTCCGCCGTTCCGTTCGTTTCCGACGCCATCCTGCGGACACAATCGGCGTAAGCTTCTTTAAGCAGCCTTGGCGACCAATGCTCCGCTCTAGCATGCTGCGCCAGCTTGCCTATGGCGAGGTCGATCCAGGCGGCGTTGTCCTCCTCCAGCGCCAGCGACAGCATCGCCTTCTCTTTCTCCGGCTTCGATTCGGCCGCCAGCAGGAACGTCCGGTCGGGCTTCAGCATCGCGGCTGGCAGGGCGGGTCCATAGAAGCTGTGATCCCGGTACTCCGCCAAATGCTTGTAGGTCTCGACGAACTGCCGGACCGGGACCGTCTCCTCCGCGCAGAAGCCGCGCACGCTGACCTTCAGATACTGCTCCGCCTTCTCCCGGACAGACATCATATACCGGATCAGCCCGTCTTCCGGGACCTTCCGGTCTTCGACATTCCACAGCAAATAAATGTCCGCCTCTCCGTCCATCAGCGCCGTGATCGATGCAAGGCCGGAGGACAGCTCGGCCGCGATATTGCCGACGGCAAAGTGCAGGAGCGGCATGTCTCTATACCGGTAGCGCCCGATCACGGATGCGGCGTCGATATGCAGAAAGCCGTGGCGAAGATAGGGCAGCTTCCAGGAAATGCCGAGCCGCTCGCCGAACAGCAATATATTGTCCCATTCCCCGCCTTCGGAGAGCAGCTGCTTTAAGAAGTTCTGCTTGAGCACCTCCCGGTTGCGCTCGATCGCCTGCTGGAACGAGTAGCGCTCCAGCAGCTCCCGCCGTCTCCGGAAGCGCTTCATTGCCTTGGAGGCACTCTCCCGGAGCTGCTCAGGCGTAAGCTCATCCTTGATGAGATAATCGTCGGCCTCCAGCTGAATCGCCCGTTTGGAATAATGAAAATCTTCATAACAGGTCAGGAAAATGAGCCGTACCTCCGGCTTCATCATCCGGAATGCTTCCGCCAGCTCCAGCCCATCCATGCCGGGCAGCCCGATATCGACGATGGCCAGATCGGGCAGCATGTCATGAAACAGCTCCAGCGCCTGCTCGCTGCCGCAGGCTGCGGCAACCACCTCAAGCTCCAGATCGAGCTGGCCCAGCAAATGCTTCACATAGTCCAGCATAGGCACATCGTCATCAATCAACATGACCGTCATCATGGGAAGAAACCTCCTTGCTGCCCTTCACAGGAATATGGAAAGTGAAGATCATGCCACCGCCCGGGTTCGCGGCCGCCGTCAGCCGCGACCGGTAGCCGTACAGCACCTGCAGCCGCCGCGCCGTATTGAGCAGCCCCACGCCCTTCTCCGGCTGGGGCTGCTCCGGCTCCGCGCCCGACAGGCGGCGGCCC
>NZ_ASSC01000296.1 GCF_000520735.1 Paenibacillus forsythiae T98
AAATTTCAGCGATATGCTGCGGCGTCGTTCCGCAGCAGCCGCCAATGATCCGGCAGCCCATACCTGCGAAGACCGGCGCCATCTCGCCGAAATACTCCGGCGAAGCCCCGTATTTGTAATGGCCGTCCACATAGTCGGCCAGTCCCGCGTTCGGATATACCGACACCGGCAGCGTCAGCTTGCCCTGAAGAGTGGAGAGCGCTCTTTTGATGCCTATGGGACCGGTACGGCAGTTGAAGCCGATAATATCAGCGCCGTCCTCTTCCAGAATGCGGAACGCCTCCGGGAGCGCCAGCCCGTCCATCGTCATCGCCGTTTCATCGACGGCGAACTGGCAGATCACGGGCAGATCGCTTAGCTGCCGCGCGGTTCGGAGCGCCAGATGCAGCTCCTCCAGATCGTAGAACGTCTCCAGCAGGATGCCGTCCGCCTCTTCTTCCAGCATCGCGCCGATCTGCTGGCCGAAGTATTTCTTCAATTCGGAAGCCGACAGACTGGCGCGCTTGCCCGCACGGATCGACCCTACAGCCCCAAGAACATACCCGCCGCTCCCTGCGGCCTTTCTGGCGATCCGGATGCCGGCCCGGTTAATCTCCTCCACCTTGGATTCCAGACCGAACTTGGACAGCTTATCGTAATTGGCCGAATACGTATTGCTCTCCAGCAGCTCCGCACCCGCCGCAATATAGCTGCGATGCACTTCCTCGATAACCTCGGGCGAGGTCAGATTCAATTCTTCATATGAAATGCCGACGGGAAATCCTTTCTGATACAAAAAGGTTCCCATTGCCCCGTCGCCGACCAGTACCTTGGCGGCCCAGGCAGACCGCAAATCGAGCTTCACAGAGCAGACCCTCCCCTGACATTAGTTTCATACTAATGTAACATAAATCGTAAGGAAAGATAAGCTTTCCGGCAAAAGCGACAGCAAGATTCAGCAAATCGCGAATGACTGGCGTCTCCTTGCCCCATACTAGGATAAAAAAGCCAGGGAGCCAAAACAGATGAAACAAAAGACGAGAAAGATGCTTCTGAAAAAATACGCCGCGATTGCTCTGCTCGGCACGCTTGGACTTCTATACTTGTATTTAATAGACTGGATGTTCGGGTATGGCCCGGGCAATATTCTCTTTATTATGAGATACTTGCTCTATTCCACCGCAGAGAAGCTGTCGGCGGTAGTCCTGCTTCTCTGCCTGATTATCCCGGACATCATCCACTTCATTACCGGCAATCAATCCGGGCGCGGAGCCGAGCGGTGACGCTTGAGCGCGGCGATAATAATCAGCAAGGCGGGGAGTGCCAGCGTAAAAACAGGAAACACCGTATACAGCAGCCGCTTGCCCTCGTCGAGATGCTCTGTAAAGCCGCGTGCGTTCATAACGGAGAGAAACAGGATAATCAGAGCAGCAGGATAGGCCATTGTCCGGTAAGGCAGTCCGAACAGATCCGAAATTCCGACCAGCGCGGCTACATAGAAGACCGTGATTTTGAAAAATACTCCTATAATCAAGACCATCACCACCAATACATCCAGTCGTTGAATAAAATCGGAAATGGAAATCTTGCTGATTGTCGGCATCAGCGGCAGAGGCGAGCGGGCGACAATATCAGCGCCCAGTACCGAAAGGTTCATCACTGTTGTCAAACTGAGCAGCAGGGCGGAAAAAAGCATCGAGGCTACGATGACCCAAGGCCCTCTCCGGCTGTCGGAGAGATAGGGCATCAGCATGGTGAAGCAAATCATTTCCCCGAAAGGGAACATGTAGTTCTGGACCAGTACGGAGCGGAGGACGGGCCAAGCTCCATTCTCCAGCAGCGGAAGAATCCGAAGCAGATTGATTTTGCCGGAAAAGATCATCATCAGACCGCAGAAGCCCCCGATCAGCATGACGATTACCGCAAACAGCAGAGAAGTCCGCGCAAGAACCTCCACGCCTTTATGGGCAACATAGGCGCTCGACAATATCATCATCAGACTAATGACAAATATTGGGGTACGGTTCATTGTCGCCATGACCAGCATCGTGCTGCCATCACGCAAATCGCGGGCTGCCATCATCATAAAGGACAAGATGAAGAGCAGCGCCACCAATCCGCCAAGATATTTGCCCAGCAGTTTGCGCGAATAACGGCTTAGCGGATCATCCGGGTACGCCCTGTACAGATAAATATAACCGATAAACGGCAAGACTCCGGCAATGCCGCCGAGCAGAACGGACATCCAGGCGTCTTTCCCGGTATCCACCCCCAGATTTACCACCATGGCTGTGCCCAATTCAAACAGCATCGCCAATGTAAAACACTGAACGATTCCCATTCTGACCTCGCCCATGTCTGAACCTCCCTGTTACTCCGGCATCTTCATAGACCGGCTTCTCATTTCGGTGCTTTGAGTTACGGCTTTAACCTGCACCTTCACCTCGCACCTGGCAAATACATCGTCCCAATGATCTTCAATCTTCTTCCACCCTCTGGGATTGGACCGTTCTACTGCTTCCCCGAACCCCAGATAATCGCTATTCATGCTGCGCGCTATTTGAATCGCTTTCTCAACATCCTTTTTGGTCGTTTCCTCCAATTCAGCCTCCGCCCGTTTCAGCATGTCCGGATTCATCAGATCCAGATTCCCGTTCAACTCTTTAATCGAGGCTTGCTGCGTAATGCGGATCATAATAACCGGATGCTCCGGATCAGCGGCTCGGGCTTTGAGATGAACGCTATTGTCGAATATATTAAAGACAATTAAATTGCCGTCTGTATGAACAACAACAGGAGTCTGAGTGAGCCTGTGCTGCAGAAGAGCCACTCCCCTCGCCTCGCCGTTATCCAGCCACCCTACTAATTTATCTCCTTTAAAAGCGGCAATTCCCGATATCCTCAATATGGCGGCCGGAGTAATATCATGCATGTTTTCATTCGATTTGCCCGTCTCTTTGTCTCCTGAAACCCACACGCCGTTCATCAACGCGCCGCCACCGGGGACCTGAATGCCGCGTATGATGTCGTCGACCTCCATCCGAAAATTATAGCCAAAGGTACTGGATGTATTCTCAACCTTGCCTACCAGATCGTTGGCCGGAATTTTACCGAGCGCGGTCATGAGCGTCATGCAGTCTTTGGCCATCTGGCCTCTTGCCACGAACATCAGGCTCGTCAGCCTGGCCTCGCTCTCCCGTTCAAGCGTATCCATAATTCCCTTGATCCCCTCACGGGCAAACTCCTCGGAAATGATGACCACCCGGATATGTCCCAGGGACAAGAATCGGGCAATCTGCTTGGAAGCATTCGATAGCGCTTCGTACATAGAGCGGCCCGTTCCGGTATACAGAACGACGGGAGAATTCCCCCTGGAGTTCTTTCCTGTTATCTCGTCCGCTACAATGATCTGAAATGAGAGCATATATTCCCTTTCAGGCGACGGGCCTTTGTCGATAGCCATGCCCGCAACGATTGCGCGCCGGTTCAGCTCCACACTGTCCCAGCATCCGGCAAGCAGCAGCAGGCAGCAGACGGCAATAGCGGCAATCCTCCGCTGCAGTCTCACTTTGCTCATCCCCCTTCATTCTTCTGTTGAATCCAAGAGACCCGTCTTTCCTTTGGCCTGCACCGCCGGGGACAGGTTGTCTTCATGGCCCGAATCGATCAATTTGCCCTGATCTGTCTGGTTCTCTCCGGAACGGGTAGGCGAAACAGTCCCTGGCCGAATGAACCACAGCGGAAGTCTTAATAAGGTATCCTGCTGCTCACGGAATGACAAAGGAACAAAAGGGGACAGATAAGGGACGCCAAATGACCGCAGACTGTTCATATGGGCGATCGTTACGATCATGCCCAGAGTGATTCCGTAAAACCCGAACATGCCTGCAAGAATCATATAGCCGAAGCGGACAATTCTCCCTGCAATGGACATATTGTAGGCGGGAATAGCAAAGCTTGCGATCCCCGTCAGCGATACGACGATAACCATAGCTGGAGTGACAAAGCCGGCTTCCACCGCCGCCTGGCCAAGAATAAGACCGCCGACCACGGATACCGTCTGGCCCACGGCTCGGGGCATGCGAATGCCTGCCTCCCGCAATATTTCAAACACCCCCTCCATCAGCAGCGCCTCTATCAAGGCCGGAAAGGGGACATTCTCACGCTGCGCCAGCAGACTGACCAGCAGGACCGTGGGAATCATTTCATAATGAAATGTGGTCAGCGCGATATACATGGATGGTCCGAACAGTAAAATTATAAAACTGCCGTACCGGATCAAGCGCATCAGAATAGCGATATCTACACGCTCGGAATAATCCGCCGGGGATTGAAAGAATTGCGGAAATACCGCAGGCAGCACCAGAACAAAGGGCGTCCCGTCCACGATAAGCGCCACGCGGCCTTCAAGCAGATTCGCCGCCACTACATCCGGCCTTTCAGTGTTGTAAATGGTTGGAAAAGGCGTAAATGTCTTATCCTGAATCAACTCTTCGATGTAGCCTGATTCCAGGACCGCATCGATTTTAATTTTCCTAATTCTCGACCGAACCTCATCGACCAGCTTCTTGTCGACTGTCCCCTTTATGAACATCATCGCGACGTCCGTCTTGCTCGCCTCGCCGACGGTCAAATGCTCAAACCACAGCTTGGGCGTCTTGATTCGGCGGCGGATCAGGGTGATATTCGTCCCGATTGTTTCTACGAAGCTGTCCTTGGGTCCCCGCAGCACAAGCTGGGTCGTGGGTTCATCAATTGCCCTGCCCTCTTCGTCGCGTGTATCGCATATGATGGCGCTGGCGTATCCGTTGAGGAATACAGCAGTTTCACCGGACAATACCGCCAGGATAATATCATTCCAATCCTCTTTGATTCTGGCGTCGCCCGTCTCCAGCGCCCGTTCCATGACGTATTCCATCAACGATTCGCCGCCGGGGTCGGGAGCCTGCTCCCGGGCCTGGTTCACCTTCATTAAGGAGCCGATCACGAAATCGTTGATGGAATCCTCAGCCGAAAGCCCGCTTATGTAGACGACCGCCGCCTGAACCGGCGGCGCGGTACCAATCAGCAGCTTGCGCATCTTCAGGTCGGGACTGCCTCCAAGCTCGCCGGCTATACGGTCCAGGGTTTCGGCAAGCTCTTCGGATATCCCTCGGACAACGGCGGCGCGGGAATGACCCTCTCCCGCTCCGCTGACGGTTTTACCGCTTTTTGAAGATGTCTCCGCGCTCATGCCCCCACCCCTTTTTTCTGTTCTCTTTCCATTATTTGCAGATATCTCCAACCTTATGCGGACCCTCTGTCCAATCCTGACGAAGCGGATCATATCCGTGCGCCGGTGCTTCCTGCTTCTTTGTCTATAAAATGGGATCGCTTTCAACGAAAAGCAAATAAGCTGGAGCCGATAAGATACCAGCTCCAGCTTATAACGTTCGGGGGGTTATTTCATTGCCGATCAAGGCATGCAGCCTTGCGGCGGCCGTTACACTTCGACTGTACCGGTGAATACCGCTTCGGCCGGTCCTGTCATATACACATGATTGTCTTCTTCATTCCATTCGATGAACAGATCGCCGCCCTTCAGGCTCACCCACGCCGCTCTGTCGCTCACTTCGTTAAGAACGGAAGAGACAAGCGTGGCGCAGGCGCCGGTTCCGCAGGCCAGCGTAGGTCCGGCTCCCCGTTCCCATACCCGCATGTCGATGTGTCCGCGGTCTTTTACAGTGGCGAATTCGACATTCACCTTTCGCGGGAACAGCGGATGAACTTCCAGCTTCGGCCCCCAGGTCGCCAGATCAAAGGAAACGGCGTCGTCCACATAAATCACGCAGTGCGGATTACCCATCGACACGGCGGTAAAGGCAAATTCCTTCCCGTCCGTCTCAATCGGCCGGCCCAGCACAGGCTCGGCGTCAATGTCCACGGGAATTTGCCGACCCGACAGTACGGGCTCGCCCATATCGACCGTTACCGTCTCCACCTTTCCGTTCTTTACCTGCAGCTTGACCTTCTGCTCGCCCGCGCCGATCGTTTCAATGACGATTTGCTCCGATTGCACATGCCCGTGGTCGTACACGTATTTCGACACACAGCGGATGGCGTTGCCGCATTGCTCCGCTTCAGAGCCGTCGGAATTGATAATCCGCATCATGTAGTCCCCCCGTTCCGAGGGCAGAATATATACGAGTCCGTCCGCTCCGATGCCGAAGAACCGATTGCATAATTTAACGGCCAGTTCAGACGCATTGCCCGGCAGCGACTTCTCGCCGAATACGACAATGAAGTCATTGCCGAGTCCGTGCATTTTGGTAAATTCCATGCTTCGTCCACTCCTTCGATGAATTGCCACAAGCATACCGCAAGGAGAGGGACAAAGCTATTAATTTTATGCCGAAATTTTTGTACTTTTCAGCATCGTCTGTCCGCCGCCGCTGCCGCCCCGCCCTCGCTTGCGGTACCGCTTCCCGCTCCAGACGCTGCCCGCACCCATCAGGAAGGTGGGAATTCCGGCTGCAACCAG
Source organism: Paenibacillus forsythiae T98 (assembly GCF_000520735.1). Lineage (GTDB taxonomy): Bacteria > Bacillota > Bacilli > Paenibacillales > Paenibacillaceae > Paenibacillus_AQ > Paenibacillus_AQ forsythiae. The sequence continues at coordinate 6,500 of NZ_ASSC01000296.1, forward strand.
ACACAGCGACCAGTCCCGGAAGCCCAGCGGTATCGTCTTGAAGATCGGCTGCAGGACCGGAATGTACATAACCGCCAGGATCAGGAGTACGGACGAGAGCACCGCGAGCACCAGATATTTATTCTGGAACGGATTCCGGTGGAACACGGACCGCGAGCTCCGGCAGTCGAATACATGAAAGAGCTGGGCCATGACGAGCGTGGCGAACGCCACCGACTGCGCTCTGACCAATTGCGCCGGATCTTCCGGGGCTATGCGGAGGGTAAGCCAGAAGGCGGCAAGCGTGCACAGCCCGATCAGAATGCCCCGGCTGACGATCTTCCAGCCCAGCCGCCGGGCGAAGATGTTCTCTTTGGCGCCGCGCGGCTTGTGCTCCATCAGATCCTTCTCGGGCTGGTCTACGCCAAGCGCCATGGCGGGCAGGCCGTCCGTAACCAGGTTGACCCACAAGATCTGGATCGGCACAAGCGGCAGCGGCAGGCCGAGCATCATGGCAAAGAACATGGTCAGAATCTCGCCGACATTGGAGGCAAGCAGATACCGGATGAATTTGCGGATATTCTCGTAGATGCTTCGGCCTTCCTCTATCGCCGCCACGATGGTCGAGAAATTGTCGTCTCCCAGAATAAGCGCCGAAGCCTCCTTGCTTACATCCGTCCCCGTAATGCCCATGGCAATGCCAATGTCCGCCGCCTTGATGGCCGGGGCGTCGTTGACCCCGTCGCCCGTCATGGCCACGACATGGCCGTGACGCTGCAGCGACTTCACGATGCGCAGCTTGTGCTCGGGCGAGACGCGGGCGTAGACGCTTACGCTGTCCGACAATTTGTCGAGCGCATCGTCGTCCATCCGCGACAACTGGCTGCCTGTCAGCACCTTGCCGCCGCGCTGGAGGATGCCGAGCTGACCCGCAATCGCCTCGGCCGTGGTGCCGTGATCGCCGGTGATCATCACCGTCTTGATGCCCGCCCGCCGGGTGACGCTGATGGCGTCCCGCACCTCTCTTCGCGGGGGATCGATCATACCGGCGAGCCCGGCGAAGATCAACTGGCTTTCGGCCTCCTTCTCGGAACCCGCCTGCTCATTCGGCCGCAGCTCCCGGTAGGCCAGGCCAAGCACCCGGAGAGCTTCCGAAGCCATCGCTTCATTCGCGTCCAGCGCCTTTTGCCGGAGCGTTGGCGTGCATGGCACAATCTGGCCCTCCCACAGCATGTACGAGCAGCGGCTCAGCAGCACGTCGGGCGCCCCCTTCGCGCATATCATGCGGCCGCCGGGATGGGTGACGATCACCGACATCAGCTTGCGTTCGGAATCGAACGGAAACTCCTTGTCTCGCGCGTAGGTTGCGGCAAGCGACGAGGCGGTCAGCCCCATCTTCGCGGACAGCACCACCAGCGCTCCCTCTGTCGGATCGCCCTTTAGCTCCCAGACCCGTGCCGCAGGCGCCGCCGCCTCTCCTTCACTACCCTTTCCCTTGCCTTTCTCCTTGCGTTTCGCCTTCGTCTCGGCAGGAACGGTCTCGCAGATTTCCGCGTTGTTGCACAGCGCGCCGATCTGCAGCAGTCTCCGCAGGCTCTGGTCATGCTTCAAATCCGCAGGCTTGCCCTTGTCCAGAACCGCTCCAACCGGCGCGTAGCCTTCCCCCGTGACTTCAAGACTTCGCCCCCCGCTCCACACGCGGGTAACCGTCATCTTGTTCTGCGTCAGCGTCCCGGTCTTGTCGGAGCAGATAACGGACGCGCAGCCCAGCGTCTCCACCGAGGGCAGCTTCCGCACAATCGCCTTGCGCTTGATCATCCGCTGCACACCGAGAGCAAGCGCGATGGTGACGATCGCGGGCAGCCCTTCAGGGATCGCGGCTACCGCAAGGCTAACCCCCGCCAGGAACATCGCCACCGCGGGCTGTCCATGCAAAATCCCGGCAAGCACCACAACTACGGTCAGGGCGAGCGAGACGTAGATCAGAATCTTGCCAAGCTGCTCCAGCCGCCGCTGCAGCGGCGTTTCCTGAGCGTCGGTGCTCTGGATCAGGCCCGCGATTTTGCCCATTTCCGTATCCATGCCGGTGCGTACCACAATCGCTTTGCCGGTTCCCCGGGTGACCATCGTGCCCATGAAGCCGATGTTCTTCTGGTCGCCCAGCGGAACCTCCTCGGCATGTATCGGCTCCGGGTGTTTGGAGACCGGCAGCGACTCCCCGGTCAATGCCGATTCCTCGCAGTACAGCGCGCTGCATGCAAGCCAGCGCACATCGGCGGGAACCCGGTCGCCGCTTTCGAGCAGCACGATGTCGCCGGGAACGAGCAGCTTCGCCGGGATGTGCTGCACGGTTCCGTCCCGAAGCGCTTTGGCCGAAGGCGCGGACAGCTGCTTAAGCGCCCGCAGCGAGCGCTCGGCGCGAAACTCCTGAACGAACCCGAGCACCCCGTTCAGGACGATAATGGCGACAATCGTGATCGCGTCCAGATATTCGCCCAGCAGCCCCGATACAAGCGTCGCTCCCATCAGCACCAGAACCATGAAATCCTTGAACTGGTTGAGCAGCAGCGTCAGCGGGGAGATTTTTGTCCCCTCCGACAGCTCGTTCAGCCCCTTCTCCTTGCGTCTTGCTTCAGCTTCCTCATTGCCAAGGCCCCGCTGCGGCGATACCGTGAATATCTTCTGCAGCTCCTCGCTGCTGAGCCGGTGCCAACTTGTTTGTTCCATGACTCTCCTTCCCCTCCCGGTCGTTTCTTGACTTCCGGCGGCGTTAGTGCTTTTCCACCCGTTCATGACCAATGTATTCGGGGTCGTCCCGAATTATCACCCGGGCTTATCCTGTTCGTTTTGCGCAAGGCGGCAGAAGTATGGCATCATAGAGAGGAAAGAAATTTTACCAGCGACAGGAGAATTTAAAATCATGGCACTAGACGGCATCGTGACCCGCGCCATAGCAGCGGAGCTTCAAGCCTGCATTGGCCAGCGGATCAGTAAAATATATCAACCCGGGGATCATGATCTTGTTTTTACGCTGAGGGGCGCCGGAGGCGGCGGCAAGCTGCTCTTGTCGGCCAATCCGACTTATCCCCGCCTGCATTTTACGGAAAGAAGCACCGTGAATCCGCCGGAGGCGCCGATGTTCTGTATGCTCATGCGCAAGCACTGCGAGGGAGGCGTAATCGAGGCCATCACCCAGGTGGGGATGGAGCGGATCATTCATATCGATATCCGCCAGCGGGATGAGCTTGGAGACGTCTCGGCCAAGAAGATTATCATCGAGCTGATGGGACGCCACAGCAACATTATCCTGACCGACGCCCTGGCGGGTACGATTATCGACGGCATCCATCATGTTACGCCCGCGATCAGCAGCTACCGGATCGTCATGCCCGGCTTTGCGTACACGCAGCCGCCGGAGCAGCACAAGCATAATCCGCTGGACATTTCGCGAAGCGAATTCCTGCGGTTGTACGGCGATGCCGAGACCGATGCAGCAGAACGGGAGCAGCAGGCGGATTCGGGAACGGAAGCGGAGCATTCGGGAAAAAGCGTCCGGAAGCCCCCCTCCAAAGATCCCGCCCAGTGGATCGTCGATACCTTCAGCGGCGTCAGCCCGCTGATTGCGCAGGAAATCGCGCTGCGCGCGAAGGAAGGCCAAAGTGCCGGAGAATCCGGCGTTGCTTCGACGGACGCGCACCCGGGCGACCAACTGGCGGACGCCTTCGAATCCGTTATGGAGCCGGTCAGAGAGAATCGGTTCGAGCCGGTTACCGGGACGAACGCCAAGGGAAAGCTCGTCTTCTCGGCGGTTCCGTTAAAGCTGCTGGAAGGCAGAACGAAGCATTACGATACCATCAGCCACTGTCTGGAGGATTATTTCGGCGATAAGGGCGAGCGGGATGCGGTCAAGCAGAAGGTGAGCGACCTGATCCGCTTCCTGACGAATGAACGGAGCAAGAACATCAAGAAGCTGGCCAAGCTGAAGGCGGATCTTGAGGAAGCGGGCGACGCCGAGAAGTACAGGGTTCGCGGCGAGCTATTGTTCGCGTCGCTCCATACCTTGACCAAGGGCGACAAGGAGGCTCGCTTGGTCAACTACTACGATGAGAACCAAACGGAGATCGTAATCCCGCTTGATCCGCTGCTTACACCGTCGGACAACGCGCAGCGCTATTTTAAAAAATACAATAAATACAAAAACAGCCTGGCGGTCATTGAAGAGCAGCTGGAGAAGACACACGAGGAGATCCGCTACATGGATAGCCTGCTTCAGCAGCTGGATCATGCTTCCCTGAACGATATCGAGGAAATCCGGGAGGAACTGGTGGGCGGGGGGTATCTGCGCGACCGGGGCAAGAGGGGCAAAAAGAAGAAAAAGTCTGCCCGTCCGACGCTTCAGGTCTTTACTTCCTCGGAAAATCTGGAAATCTATGTAGGCAAGAACAACCTGCAAAATGAGTATCTGACCAACCGGCTTGCTGGCTCCAACGATACCTGGCTTCATACGAAGGACATTCCCGGTTCGCATGTTGTGATACGCGCAGAAAATTTCGGGGACGCCACGCTCAATGAAGCCGCGCAGCTGGCCGCATACTTCAGCCAGGCCAAGCAGTCCAGCAGCGTGCCCGTGGACTGTACCCTCATCCGGCATGTGCGCAAGCCAAGCGGGTCAAAGCCCGGCTTCGTTATTTATGACCATCAGCGGACCCTGTTCGTTACGCCGGATGAGGACATGATCAAGCGCCTGCCGAGCACGCTGAAAAACTAAGTCACGCGTCGACACAACGAAATGTAGCAGCCGGTTGAACCCGCCGCGCTGCCATAGACATAACAAAGAAGCTTTCACCGGACGCCCATGCCGTTCAGTGGAAGCTTCTTTGCGTGAATCAGGCCGATACCTATCTATCGTCCTGAAAGCAAATGTTCACATTAAGTTTGTCCCTCTAGGCTCCAAAGCTTCTAAGCTTTCAACAGCTCCAGCACCTCCGCGCCGACCGTTACGCTGCCAAGGTCGCCGTGAAATATCA
>NZ_ASSC01000297.1 GCF_000520735.1 Paenibacillus forsythiae T98
ATACGGCGGCCTGCCGCTTCCCGCCTCCCCTTGCCTGTCTCCCGGTCAAGTCTATCTGCACGGATATGCCGGGCAGCCTTTCGGGCAGCCTTTAATGAAGAACGGATAACTCATTCGCCGTGGCGGCGACATGTCCATAGGCCCGGTTCAGCTCCTGCATGGACAACGCCTGATGCTGCGCGAACTCCCGGATATCCTGAACGGATTGATTTATCTGCATAATCGACTGCTTCATCGCCTCCAGCTGTTCGTGAATGTTGTTCGCCAAGTCTCCGCTCGCCGCGCCCAGCTTGCGGATCTCGGTCGCAACCACGCCGAACCCCCGGCCGAGCTCCCCTGCTCTGGCCGCTTCAATGGCGGCGTTCAGTCCCAGCAGATGGGACTGGTCGGCAATATGCTTCACCGAGGTCAGAATCTGAAAGCTGTTCTCTATTTCGTCCAGCATGGACAGCGAATGCCCGGCCAGCTGCTCCAGTCTTTCCGTAGTCGCCATGGCGGAGCGGGCGACCTCTTCCGAGGTCGCCGTCATCTCCTCGACTAGCGAAGACAGCTCCTGCGCCCCCTCCTGGAGCCTGATATTGCGATTGTTCGAGGTCAGGGAGGCCATAACGCCGATCACTTCATCGCCTTTCATGATGGGCACGGCCGTTGAAATGTACGGCACGCCGAAATGCTGCGCTCCCCGCTCTTCACGCTGCACTTTTTTGGTCTCCAGCGCCGTATAGGACACTGTGCCTTTGAATTTTTCAACGGGCGCCCCGACCGGAATCTTCAGATCAACCGTTTTGCCGGGAAGATAAGCCAGCACTTTATCCGTGTCGGCCAGTACCAGAGCCGCATCCTCCGCGTAAGTCTCTTGAATCAAACCAAGCAAATTTTGCAACTGTTCCATTTTTTCCATTTCAATCAACCGCCTGTTTAATAGAATAACCGCCTTATTCCATTATCGTCCTGTTTTCGTAAACGGTTATACAGCGATGGATTTTTTCTGAAAATTATCAAAAATAATGATTCCGGACGGGCCCGTCATCCCGAAATCAACCGGTTGGAGACCGTATCCCACCGCCACACGCCGGATTCCCCTCCCAGATGTAGACCGCCATACCACTGATCCATGTCTTTTAGTGAGGCCCAATCCTCTTCTCCGGCCAGAATCTTCCGGCCCAGCTCGGATACCGTAATTCTGCAATCGGCAAAAGAGGGCGCCGCATGGCTAAAGTCGGGGAAAGCCTCCAAGCCCTGTATATGCAGCAGCGGGTAAGGCTCCCTGGACATATTCCTCAGATGGCCCCAATACTCCAGATCGCCCATGCCCAACATATGCAATCGCTCTCCCACCTCCCCGAACAAGGCATGCGGCGCATATTCCGAGCCGGAAGTGATCTCCAAAGTAGCTTGCTCCACCGCACCAAGTCCGTTGTAAACCGAAGGGATACGGGATAAATGGGCTTCAAACGCCTTGTTCACAAAAGGCAGCGCCGAGGTGTCAGCCTGTAGGAACCGGGTATGCTCCTCCGGCAGGGGCGAGGTGTAGGCCTCCCACATTGCGCTTCCGGTCGCCAGCTCCCGCTCAGAGACCGGCCGCCAGGTGCCGGACAATGCCCGAAGCTGCTTAACCGTAAGCTGCCCCAAGCCCCGAAACCGTTCCACCCCCGGGTAGTCCCCGATACACAAGAGGCTTAGCTTCGTGTCACCAAGCGTCTGCGCAGCAAAATAATGAAGCAGGTAGCACAGCATCGTCTGATCGAACAGGTCGTATTCGAACCATAGGACGACTTCGTTATACCGCTTCAAATCGCGCAGAATTCGCTCCTGCTCCTCAATCCTCAGATACTCCTCACGCGGAATCCCGAGATTCTGCTCCAGATACCGCGCCCGCCTCTCCCGGTTCGGCTTCTTGGCCATATCGCGGAACACAGGCCCGACCGAATAAATTTCTCTCCATGCCATAACCTCCCCTTGAACCACGCCCTGCCTGAGCTTGTCCGCCACAGAATCTCCGTTTGTAATATGCAGCATGCTTTTTTCCTCCTTTATGCCAAAAAGACCACCCCTTGCACGGAATGGCCTTCTCTTCGAAGCGATGTGACTATGCGCCTTACTGATGCGAAAGTTACCGCACGGTCGCCAGGTACTCCTCCAGGCGGTCCCATGTCTCGGTGATGCCCTGCTCCATGCCCATGTCCATGACCGTCTTGAGCGCTTCGGCCGATTCGAACCGTCCCCGGCTAATGACCTTCGTCTTCCCGTCCTGCTCGATAAATTCCATCGTAATGTCCGATGACGGCATTCCCTCCGCAACATTGCCTTCCGCATCGGAGAAGTAATCGGTGTAGACGATTCTCTCCGGCGCTGCGATCTCCCGATACACCGCCTTGCCCCAGGATTCCATGCCATAGAAGTCGCCCTGCTTCTCATCGACGCACTTCATACAGTAATGCCAGACGCCCCCCGGACGAAAATCGATGCTGCATACCGGAAGAGTCCAGCCCCGCGGCCCCCACCAATGCTTCAAATGCTCCGCTTCCGAAAATGCCTTGAACACCAGCTCGCGTGGCGCATCAAATACCCGCTCCAGAACAAGCTCCTGACCTTCCACCCTGGTAATCATTTCGTTTGGCATTGTGAGATTCCTCCTTAAGATTAGGTTTCCTTCGGTTCACTTTCCCCGGCTTGCGGCTTGCTCTCTTCGGCTTGCAGCTTCTGCAGATAAATGTCCAGATTATCGAATCGCTCATTCCAGATGCTGCGGTAAGCCTCCAGCCAGGAAGCCAGCGCCCGAAACGGCTCCCCCCGCCCCCCCGCA
>NZ_ASSC01000298.1 GCF_000520735.1 Paenibacillus forsythiae T98
GCGGTGGCGGTGCTGTCGGTGGCGACCCTGGGCACGGCAACGATGGTCATGGTGGGAATCGGAGCGGCCGTGGCGGGAAGCTTGGCCGTAGGCAGCAAAGCGGTCTCGGATATCCGGCGGGGCGAAGTGAGCAGCATGCTCGACTATGCCACAACGGGGCTGCGGGAAGCGAGCATTGGAGCGGTATGCGGAGCGATCTTCGGGCCGTTCGGAACGGGAGGCGTGCTGCTATACCGGATGGTGGCGGGCGCAGCGGATGGCGCATTCAGCAGCGCGGTCAGCCAGCTACTGTCGGGAGAGAAGGTCAACTGGAAAGAAGTCGCC
>NZ_ASSC01000299.1 GCF_000520735.1 Paenibacillus forsythiae T98
GGAGAGCCTGCCGGGAACCGGAGGAACAATATGACCGGGAGGAGGGGAAGGCGTGAGTTTGCCAATTAGTCGGGAGATCCACACTCCGCTTGGGAGCCTGAACGTGATCCGCGCCGATTCCGGGATGACCGGAGAGGTGCTAAGGCTGCTTCGGGAAGCGGCTCAGTGGATGCGCGATAACGGCCTTACCCAGTGGAGACCGGAGCAGTTTGAAGAAGAGGAAATACGGAATTACTTTAAGGAGCGCGAGGTCTATATCGCCATGCACGGTGACACGGCCGCAGGGATGTTCACGCTGCAATCCGGAGATCCGCAGTATTGGGGAAGGCGGAATAACGAGTCCTTCGCTTATCTCCACAGGCTGGCGGTGGCGATGCCCTTCCGTGGCGCCGGTCTTG
>NZ_ASSC01000300.1 GCF_000520735.1 Paenibacillus forsythiae T98
TCAAGGACCCGGATAAGAATCCCTACGCGACCATTAAAGGCTCTATGGCGGATACCCACAAGAAATTGAATCCGCTGGGCAGCTACAAGCCGATTATCCGGCCCTGGATTCAGGACTTCACGGCCAGTTGGCTCGGCGGCGGACACTACATTAAATATGGCAAGCAGCAGGTGGAAGACCAGATTCGCGCGATGAAGGAGCAGAACATTGACGAATTCCTGCTGTGGAATGCGAGCAACCGCTACACACCCGGCGTCGACTACGAAAAATAACGAATACCGCAATGATTCAATCATCCAGTTTATTCCAATCTTATAATTGGACCAGGGACCCGGCTTAGGTGCCGGGTTCTTTGCTGGAACCGCAAACTTATAGATAATGAGGTATATTTTCATGAAACCGACAACATCCTTCAGTCAAAAGACAATCCAATTTCTCCAGATTCTGTTCCCCATCCTCATCACTCAAATCGCTTTGTCCTCGATCGCTTTTTTCGATACGAACATGTCCGGCAGATTTGGGACCGCTGATCTCGCCGGAGTCGCGATCGGCACCAGCCTCTGGATTCCTGTCCAAACCGGACTGAACGGCATATTAATCGGCCTTACCCCAATCGTCTCGCAGTTACTAGGAAAAAGACGCGACAGCGAAGTGGCTTACAAGGCCATGCAGGGCATCTGGCTGTCGCTTGTCGTATCCGTCTTTGTGCTGGTGCTTGGAGCGCTCGCCCTGGGGCCGGTTCTCGATTTTATGAATCTTGAACCTGCTGTACGGAGCATCGCCTTCCGCTTTCTGAAAGCCATCTCCTTCGGCGTCATTCCGCTGTTCGGGTACACCGTGCTGCGCAGCTGTATGGACGCAACCGGTCAAACCCGGGTGTCCATGTTCATCACGCTGATCGCGCTCCCTGTGAACGTCGGTCTGAATTACCTGCTGATCTTTGGCCATCTCGGCTTTCCCCGCTTGGGCGGCGCCGGGGCCGGTGTGGCTTCCGCCATCACTTATTGGGTGATTTTTGGAGTAGCGCTTCTGTTTATATACCGGGCAGAGCCTTTCCGGAATCTGCGGATTCTCCGCAAATTGCAGGTGCCCTCGGCGGGGGCGATGAAGGAGCAGCTGTTGATCGGCGTGCCGATCGGCTTCTCCATCTTCTTTGAAACGGCCGTCTTCTCCACGGTTACCCTGCTGATGAGCCGGTTCGATACGGCGACGATTGCGGCCCATCAGGCGGCGATCAACTTTGCCTCCATGCTGTACATGATTCCGCTCAGCATTTGCATGAGCCTTACCATTCTCGTCGGCTTCGAGGCGGGCTCGGGAAGATTGAAGGATGCCCGCCAGTACAGCCTGCTCGGCATTTGCTCGGCCGCCGCCATGTCGCTGGCCACCGCGCTTGTGCTGCTCTTTGCCGGCAAGCATGTGGCGGGCTTGTATTCAACCGACCCTGAGGTGATCGAGCGGATTGGGCATTTTCTCATCTATGCAATCTTCTTCCAAATCTCCGACGCTCTTGCCACCCCTACCCAGGGTGCTCTGCGCGGATACAAGGACGTGAACCCGGCCTTTATTATCTGCTTCGTCGCCTACTGGATTATCGGGCTTCCCATCGGCTATGTCCTTGCCGAGCATACCGATCTGAACGCATACGGCTACTGGATCGGGTTGATCACAGGTTTGGCCATCGGAGCGGCGCTCCTGCTCAAGCGGCTGGTCAAGGTCCAGCGCCGATTTGCGGCCCAATATGCAGGTACGCAAGCAGATAGCTAAAGTGATCAGCGGCTGAGAAATTGCAGCACTTTTAGCATAAAAACAGGCCGCTTCTTCTACAGATCAATCTACCGAAGAAGCGGCCCTTTTTCTAAACAGGCATATTTTTCAATTAACGGCTCTTGACAAGAAGTTCTACGGCCTCCTTAATCACCTTATCCGGCGAATGACCCTTGGCTAATTCTTCTTGTATACAGTGCTCCAGATTCGATCCAATCACCGACCCGACCGTCCGGTCAACGGCAGTTCGGATTGCGGTTAATTGGGTAACGATATCCCGACAATCTTTTCCTTCTTCTAACATAGCGAGAACGCCGCGGACCTGCCCTTCAATCCGTTTCAGCCTGTTTTTAATCGCGTTATCGTATTCCATATTCATTCCTCTCTTCGATATCCGGCTTCAGATAAAAAGATTCTGTCCTGAATCGCCGGCAGCGCCGATGTAGCTAGCCACCCCGGCAAAATCGACTCCGTCAATCAGTTCCTCCCGCCGGATGCCCATAATGTCCATGCTCATTGTGCAAGCGATCATCCGGACGCCCGACTTGGCAGCATTCTCAATCAGCTTTTCCAAGGAATCAACGTTTTTCCGCCGCATGACGCTTCTTATCATTCTGGCTCCTAACCCGCCCATGTTCATTTTCGACAGCGGCAGACCCTTCGTTCCCTTGGGCAGCATCAGACCGAACATCTTATCCATCCCGCTCTTGTTCAACCGGGGGGCTTTCGGCCTGCGCAATAGATTCAGACCCCAAAATGTAAAGAACATCGTAACTTTCTTTCCCATCGCAGCCGCGCCGGAAGCTATGATAAACGATGCGATCGCCTTATCCAAGTCCCCGCTGAAGACCACCATCGTCGTTCCATCCGCAGTTGGCTTTGTGGCCTGTTCACCTGTTAGGGCTCTTTGACTGCTCTCCCCTTTGCAAATCAGGGCTTTGACCTTGCCGCTTTCTATATTTACAGACTCAAGCGTATGGCCCATGCTCCGGCACCACTGCTCGATATCCGGCGCGAATCCGAAATCCGTCGCTGTTATCTCCAGCCGCTGCCCTTCCGTCAGGCCTTGCACTGTTTCATACACTTTGAGTATAGGGCCGGGGCACTGCAATCCGCAAGCGTCCACTTGTATGGTCTGTTCAGCGCCCACCGGCGCTTCCGCTCTTTCTCCATGAATCGCGATTGCAGCAGACGAGGCATGGCCAGCCGGCTCAATGGAACCGTCATGCGGAGCAGCAGATCCGCCAATCCCCGCTGCCATGGATGCGTATGTCTTGTAACCCCCGTCCACGTTCCTCACTTTGAATCCGTGCTGAACAAGCATCCTTGCCGCAATATACCCGCGGAGACCCACCTGGCAGCTGACCGCGATCTCGCTGTTTGAAGGGAGTTCGCCAAGACGGTCCCGAAGCGCAGCCAGCGGTATAGGAATAGAGCCTGGAATAAACCCGGCCATCCGCTCGGCTTCATCTCTAACATCAATCAAGGTTCCGCCCTTTTGCACAAAATCGTCCACTTCATGCCACTGCATAATCTCAACCAGACCCTCCGATATATTGGAGGCTACATATCCGGCCATATTCACCGGATCTTTGGCCGAGGAATACGGCGGCGCATAGGCGAGTTCAATATCAGCCAGCTCATGCGCCTTCATTCCCCCGCGTATGGCAGTGGCGATAACATCAATTCTTTTGTCTACCCCTTCTGCCCCGATAGCCTGGGCACCGAAAATGGTTCCGGTATCCTTGTCGAACAGCAGTTTCAACGCAATCGGCGAAGCCCCCGGATAATAGCCTGCATGGGACCCGGGATGGATATGAATGGCTTGATACGGAATACCGAGCCTCTTAAGCGTCTTCTCGTTGTTGCCTGTAACGCTGGCAGTCAGACTGAAGACTTTGATAATGGCCGTTCCCAAAGAACCTTTGTAGTCAATGTTCTGCCCGTTGATGTGATCGGCCGCAAGCCGCCCCTGGCGATTCGCTCCCCAAGCAAGCGGAGCAAGCGTTTCATAACCTTGTACACGGTCCTTGACTTCGATGGCATCACCGACGGCGTAGATCGCGGGATCACTCGTTTGAAGCTGTTCATTGACGCGGATCGCCCCCCTGATCCCCAATGCAAGACCGCTATTCCTGGCGAGCTCGTTCTCCGGCGTTACACCGATAGCAAGAATAATCAGATCGGTTTCCAATACCCGGCCTGATGAAAGACGTATCACCCTGCCCTCCATCTCGATCGCTTCAACTTCCGTTTGCAGCAGCACCTCGACGTTGTTCAGCTCCATATGCCGTTGAATGAGCACCGACATTTCCGAATCGAACGGATGAAGAAGCTGTTCTCCCCGGTCGATTACAGTTACACTCAGGCCCCTCTCCCGTAGATTTTCCGCCATTTCCAGACCGATGAAGCCAGCTCCAATGACCGTTGCGTGCTTAGGCTGGTTTTCATCAACGCAGGTCTTGATCCGGTCCGTGTCGTGTATATTTCGCAGCGTGAACAAATTTCCGGCTTTGCCGATTCCCGGTATGTCCGGCATGATCGGCTTCGCTCCGGGAGAAAGCACTAGAACATCATATGCCTGGATTCCCAATTCTCCGGTTAATGTACTGCGATAGCCGATGATCTTCGCGCTCCGGTTGATCTCCGTCACTTCCGTAAGAGGCCGGACATCAATATTGAACCGTTCTCTGATTCCTTGCGACGTTTGGACGAATAATTTGTCCCTTGACTCAATGGAGCCGCCGATATAATACGGCAGACCGCAGTTGGCAAAAGATACGTGCTCCCCGCGTTCGAACATGATAATCCGGTCCTCTTCATTCCATCTGCGAAGCCGTGCAGCGGCCGAAGCGCCGCCAGCTACTCCTCCAACAATTACTATCGTTCTCCCCATATACAACCTCCCTATATACCCTATGGGGTATATGATATACGGGTGGGGGTATTTAGTCAATGCTTAATTGTTGTCAATACATGGACTGCTGTATAGTTCAAAGCATCAAAAAAGCCCTGCGCCGATTTGCGCAGGGCTTGTACTTATAAAATAATCGGATCTCTTACTGTGATAGACGCAAAGCCAGGTTATATGTCTCCAGATCAAATTCTTTCTTCGAATTGACGACAAGATCGATATCGGTAAGGGTAAGCTCGCCATTAATGATGCCGCAGGCTTTGCCGGATTCACCCTCGATCAGTTTGCGCACGGCAAAATCACCCAGGCGGCTCGCCAGATTACGGTCGGCCGGTGTTGGGCTGCCCCCACGCTGGATATGTCCCAATACGGTTACACGCGCGTCGATCGAAGCGTGCCGGTCTTTGAGCGCCTGTGCGATATCTTCGCCTTTGCCTACGCCTTCCGCTACGATAATGATACTGTGGCGCTTGCCTCTGGCAAAGTTGTCTTTCATCCGGTCTGCCACTTCGTCCAGATCAAAAGGCATTTCCGGCACAAGGATGGTTTCCGCACCGGAAGCCAGTCCCGCATGCAGGGCGATGTCGCCGCAGTGCCGTCCCATAACTTCGACGACAGAAGAACGCTCATGGGAAGACATCGTATCGCGCAGCTTGTTAATGGCATCCACGACAACGCTGACAGCGGTATCGAAACCGATGGTATAGTCGGTGAAGGAGATGTCGTTGTCAATCGTTCCCGGAAGACCCATCGTCTTGATGCCGAGCTTGCTCAATTTATTCGCCCCGTTGTAAGAGCCGTCGCCTCCGATTACGACCAGTCCGTCGATACCGTACTCGCGAAGGATGTCGGCGCCTTTTTGCTGTCCGGCCGGCTTCAAGAATTCCAGACAGCGGGCCGATTGAAGAATAGTGCCGCCACGCTGAATAATGTCGCCGACGCTGCGAATCGTCATCGGAAAGATATCCTGGTTCAACAGCCCTTGATATCCGCGTTGAATACCGAACACATCAATGCCATGATAAATAGCGCTGCGCACAACGGCGCGAACGGCGGCGTTCATCCCTTGCGAATCTCCACCGCTTGTCAATACTGCAATTTTCTTCAACTCTGCCATACCAATGGTTTCCTCCTTAGAATGCTAATACAAATGCTTGCGTATCCACCGGCTGTTGACCAAGAAGAACAGTCTGGTAAGCGGACTTCTCTTCATCAGCCGTCTCGACACTGAGCGAACCTCCCGCTGTTCGCTGACTTTCGGATCGGATAAATACAATGCCAGCAGCCCCTCGATGACCATCCGGTGCAGGGGAGTCTCAGGTATGTTCCGAACATCTTTTCGTGCCCATTCCACGATTGAAGCGATCCGGTTCAGCATAATATCCGTATTGTCATAGTAATTACAGAAATTGAGATCGCCGCCGGTCCGGTCTTCTTCCTGGTCAATCAGGTAGTCCAGCATAATATGCAGGCAGCATAAATGCGGGAAATACCCGGACCGGATTAAGGAAACGTCCGGCTTGGTCAGCCTTGAATCGCAGGAAGCCAGAAAAAGCATAAAGACACCTAATGTCGATCCAGTTGCGGCCGCAAATTCATTCCAATATAATTGCGGCGCCCTGCTTCGGTTCTCCTCCCACCATTCCTTAAGCGCAGCTTCTCTCAGTTCGGGACGAATATGCTTGTATACCTGAAGGTCCGTATACAATTCAGCCAGATCATGAATTTCGGAAGCCGCCGACATATATCCGGGAAGCCTTGAAATCATGTTCTGACAAGTAAGGACCAGCCGATGCAAATATCCTCCGTCATTCTGTTCACTGCGGAGCGCATAATAATTAACCGGTTCGGCACCTGGTGTAATCGCATCCAGCATCGATTGGTGCAGCAGCCTGAAGTCCTCCGGGTCCAGAGAAGTGCTCCGGTCGCACAGGTTGTCCAAGTAATCGCTTATCGTCTGATAAGCGACTATCAGCGGGATGAGAATGTGCCTCATCGGTAAATTGCCGGCGGCGTAAACACCTCCGCCTTCGCAATGAAACTGCTTCGTTTCGAGGCTTGCGAGCGCTTGCTTTCGAAGCTCGGGATCGGGAATCCCTTCCGCATCCTTGCGCCAGAGATGGAGACAGTTCCTTACCTCGGGCAGCACGTACTTGTAGAATCTGCTCATCAAAGCGATCGGGCCACGCGGACTCAGGGAACGGCCTTGCTCAAATTCACTCAATGACGGTGCCTCCACATTGTTGTCTCCTTATCCAAATCATCATTATTATAATATGATCCAAACGTTTGTACAAACAACAATATCACTTTTGAAATCCCTCAAAACCTTCATACGAGCAATGCAAAGCCAGCTTTCGAGAGAACCCGCCATCCTGGCGGCGATCAGGCGCAACGGCTGCGCTTCTTTTGCCCATTGGGCAAACCCTGCTTCAGTCCTATTTATTCTTTCCTTTCTATCCTCCACATAATACCCTGCTTTATCTCAACCCTTCTCACCTGAAAGAAGTTACGCTATAATAGATTCAGGAGCAGATATTAGTACCTGGTAACAATATTGGAAGGGGCAATAGCAATGATTTTTGACGAATTCAAGCAGTTGGCACAGTCCCGCCGCAGTATCCGGGATTTCAGCGAAAAGGATGTGCTTCCGGAAGACGTAAGGGATATTGTAGACTGCGCCCGTTTTGCTCCCAGCGATACGAATTCGCAGACCTGGGAGTTTATCGCCGTGATGAACCGCGACAAAATCAAAGTAATCGAAGCGTTTACTTGGGAACGGTTGAAAGAAATCGCCGCAGCGGCGGAACAACGCGGATTGGCTCGGGAAGCCAAGCTGATGGTGAAGTCGTTTGGTCCATACGCGACCGCTTTCGGCAGCGCTCCAGCGATGATTATTTGCCTGGCGACCCCTTACACTTCGAAGTTCCGGGAACGTATTTTCGACCCGCTTGAATTCGGCAGTCCGGAGATCTGGGCCGAAGAAGGGATCAAGAGCAGCAGCCTGTCCATCCAGAATCTGATGCTCGCCGCCCACGCCAAAGGACTCGCCACCTGCCCGATGACAGGCCCCGTGCTGCTGGCCGAGCAGAATCTAAGAGAATATTTGAATATCTCCGAAGACCGGCGGATCAATATGGCGGTTGCGCTTGGACATCCCGCTGTTCAGCCCAAGATGATTGCCCGCAAAGAGATCGATGAGATTCTGACCATTGTAGAGTAAGGCTCTTGTATCGCCAAAAAGGGCCTGCCCTCCTCCTTCAAGAGAGCGGCAGAGCCCTGATTATTAAAGGAAAGACGTCCTATCCGTTAGCTAACCCGATCAGCGAAAAAAATAAAAACACAGCTCCCATTAAAGAGAACTGTGTCTTGAGTTATACCTTGGTTGGGTTGCGCCTTAATAAAAGCTTACCATATCAAGTATATTCAGAGCGAAGGGCTGCTCCCTTCCGCCTTGTCTTACAGTTTGGTTACGTTAGCTGCTTGCGGCCCACGGTTGCCTTCAGTGATTTCGAATTCAACGGATTGACCTTCTTCCAAAGTTTTGAAGCCTTCTCCTTGGATTGCGGAAAAATGAACGAATACGTCTTCGCCGCCGTCAACTTGGATGAAACCGTAGCCTTTTTCTGCGTTAAACCATTTTACTGTACCTTTCAAGTGAACAACCTCCTAAAAATACCGCCATATATGGCGAATAACTACATTATACTTCAATCTTGCAGGCAAAGCAATCCATCTTTTCATCGACCCGGAATTATTTGCTTTTCCCTTCTCCGGTGCGGTATCATTTATCAAAAGCCAAATATCGCCAGGGTGGGACAACTATGATCAAAAAACACGAAATATACAAGACGGATAAATGGAACATGATGACTGTGGAGGTCCAGGGCCGCTATATTATACTCCGGGAGATATCCGACCAGTGGGGCGAAGAAACGCACACCTTCCTGAGCCGTCCCGCGTTGATGCAGTGGGTGAATAACCGGTTCAACAAGGAATCCTACAGAGATAATGAAGAAGAGTATAATCGCATCATGGCGGCGTTTAAGCAGGTGTAAGCATGAACAATGAAAGTCTCGCCATATACGTCGTCACCGTTTTATGCCTGGGCGCTGTGGTAATTATGAGCAAGGACCGTCTTGATCCCCGATTGAAAAGGGGCCTCGCGTTAATTACGGTAGTAATGATTGCGCTGGCTTTTGTCTTCGTCATTTTCGACTTGCTGACATAAACGTTAAGCGGGCAAATGGCATACGGCGCAGGAATAGATTCATAAATAAGATTCATAATCGCCATTTGACGGGGAATACTAGGGCGGACCTTACATTAATAAGGAGGCCCCCGTCATGACCTTTGCCGCCCGATCTCTTTCAGCGCTGCTTGTGCTCGGTCTGCTGCAAGGGGACTTCTCCTCCGCCGCGGCCAACCGGCAGCCCGTGCTGGTCTCATCCCATTTATTAAGGAGGATTCCCATGGAACAATTATTGAAGAGAAACGAAGTGCCCGCCGAGAACCGCTGGAAGCTGGAAGATATGTTTGCTTCCCAGCAGGAATGGGACAAAACTTATGACGAAGCCAAGAAGCTGATTGAGGAAGCCTCCAAATTCCAGGGCAAGCTAAATACCGCTTCCGCGCTGAAAGAATGCTTCGAGCTGGACGATGAACTGTCGCTTAAGACGGAACGTCTTTATGTATACGCCCATATGCGGCAGGATGAAGATACCGCCAATCCGGTCTATCAGGCTCTGTCGCAGAAAGCGAAGAAGCTTGGCGTAGATTCAGGAGAGGCGCTCTCCTATGTGACTCCGGAAATTCTGGCGCTGCCCGTCGAGAAGCTTGACGAGCTCATCGCCGATCCGGCGCTGTCGGAATATACATTTACGCTGACCGAAATGAAGCGTCAGAAAGCGCATGTTCTCTCTAAAGCGGAGGAAGCGCTGCTCGCGCAGGTCGGCACGCTGTCCCAGGCTCCGCAAAATATTTTTGGCATGCTGAACAACGCCGATCTCAAATTCCCGAAAATCAAGGATGAAACCGGCAAAGAGGTCGAGCTGACCCACGGAAGCTACATAAAGTTCCTTGAGAGCCCGAACCGCGAGGTTCGCCAGAACGCATTCAAGGCGGTGTACGACACCTATGCCAAGCAGAAGAACACGATCGCCGCGACGTTGAGCGCCAACGTGAACAAGAATGTATTTTATTCGCGGGTGCGGAAGTATCCTTCCGTTCTGGAGATGTCCCTGTTCGGAGACAACATTTCCAAAGAGGTCTACACGAACCTCATCGACACGATCCACGAGAGCCTGCCGCTGATGCACCGTTACATGAAGCTGCGCCAGAAGCTGCTGGGCGTCGATGAGCTTCATATGTATGATCTGTTCGCGCCGCTGGTGGACGAATACAAGATGGATATTCCTTTTGCCGAAGCCAAAAGAATCACGAAGGAAGGCCTCAAGCCGCTGGGCGTGGATTACTTGAAGACACTCCAGGAGGGCTACGACAACGGCTGGATCGATGTGTACGAGAACGAGAACAAACGCACCGGAGCTTACAGCTGGGGGGCCTACGGCACTCATCCGTATGTCCTGCTCAACCACAACGACAACCTGAACAGCATGTTCACGCTGGCGCATGAAATGGGCCACGCCCTTCACTCGTACTATTCGGATAATGCGCTGAAATACCGTGACGCCCAATACACCATCTTCCTTGCGGAGGTGGCTTCGACAACCAATGAAGCGCTCCTGATGCATTATTTGCTGGAAAAATCGACGGACAAGAAGGAAAAAATGTATCTGCTCACCTACTATGCGGACCAGTTCCGCACCACGGTGTTCCGTCAAACGATGTTCGCCGAATTCGAGAAGATCGTTCACGAGCGCGCCGAAAAAGGCGATTCCCTGACACCGCAGGATCTCTCATCCATTTACTATGATCTGAACCTTAAATATTATGGCGAGGACATGGTTGTGGATAAGGACATCGAGATGGAATGGGCGCGGATTCCACATTTCTATAACAGCTTCTATGTCTACAAATATGCGACAGGCTTCTCGGCGGCGACCAGCTTCTCCAAGCAGATTCTGGAGGAAGGCAAACCGGCGGTTGACCGTTATCTCGGTTTCCTGAAGAGCGGCGGCAGCGACTACTCCATCAATATTCTGAAAAAAGCGGGCGTCGACATGTCGTCGCCTCAGCCGATCCGCGAAGCGATGAGCGTCTTTGAAGACGTGATCGAACAAATGGAGCAATTGACTAAGTAAATTGTGTGCCATGCACCGATTTCGGCTGCAAGTCCATATCGTCCCTTGCCCTTTCCGGGTAAGGGACTTTATAATGTAAAGCGGCCGCTTAAACCGCGGATTCGTCATTTCCCCAAGGAGGAAGTTTGTTATGAAAATGCAATGGTCTTTAATTTTTGGCCTGATATTTGCGCTGCTGATCGCCCTTTTCGCTGTCATCAACGTCGATCCGGTTCAGGTGAATTTCGGCTTCAGCATTGTGTCGCTCCCGCTGATCCTGGTCATTCTCAGCTGCGCGCTCATCGGCGGCGTCATCGTGGGCTCGTACGGGATATTCCGCCAATACAAGCAGCAAAGAAAGATTAAATCCCTTACTGCCGAGCTCACGAAGGCGAATGAAAAAATCGCCGAACTGGAAGCGGCGAATACGGCGGACGCGCTGGCGGAGAGCGCCATTCCCGGCGGAACGACAACATTTAATTAACCCCCTGGGAGACCGATCATGAATGAAAAAGACAGGAGGATATCATTTGCCAATCCTTGCGATCCAGCCCAATGAAGAATACATTCTGGCCGTTCTCAAGAAACTGCTCGACACGCCAAGTCCAAGCGGCTTCACCTATGCCGTACTGAAGCTTGTCGCCGAGGAGGCCGCCGCTCTGGGCGCAAGCCTGTCCTGGAATGAAAAAGGCGGGCTAATCTTACGTGTGGAAGGCCTCGACCCTTCCCGAACCATTGGGCTGAGCGCCCATGTCGATACACTGGGGGCGATGGTCCGCTCCATCCGTCCGGACGGCACGCTGCGCCTGACCTCCGTCGGCGGCTTCACCATGTACAGCATCGAGAATGAATACTGCGTCATTCATACACGCAGCGGCAAGACCTACACCGGGACGATCCTGTCGACCCGTCCTTCCGCCCATGCCTATCCCGCGGATGCCCGGGATATCAAGCGGATCGAAGAAAATATGGAGGTCCGTATCGACGAACTGGTGTCCGGCAAGGACGATGTGCTGAAGCTTGGCATCGTGCCCGGCGATTTCATCTCGTTCGACGCCCGCCCCGTGTTCACGCCAAGCGGCTATATCAAGTCCCGCCACCTGGACGACAAGGCAAGCGTGGCCGCTCTCTTGGGCCTGCTGGAAAGCATCAAGCGCGAGGGCTGGAAACCGCTGCACAATCTGTCTCTGCTGATCTCCAACTATGAAGAGGTCGGACACGGCGCTGCCTGGATTCCCGGTGAAATCAGCGAGCTGATCGCCGTCGATATGGGTGTCCTGGGCGATGACTTAAGCTGCAAGGAGACCGACGTGTCGATCTGCGCCAAAGATTCCACCGGACCTTATGATTATATGATGACCGGACGGCTGATTGAGCTGGCTCAAGGTCTGGGTATCCCGCATGCGGTCGACATTTATCCGCATTACGGCTCCGACGCGTCCGCAGCGCTTCACGGCGGCGCCAATATCCGGGCTGCGTTGATCGGCCCGGGCGTCCACGCCTCCCATTCGATGGAGCGCACACATAAGCAGGCCGTATTCAATACGGCCAAGCTGCTGGCCGCTTATGTCGGAGCGAATCGAAACAAGGCTGCCCGGCCTGAAATACAGCCGGAGCAGCCGGATGCATGAATAAGGGAGGCCTCTTTGGCCTCCCTTGTATTTTTCACAGCACAGACACGCTGCCCAAGAAGAATTTACTTCACAGCAATCTTCGCGGCGGCGGCGCTGAAACGCTCCAAGGCTGTCTGCAAAATCGATCTCGGGCAGGCCACATTGATCCGCAGAAACCCCTCGCCTTCGCTTCCGTACACTGAACCTTCATTAAAAGCGACGCCGGCCTCTTGATACATCAGCTTTTTCAGCCCGGCTCCGTTCAGACCAAGCGCCCGGCAATCGACCCACAGCAGGTAGGTAGCCTCGGGCTTCATGACCTTGACTTGCGGCAGATGCTCGGCCAGATAGCGCGTCGCATAATCCATATTGCCGTTGATGTAGGCGATCAGCTCGTCTACCCACTCATCCCCTTCGTTATAGGCCGCTTCAACCGCATCCTGGGCGAAAAAGCTGGCCATATGCAGACTGAGCGCCTTGATCCGCGTCTCGAATTTGCGCTTCATTGCGGGATTCGACGCCACGACGAAAGAAGAATGAATCCCCGGCAAATTAAAGGTCTTGGTCGGAGCCAGCGCCATGAGCGTAATATCCGACAGCTCCTTGGACAGCGAGGCGAACGGAATGTGCTTGTGTCCGGGAAGCGCCAGATCGCAGTGAATTTCATCGGAAACCACGGTAACTCCGTATTGCAGGCACAACTCTCCGAGGCGCAGCAGCTCCTCGCGCTCCCATACCCGTCCGCCGGGATTATGCGGGCTGCACAGCAGCAGCAGCTTGGCGCCGCCCTTCATCAGCCCTTCCAATTGCTCATAATCCATTTCATAGCGCCCGTTGCGGAGCACGAGCGGATTGTCGGCCACTTTGCGGCCGTTCATTTTGATGACATCATAGAAAGGATAATATACCGGCGATTGCAAAATAACCTCGGCCCCCGGTTCGCTGAACAGCTCAACCGCCAGGCTTAGCGTAGTGACGATACCGGGCGATTGAACGATCCATTCCTTGGAAAGCTCCCAATCGTGGCGGCGGCGGAACCATCCGGTGATCGAATCTATATACGAATCGCTGAGGATGCAGTATCCGTAAATGCCCTGCTCCGCGCGGCGAACGAGCGCCTCCTTCACGGCCGGAGGACTTTCAAAGTCCATATCCGCCACCCACAGCGGCAAAATCTCCTTGTTCCCGAACAGCTTTTCCACCTGGTCCCATTTGTAGGAATGCGTATTGCTACGGTCCTGAACACGGTCAAAATCATACTTTGTCAATGCATTCACCCCATTTTTGATTTTATTATCTTCCATCCGCCACTGCCAATACCCGCCTATTGCCAACGCAGCAGCTTCTCCGATTGTTCGTATTCACCTGATGTCCGATATGTATTGCCTAATCCCCAAAGAGCGCCGGGCCTCCGTTCATCGGCCAACCCGGCAGACAAGCTTTGTTCATGAAAGGGAACGGCTACGATTTGTTCGCGATCTTTTCCGCCAGCTCGTTCAAATAAGTCCAGCGTTCCAGCAGCCGCTCCAGCTCCGCCTCGGCCAAGCGCTGCTCCTCCACCAATTGCTGGAGCTTCGCGGAATCGGCAAAGGCCGCCTCCATCTGAGCCGCAATGGAGCTTACCCTCTGCTCGGCCTGCTCAACGAGGCTGTCGATCTCTTCATATTCCCGTTGTTCCTTATAAGAAAATTTCAATTTCTCCCGGGCCGGAGCCGGAGCCGCTTCGCCTTGCGGAGACTCGCCGCCTGCGCCGCGCTTGGCCGCCGTCTCATCCTTCCCGCCGCCTGCCGAGCCGCGGACCGGCGCGTTCTTCGCCAGCCACTCCTCATACTCGCTGTAATCGCCGACATGAACGCGGATTGTCCCGTCCTCAAACGCAATAATCTTGTCGATTGTCCGGTCCAGAAAGAACCGGTCATGCGAGACGGTGAAGACGACGCCCGGAAACTCATCCAGATAGTCCTCCAATATTGCAAGTGTGCCGATATCCAGATCATTGGTCGGTTCGTCGAGCAGCAGCACATTGGGAGCGCTCATCAGCACGCGCAGAAGATACAGTCTTCTCTTCTCCCCGCCGGACA
Source organism: Paenibacillus forsythiae T98 (assembly GCF_000520735.1). Taxonomy (GTDB): domain Bacteria; phylum Bacillota; class Bacilli; order Paenibacillales; family Paenibacillaceae; genus Paenibacillus_AQ; species Paenibacillus_AQ forsythiae. Next base: position 14,618 of record NZ_ASSC01000300.1, read on the forward strand.
GCTTCGAGATCGGCGTCCACTGCATCGCGGGCGGGAACAGGAAGCGCTCCAGCATCTGGGCCGCCGTAATAGCAGAGCCGTCCGCCGTCCGGACAACCTCGGCCTCTTCCTTGATGTACTCAATCACCCGCAGCGAATCGTCCATATCCTGATGCTCCTGGGTGAAATAGCCCAGCTTCACCGTCGGTCCGAGCACCACTACGCCGCTGTCTGGCTGAAGCTTGCCGGCAATCAGATTGAGCAGCGTCGATTTGCCGCTGCCGTTCGGCCCGACGATGCCGACGCGGTCCTGCGGGACGGCGATATAGCTCAAATCCTGAATGAGCTTCCGGCCGCCCCGCGACATCGCAAGATTCTCTATCTCAAGAATCTTGCGCCCGAGCCTTGTGGAAGCGGCGGAAATCTCCAGCTGGCTGCCGGAGGATACGCCTTGCTGCTCTTTCAGCTTCTCGAAGCGCTCGATTCTCGCCTTCTGCTTCGTCGACCGCGCCTTGGCGCCGCGTCTGATCCAGGCCAGCTCGCTGCGCAGCAGATTCTGCCGCTTCTGCTCGGAAGCGGCCTCCCGCTCTTCACGCTCGGCCTTAAGCTCCAGGAAGCGGGAATAGTTCGCTTCATAACGGAACAGCCGCCCCTGATCCAGCTCCAGCATAACGCCCGCGACCCGCTCCAGAAAGTAGCGGTCATGCGTCACCATCAGCAGCGCGCCGCGCCGCTTCTGCAGATACTGCTCTAGCCAGGCGACCGAGGACGTGTCGATATGGTTAGTGGGCTCGTCCAGAATGAGCAGTTCCGAAGGGGTAATCAGGGCCGCCGCCAGCGCGACCCGTTTGCGCTGGCCGCCGGAAAGCGCACCCATGCGCGCGTCGAACTGCTGGATTCCGAGCTTCGACAGCACGCTTTTCGCTTCGCTCTCCAGGTGCCAGAGTCCTGCCGCGTCAATGTCCTGACCCTGGAGGACCAGCTCTTGCTCCAGCCCGGCATTGCCCGGATCGGCTTCCAGCCGCGCCGCCGTCTCCATGTACCGCCGCAT